>CAIKZH010000042.1 GCA_903831865.1 uncultured Coriobacteriia bacterium
GGCCACCATGCCTTCCCTCTGGGTAGCGAGCTGCATGATGCGCTCCTGCGTCGCCTCCGCGCCCCGGAGCTCGCCCGTGACGCGCCCCTCGCACATGACCAGGATGCGATGGCTCATGCGCAGGACCTCGGGGAGGTCGGAGCTGATCATCACGATCGCCTTGCCCTGCTCCGCGAGGTCGTTGAGGAGCTTGTATATCTCGTGCTTGGCGCCGACGTCGATGCCGCGCGTCGGCTCGTCGAAGAAGAGGATGCCGCAGTCCCTGGCGAGCCACTTGGCCACGACGACCTTCTGCTGGTTCCCCCCCGAAAGGAACTTGACCTTCTGCCTGAGGCCCGGGGTCTTGATGTTGAGGGCCGCGACGTACTTGTCGGCGGTCGCCCGGGTCTCCTTCTGCTTGACGACGCCGAGGCGGTTCAGATAGCTCCGCATCGTGGCGAGCACTACGTTCGTCTCGACGTCGAGGCCGATCGCCAGGCCGTAGCGCTTGCGATCCTCCGAGAGGTAGCCGATGCCCTGCCTGACCGCGTCGGAGGGCGCCGCGATGCGGACCTTCTTCCCCGCCACGAACACCTCGCCGGAGTCTATCGGGTCAGCCCCGAAGATGGCCCTCGCGACCTCCGTGCGCCCGGCGCCCATCAGGCCCGCGAGGCCGAGTATCTCGCCCCGGCGGACCTTGAAAGACACGTCGCATATGGCGCGGCCCCGATTCAAGCCCTTCACTTCGAGCGCCACGGGGTTCGCCGAGGTGTCCTTGTGGACATCGACCGTCTCGAACAGCGTGCGTCCAACCATGAGGCTGATGATCGTGTCGATCGAAGTGCTTGCGGTCGAAAGCGTGTCGACGTAGCAGCCGTCGCGCATCACTGTCACGCGATCGGAGATCCGCTTCAGCTCGTCCATCCGGTGCGATATGTAGACCACACCCACGCCCTCGGACCGCAACTGCTTGATGATATCGAAGAGGTCCTCGATCTCCTCGTCGTTGAGCGAGGCCGTGGGCTCGTCCATGATGAGGACCTTCGCGTCGAAGGACAGGGCCTTCGCGATCTCGACCATCTGCTGCTTGGCGACCGTCATGTCTCCTATCTTCGTGGTCGGGTCCAGCGTGAGGTTGAGCCGGTCGAAGAGCGCCTGCGCCTTCTTGTTGAGCTCGCGCTCGTCCAGGAAGAACCTGAGGGCCCGCCTGGGCTCGCGGCCGATATAGATATTCTGCGCGGCCGTCAGGTGGTTCATCAGGTTCAGTTCCTGGTGGATGATCGTGATGCCCAGCTTCTGCGCCTGTCGCGGGTTGTGGATATCGACCGCCTCACCCCGATAGACGACCGTCCCGGAATCCGCGCGATACACACCCGCGACGACCTTCATCAGCGTCGACTTGCCGGCGCCGTTCTCCCCCACGAGGGCGTGGACCTCACCGGCGTCGAGGTCGAATTTCGCGTCCCTGAGCGCGTGCACGCCGGGGAACGATTTGTTCAAGCCTTCAATGACGATCAGCTTTTCAGGCATCGATCACCCCCATCTTGGAGTCGCTCATTGCGGACGCGGTACGATCCGCGACATGAC
>CAIKZH010000043.1 GCA_903831865.1 uncultured Coriobacteriia bacterium
AAAGCTCAGGCCGCTGGCCGAGACCGTGCCGTCCAGGTTGTCGACGCTGGCAAGGGCCGTCCAAGAGCCGTCGTCATTCTGATGCTCGATGACGGGGCTGATGGTGCCGGGGATGTAGCTCATCGTCAGAGCGTACGCGTCGGTGGTGGTCGAGCCGAGGGCGTTGGCCAGGCCCCAGAGGGTCAGCACGTCGGACCGCATGCCGGAGGCCGCGGGGGTCCAGCCGGTGTTGACGTCGTCAGCCTCGGCGCGGGCGCCTTCGGCGGTGGCGGTGAGGGTGTTTGTGCCGCCCAGATGCGCGGTCGTGCCGAGGAAGCCGGCGCCGGAGATGGCGTCGCTGACGGCCGAGTAGGACGCGCCGCGGGCCACGGTGAACTGCTTGCCGTTGGTGCTGTAGCCGAACGTTTCCATGAGGGTCCACGTCGGGTTGGCGGAAATATCGCCGTTGGCCAGGTGGTCGGTGGCGTAGTACCGCCCGGTCACGCGGGGGCCGTCCACGGTGAAGGTGTAGTAACCGATCTTGTCCTGCTGGTCGCTGTAGACCGTCTCGCGGGTCGAGAAGCCGCTGCTGGCGGCGTAGTACTTCGTGCTGTCGGAAGCGCAGATGAGCTCTTGAACCTTGCTCTGCCCGTCCGGGCTGGTGACCATCGAGCGGTGGTCCATGTGGTCGTGGCCGGAGATGTCATAGCGGACGCCGTTGTTCTGCAGCGTGCTGATGAAGGCGTTCTGCTGGGCGGGGTTGGAGTCGTTGCCGCTGCCGAACTGGTTGTCCTTGTGGTTCTGCCCGAGGAGGTTCTTGTGGTGGAACACGAAAGCCTGGGTGTGGTCAGCGACGCCCAACTGGGCGCCGGTCCAGGCGGTGGCGCTGTCCATCAAGCTGGTGTTGATCGACGTGTTGTAGTCCAGCAGGACGATCTTGGTGCCGTTGTAGGTCACCGAGTAGCTGGTGTTGTCGAACGGGGCGACCGAGACGGCCACGCCGCCGCTGCTGGAGGGAATGTAGTTGGCCTGGAAGAACGTCTGGCTGGCGGCGTCGCTTTCGTGGTTGCCGCGCAGGCCGTAGAACGCAATGCCGGCCGCCGTCAGCGGGGCGTTGGCGTTCAGGCGGGTCTGCAAGGAAGTGGCGCTGCCCGTGTCGGTCAGGTCGCCGGGCTGGACCACGAAGCTCACGCCCTTGGCGATGAACTGCTGGTTGACGGCGGCGATGATGTTGGTGGCCACGGTGTTCGTGCCCGTGCCGGCGGTGTCCTGGGTGTCAGAAATCACGCCGAAGGTGAAGGGCGCGGCCACGGCGACCGACGCGGTGATCACAAGAGCGAGTGCGATACTGGTCATCTTGTTGAGCCTGTTCATTGTTGGTTTCCTTTGTTGAGCAAGAGGTCAGGTTGATTACTGAGAAACGATTGTCACGTTACGCACGCTTGCGTTTGAGTAGGGCCAGGGCGCCCAGGGCCAGCAGGCTCATCGAGGCCGGCTCGGGGACGCTCTGAACGACGAGGTTGTCCAGGCCGATCTTCTGGTCGGGCGAGGGACCCTGGGCGTTGTCGTCGAAGAACCGCAGGTACAGGTTCGTGTTGGAGGCCCATGTGCTGCCGAGGGTCACCACGGTCGACTCATGGACCGTGCCGATGGCGTTGGCCCAGGTCTTGCCGTCGGCGTTCAACGCGCTGACGTTGGTGTAGGTGACGCC
>CAIKZH010000044.1 GCA_903831865.1 uncultured Coriobacteriia bacterium
GTCCTGCCCATCGCTCAGGATCTAAGGAGCAGCAGCCGCTGGATCTCTGCCTGCTGACTCGTACGCGCGGCGTAGCCAGCCGAGCGCGACATCGACCTCTGACTCGCTCACCGGCACGCAATACCAGCCCGCCGAGGACGCCGTTCCGTGTCGGACCGGCCGTGCGCCTGACGCGACGAGCTCGTCGAGATCCGTCCCGGACAGCGTCCCGATGGTCACTCCTTCCGACAACACCCACGCGAACACACGGCGGCCGCGCTGCCAGGAGCGGTGGCCGAAGAGCAAGCGGACCCGCACGTCCGGCCACTCTCGCACGACGGCATCAACGGCGACCAGGGCCTCTGACAGCTCGTGCGAAGCGACGCTCACTGCGCGCGGCGGGTGCGTGGCGCGTGCTCGCACATCCACTCTTCGTGTGAGGGTACCGGCTGCCCCACGACATACAGGAAGTGGTAGGCGCCGCTGTCACCAAGGAAGCGGAAATGTTCCTTCAAGGCGGCGACGGTCTCTGCGTACGAGCCGTGAGACCCGAGATAGGCGCGGAAGCCCTCGGCATCGTGCCCGAGGAGCAGCATCTCTCCCGCGTTGTGCACGATCGCCTCGATCTTCTTGCGATTGCGGATCACGCGGCTGTCGGCCATCAAGCGATCGACATCGGCGGGCGTGTACGCGGCCACTTTCAGTGCGTCGAACGCGTCGAACGCGTCGACGATACCCGGCCACTTCGTCTCCACGACCCGCCAGTTGAGCCCCGGCTCGAACACGGACCGTGACATCGCGGTCAAGTAGTCGTCGAGCGTCCGCGGGTCCACCTTGAGCGGTGCGTGCATGATGCCCCTTCCTGAACCTCGGCGCGCATTCCCCGGGCGCCCACGGGTATTCTCGTCCGAGAGACATGTACCCCAACGGGAAGCGGGACGAGAACATGACGACCGAGATGTCGAGACAGCAGCGCGCCTGCGAAGCCATGAGGCGCCTGGGTGGCCTCTACCCGAACGCGCGCATCGCACTCGACTATGACGAGCCGTGGCACCTGCTGGTGGCGGTCATCCTGTCGGCGCAGACCACGGACGTGGGCGTGAACAAGGTGACGCCACGGCTGTTCGCCCGCTTCGCCGGCCCGGGGGACCTTGCCGGGGCGGACGTGGCCGAGGTGGAGGAGATCGTCAGGCCCACCGGCTTCTACCACCAGAAGACCAAGTCGATCATGGCGGCAGCCCGGATGGTCGTGACGGAGTTCGGCGGCAGGGTCCCGGACACGATGGAGGACCTCATGCGCATCCCCGGGGTCGCGCGCAAGACCGCCAACATCGTGATCGGCAACGCCTACGGCAAGGTCGAAGGCATAGCGGTCGACACCCACGTGTTCCGGCTCGCACATCGGCTCGGACTCTCCGGGGAGAAGGATCCGAACAAGGTGGAACGCGACCTGTGCTCCTTGCTCCCCCTCAAGGACTGGTTCCACGTGAACTACCGCTTCATCGACCACGGGCGAGCCATCTGCACGGCGAAGCGCCCGATCTGCGGCGCGTGCGCGCTCTCCGACATCTGCCCGAGCGCGTTCCATGTCGTGGGCTGGCGGCAGCAGGCCTGACCTCCGTCACGTGAACCACGACCATGGGCGGTTCCGGGCGGCGACCGTCCGCAGCTCTTGGTCACTCTGCCGGAGGGACGGCCTTGGAGCCGACCTAACCGAAGAAGGCGCCGAGGATGCCTGCGACGAACACCGCAGGCATGAGGTTGCCGACCGGAAGGCGCTTGATGTCGAGCAGGTCGACGCCGATCGCCATGATGAGCGTGCCGCCGACCGTCGACATCTCGCGGATCACCTGCGGGGTCAGGAAAGGCTGCAGGGCGTGCGCCCCGAGCGCGATGCTCCCTTGGACCAGGACTATCGGGACGATCGAGAAACCGACTCCGACACCCAGCGCCGACGCGAGCGCGATGGAGGCGATACCGTCGAGCAAGGCCTTGAGATACAGCAGGTTCGGAGAGCCGAGACCGTCCTGGAGCGATCCGAGGATCGTCATCGTTCCAACGCAGTACA
>CAIKZH010000045.1 GCA_903831865.1 uncultured Coriobacteriia bacterium
CGAACCGCTGACAGCGGGAGCGGATGGTCTCGGGCACCTTGTGCGCGTGAGTCGTGCACAGCACGAAGACGGTCCGAGCCGGGGGCTCCTCCAACGTCTTGAGCAGCGCGTTGAAGGCCGACGTCGACAGCATATGGACCTCGTCGATGATGTAGATCTTGTAGGCGCCGCGCGTCGCCGCGTAGTTGACCTTGTTGATGACCTCGTCACGGATGGCGTCGACGCCGGTGCGCGAAGCAGCGTCGAGCTCGTGCACATCCGGATGGCGGCCCTGGGTGATCTCGAGACACGACTCGCAGGTGTCGTCCGGTTCGGCGGTCGGCCCCTTCTCGCAGTCGAGCGCCTTGGCGAGGATGCGGGCGACCGTGGTCTTGCCGGTGCCCCGGGGTCCCGCGAACAGGTACGCGTGAGCAACCGTGTCCGCGGTGATCGCATTGCGAAGGGTGCGCGTGATGTGGTCCTGCCCGACCACGTCGCCGAAGGTCTGAGGCCGGTACTTCCTGTAGAGCGATTCGCGAGACGCCATGCGTTGTGCGCGACCTTCCGGCTTGGCGGGCGGGCCGCCCGGTCCCATGGGGCAAGTATACAGAGGGGCTGGGACATTCCGCGGCGGAACACGTAGGCGCGCCGCGCCGGGCCCCGGACACCCGCCAGTGACCGCTTATGGCTGCTGCCTTCCGGCCCTGACCAGGTTCACGGTGTGGCGCCATCCGAGGCCCGGCGCGGCGCGCCGGCGGGCAGTCAGTCTACCACCAGGCGACGCCTGTGGACCGGTCTCACGCGGGGCAAGCGGCCGTCCTGCGCGTGGGTATCCACACGGTGTGCGCGGCGCGGCCCCGAGCCGCCGCAACGATGAAACGAGGCCCGCCATGCTGGTGCTCAGCCCCGCCTTCACAGAGGGTGGCCGCATCCCCGTCCGCTTCGCCAACGTCGGGATCGCCGGAGGCATGAACGTCTCAGTCCCCCTTCGTTGGGAGGGCGAGCCGGCTTCCACTGGATCGTTCGTCGTCGCGATCATCGACCGGCATCCGGTGGCCCGCGGCTGGGTGCACTGGCTCGTGACCGACGTGCCCGTCCACGTGCACTCCCTCGACGAGGGCGCCTCGGGCGCGGCGATGCCCGCCGGCGCCGTGGAGATGCCGAACAGCTGGAAGCGCATCGGCTACGGTGGCCCCCAGCCGCCGGCGGGGACCGGGACCCACGACTATCGGATCACCGTGTTCGCGATGGACGTCGAGCACCTGGGCGTCGGCACGGTGGCGCACTGGGCGGCCGTAGAGGCGGGGATGAGGGGCCACGTGCTCGCCGAGGGAGAGCTCACCGGCCGCCTCGGGCAGTAGCCGTGGCGAACGGCCCAGGACGGGAGGCCCGGTCAGCCGATACGCGCGCAGCGCATCGACACGCTGCCCATCTCGATCCCCTCGTGAGTGAACGCCACGCCCTCGCCGTCACGACGAAGCGCAGCGGCGTAGAGAAGCGGCAGGTAGTGCTCGTTCGTCGGGACCGCGTCGTCGGCGAGACCGCCCAAGGCCTCGTACGAGCAAAGCGCTTCGTCGTCCCCGTCGAGCAGGCGGTCTCGCACCCAGGCGTCGAAAGCGAGTGCCCACGGGTAGGGCGGAGCTTCGTCCGCCCAGACGATCGCCGCAAGGTTGTGAACGATGTTCCCGCTACCGACGATCAGCACGCCCCGGTCCCGCAGAGGAGCGAGGGCGCCAGCGAGGTCGTAGTGGTCGCGGGGGCCCATCAGCACGTCGAGCGACAACTCGATGAGGGGCACATCGGCTGCGGGGAAGACGTGGCGCAGCACCGCCCACGAGGCGTGGTCGAAACCCCATGCCCCGTCGCACGACGCACCGGTCAGTTCGGCCACCTCACGAGCGAGCTCGGGAGCGCCTGGAGCCGGGTACTCCACCGCGTACAGGTCGTCCGGGAATCCGTAGAAGTCGTGGATCGTCCGAGGCCGCGGGAGACACAGGACGCGGGTCCCGCGGGTGAGCCAGTGCGCCGACACGCAGAGCACCGCCTTCGGCCTCGGCAGGGTCGCGCCGAGCTCGGCCAGGCTGCGGGTGAACGCGTTGTCCTGCAGGGCGTTCGACGGCGAGCCGTGCCCGAGGAACAGGAGCGGCATGGGTGAAGTGGTGTCAGGAGCGTCCGCGAAGGTCAGCATGCCCGTGAAGGAGCAACCCACGTGCCCCTTAGCGGCGCGCCTGGATGATGGCCTGCCTGTTCGCGAACGTCGCCTCGGGGGTCCCCCACTCGTGCGGGTCCATCCAAGCGCGCACGGACGCGGGAGCGCCTGCGAGCAGATCGACCAGTCGCTCCACGGTCTCGGGCGCGCACGCCTGCAGCGAACACCAGCCGACGAACTCGTGTGGCTTGAGGACGTGCTCGACCTCGCCGATCTCCAGCCCAGCGCCGGAAAGTAGAGCGAGCCACTCCGGCTCGGAGAGCGCGCGGGCGTGGCTGGGATCCCGCAGGGCCTCGAACTCGTTCACGACGCGGGCCGCATCGGGGTCGGCGGGCACCACCTGGTCCTGAAGGACGAGCCGGCCTCCCGGCCGAAGCACCCTGGCGGCCTCGGAGACGAAGCGCTCGGGATGTGGGAAATGGTGCGCCGCGATCCGGCAGGTGACGATCTCGAACGAGGCGTCGGCGAAGGGGAGAGCTTCCGCGTCCGCCAGGCGATACTCGACGTTCGACCCGCCGGAACCAGCGACATGCGCGCGCGCCGCCTCCAGCATCTCGTCCGTGATGTCCGTCGCGATCACGCGGGCGACGTGAGGCGCCAGCGCCAGAGCGGTGTGGCCGCCGCCGGTCGCGATGTCGAGCGCGACGTCCGTGGGCTGCGGCTCGGCGAATCGCACGATCGTCGCGAGCTCGTCCGGGGCACGGTGCGTCGCGCTCTCCACGTATCCCTCGGCCGCTCGCCCGAAACGTTGTCGGACCACGTCGCGGTTGTCGTTCGTGGAACGCGGCGCCGCCGACTCCCGATCGCCCGGCTCCTCGTC
>CAIKZH010000046.1 GCA_903831865.1 uncultured Coriobacteriia bacterium
AGGCGGCTTCATGCCGTGCACGGGAAGCTCGATGGTGTTCATCTTCGGTCTCCTCGTTGTTCAGATCTTGTGACACGTCGGCGTGCCCATCGTCAGGCACGTCAGACCAGCTCCGCAGGAGCACGGCACGCCAAGGTGACATTCGTCCCCGAGCTGGCCGGGGTCCTCGCACGCCTCCAGGCAGGTCCAGTCGGCCGGGCAGTAGACCCCCACGGGTGGGTCGGAGACCCACAGGGTTTCGTCCGGCGAGACGCAGACCTGGCAGGGCACCGGAGCCGTCGGGATGCAGTTCCCGTTGAAGTCACAGGTCCCGCCGTCGCACGGCGTGTCCTTGGGGGCCGTGTAGACCTCGCACGGCTGCGGGGCCGGCGGCGAGGTGCTGTAGGCTTGGCACGGCCAGATGATGGGCCCGCATTCGACCGCCCCGGTGTCTGCCCCCGCGTCGAGCACGGGGGTGCTGCCCCCGGTCTCCCCGGGGCTCGTGGTGTAGGCGACCTCGACCTCGACGGCGCAAGCCGTCAGGGCGAGGGTCAGGACGATGAGCGTTCTCACTTGAGGGTCCTCCGAGTGTAGGCCGAGATCTCGCGTTGCTCTTGCTCCGCAGACACTTCGGCAGCCGTCGCCGTGTGCGGGGTACTCCCCGATTCCCTGACGTCCTCCGCGTGCAGCCGCAGGGCGTGCTCGACACTCTCCGCGTACACCCTACCGACGTCATAGCCGGCCGCGTTCTTGATGTTGTACAGCTTCATCGTCATCTCCTCTCGTCTGAAACCTAGCCCCGTGCGCACGATCCGGCGCGTTTCGCGAGAATCCACGTCACGGCTCGCGTGTACACGGTGTCGTCGTCGTCGCTCAGGTCGCAGTCGACACAGACCAGGATTTCCGCGGTGCCGCTCGGCGGGCAGTCGAAGGTCACGTCCCATCCGCGGCAGACAGGGGAACACCGGCCGGCGGCCGGTTCGACCGGGAAGCTGCGCACGAACGTGTCGAGCGCGTGCGCCGCGTCATCGTCGGTTTCGAACACTTTGCACTCATCGCATGCGCAGATGGCGCCGGTCAGACCGTTGATCGTCCATCCCAGGCAGTCAGGGTCAGAGCACTTCATGACTTGTGTTCCCTTCTTCACATACCGCGTTGTTGCAGCAATGTTCCCAGACGTCTTGTCCCAAACGATCGTGATCGTGGTGCGATTCATGTTCAGTTCCTCTCGTCTGAAACCTAGCCCCGTGCGCCCGATCCGCGAGCGCAGCGCACGGGAACCATGCAAAGGTCAGTCCTCGGTCTCCGTCTCGTCTTCCTCCGCCTTCAGCGGCTCCGCGAGGCAGCACACCTCCCAGGAGCCCCATGCGTGCTCGACCTTCACCAGGCAGCCCGTCCGGTACACCGCGCTGCCCGAGGGGGCGATGTCGTGGCGCTTGATAGCGCCCACCGTGACCGTCGTCTCTCCGGGAAGATCCCCGAGCACCATGAGCCACGGTACGGCCGCCACGAGGTCATCGTAGAGGGCGTAGGCCTCGGGCGAGGGGATGTCGCGGTCAGTCTCGCCGTAGCTCGTGGTGGTGGCCTCCACCTCGGGCATGAGGTCGAGCGCCCGCGTGAGCACCTCGCCGATCCGGGTCTTGAAGCGGGGCAGGACGCTCCTGCCCTCCTTGGCCGCCCGCACCTCGTTCTCCGTCCAGATCCCCGCGCCGGGGTCCTGGGTCGCGATCCACGCGGCGACCTGCGCGTTCTTCTCGATCTCCG
>CAIKZH010000047.1 GCA_903831865.1 uncultured Coriobacteriia bacterium
ACTCGCGTTGTCACTGCCTCCGCCCTTCAGCATCACATCCACTCGAACGCCGCGGCCCGGCCGGAACCCGACGTCGAGCCACGCAGGAGTGTTGTCGCCCGCATTGGAGCGATCGAAGAGGGCGTCGCGGGCGGTCGACATGCGCAGGGCGCCGTCGCGATAGGCATCTGCCACCGCCTCGTCGACCAGGGCCTGTACGTCCGATCCGAGACACTCCTCCGAGCCGATCTCCAGCCGCACCCAGACGGTCCCGGTGTCCTGGCACAATGGGACGCGGTCGTCCCGCGCGACCGTCGCATTCTCGAGGAGCTGCCGAAGGACCGCCCTGCCGCGCTCAGAGGTCTCCGACCGAGCGGCCGTGGCGATAGCCTCGAGCACGTCCGGCCGCAGTGTGACGGCAGCCTGCGAGATGGCGGCGCGCACGGCGCTCGATACGTCGCCCGCTGTCACCATCAGGCGAGCGCCGCCTCCAACGCGGCGAGCTGCTCACGTATCTGACTCGCCGAGTCGCGCAGCGCATCCCGCTCCGGTGGCGTCAGGTCCAGCTCGACGACCTTGAGCACACCACCGCGCCCCAGGCGCGCGGGAACGGACATGTGGACGCCCGAGATGCCGTACTCGCCTTCGAGCAGCACGCAACTCGGCATGGTCGCACCGCTGTCGCTCACGATCGCGCCCACCATCGAGGCGACGCAGGCGCCGGGCGCGTAGAACGCGCTCCCCGTCTTCAGCAACGCCACGACCTCGGCGCCGCCGGCCACGGTCCGCCGCACGATCTCCGCGACCTCGGCCTCGGGGAGCATCTCGGTGAGAGGGCGGCCTCGCACGGTGGAGAGACGGGGTATCGGCACCATTGCGTCGCCGTGCGCGCCCATCACCAGTGCCTCGACGTCTGCGACCGCCGCACCCGTCGCCTCGGCGATCAGGTAGGCGAACCGCGTGGAGTCGAGCAGGCCGCCCATCCCCAGGACGCGGTCCGCGGGCAACTGGGACAGGCGCCAGGCGAAGTTCGTCATCACGTCGAGCGGGTTGGTGACGCAGAGGAACACGGCGTCGGGCGAGGCGGCAACGGCGGCGCCGATCACCGAGGCGACGATCCCCGAGTTCACAGTGATGAGGTGATCGCGGGTCATCCCGGGCTTCCGCGGCAGCCCTGCGGTCACGACGACGACGTCGGAACCGGCGGTCTGGGCGTAGTCGTTCGTCCCGGTGACGGTGGGCCCGAAGCGCAGGACCGATCGGGCGTGCATCAGATCGAGAGCCTTGCCCTGGGCCATGCCTTCCGCCACGTCGATGAGGACGACGTCGGCGATATCTCGCGTGAGAAGTGTGAGAGCGGCGGTCGCGCCCACCTGACCCGCGCCGACGATGGTCACCTTGGGATAGGGCACGACGGACTCCTCGTGACGAGGTGATGGCTCGGAGGAAGGCGCCGCGAGAGCGCGGCGCAGGCGGGGCCGAGACCGGATTGTAGCACTCGGGCAAGATCTCCCGCGCCAGCCAAGACCCCCGCGCCGAGCGTCAGGACAGGTCGGCCGGGTAGTCCACCTTGACCTTGGTGTGGCGGTGCGCGGCCAACCTCTGGGCCAGCACCGGAGCTGGCTCCGGAAGCGCGCGGCCGTGCGCCAGAGGAGGCGTGTCCCTGGGGACGTCAGCCATCACGATCTCGTCCTCCGCATCGGCCTCGGCGAGGATCTCTCCCGCGTGTACGATCGCGGAAGCCCCGTGCTGACTGATCCCGCGTGCGTCACCCGCGAGCGAAGCGATCACGACCAGGGGGACCATCGTTACGCTCGCCTCCAGCGCCAGCTCCAGCAGCGCCTCAGCTTGCAGGTCGTCTTCCGCATCGAACAGCCACACGAGCGCGTCGCACCCGAGTTCGCGCAGCAGCGGGAAGTGAGCGGGATCGATGCAGTCGTCGCCCTCGAGCAACACGGTGGAGCCGAGTGCGGTCGATCGCGCGGCTATGGAGTCCCCCGACGAGCGCCAGCCCGGACGCACCCATTTGATGTCCGGTACGCGTTGCTCGAGACTCGCGAAGAACGGATCGAGCAGGGGCTGACCGGTGAGCCACGGCACGTACGGGTAGACGATGACGTCCGCGCCCTCGTCGGCCGCGCGCTCGGTCGCGTCGAGCAGCGCGGCGAGGTCCATTCGAACGTGGACCCGGATGCGAAGCTGCACGACCGCGACCTTCACCGGTAGGCCCCTTCACGCAGCGGGACGGACCCCCCGCCGAAACCGCCCCTACTCCTTCTTCGCCCTACGGACTCGACTCGGGGAGCGCTTCGCGGCGGTCTTGCCCGCGGGCCGCCCCCTGCCCGCGTCCGACTTCTGCTTCGGCTTGCCCGGACAGGCCGGGTCGATACATACCTTCCACGGCCCTCGGCGGGTCGTGATGATCACCTTGGGTGCCCCGCAATGTTCGCACACTTCGTCGGTCGGCTCTATCTCGCCGCTCTGCGGGAGCGGGTAGCTCACCGCATGATCCTTCGCATCGTACCGCTCACAACGCACGTAGCGCGTCCCGACCTGCGAATAGCGGACCTGCAACTCACCCCCGCACTGCGAGCACCTGCCGACCACGATCTCAGGCCCCTTCTTCGTCGGACAATCGACGGAGAGGCACATGAGACGGGGCCGCTTCTTGAACTGGATCACCTTCACCTGCGGCGCGCCGCACACGGGGCACGCCTCTTCCACGGCCTCGAACTTCGAGTTCTTGGGCAGCGGGTACGTCTGCGCGCAGTCCGGGTAGCCGGTGCACCCGACGAAGTAGCTCTTGGTCTTGGGCGAGAACTTGATGACCAGGTCGTGGCCCGACACGGGACACTTGCCGAGCTTGGCATCCTCGTCCGTTGCGCTCTTCAGCCGCTCCGCGACCTCATCCACGTGCTCGAGCAGGACGTCCATGACCCCGCCGAGGAGGCGTCTCGAGTGGTCGACCACGCGGGTGCGCGTGTCGCGCGCCTCCGCGATAGCGTCCATCTCCGCATCGAGCTCGCTGGTCATCTCCGGGGTCGTGATGCGCTCCGCATACTCCGCGAGCGCGCCCACCACCTGGATGCCCTTGCACGTGGGCTCGATCGGCTCCCCGCTCACATACTTGCGGTCCGCGAGCGTCTGGATGATGTCGTGCCTGGTCGCCTTCGTCCCCAGGCCGAGACGCTCCATCTCCTGGATGAGTCGGCCTGCGCTGTAGCGCGCAGGCGGCTGCGTCTGCTTGGCCTCCATCTGGGCACCGAGGAACGAGACACGCTCGCCCTCCGCCATCGCGGGCAGGTGCTCGTCCTTCTTCAGGCCGTAAGGATAGACCGCGCGGAACCCGGGCTCCGCGATGACGTCCCCGCGAGCGACGAACCGCTCGCCCGCCACATCCAGGTCCACCCGCGTGGCCTCGATGAACGCCGGGCCCGAGAGAGTCGCGAGGAAGCGGCGGGATACCAGGTTGTAGAGCTTCCACGCCTGCCCGTCCAGCTTGTCAGGGTCGCCCGCCCCTGTGGGGTGGATCGGGGGATGATCCGTCGTCTCCTTCGGGCCACGCGTGGGAGTGAGCTTGCCCCTGGCGATGCGCTGGGCGTGCTCGTGGTAGATGGGCACCTCGGCGAGCGTCGTGAGGATGCCCTTGAGATCCAGGCTCGGCGGATAGACTGTGTTGTCCACCCGCGGATACGAGATGTAGCCGCTCATGTACAGGGACTCGGCCACCTGCATCGTCCTTGCGGGCAGAAGACCCTCGGACGCCGCTGCGGCCATCATCGACGTGGTGTTGAACGGCGCCGGCGGGTCCACCTTGCGGCGTGTGCGCTTCGTCGCGCTCACAAGAGCGTCATGCTCACTCGCCACCGCATCGAGCACAGCTTGCGCGCCGGCCTCGGAGCCGAATCGTTCCGTGGCGTGCCCGGCGCTCACAGGATCGCCATGAGCCTCGAAGGCGCCCTTGACCACCCAGTAGTCCTCCGGGACGAACCGCGACCGCTCGGCCTCGCGATCGACGATGAGCTTGAGCGTCGGCGTCTGCACCCTTCCGGCCGAGAGCACGTCGCCGAATGGCCGGCGGGTCTTGGTCTGGAGGGCAAGCGTCATGAAGCGCGTCAGCGCGGCGCCCCACACGAGGTCGATGTCCTGGCGAGACTCTCCCGCTTGGGCCAGCTCCTCGGAGATCTCGCCCTGAGAGGCGAAGGCCCGCTCGATCTCCTCGTTGGTGATGGCGGAGAAACGGACCCTGGAGACAGGAACGTCGCGGTTGACCGACCGGACGACGTCGCGGGCATCTGCGCCGATCAGCTCACCCTCGCGGTCGTAGTCGGTCGCGATGATGATCGCGTCCGCCTTCTTTGCCAGACTCTTGAGCGACTGGATGATGCCCTTCTCGGAGGGCAGCTTCTGTATCGGAGCGGCCACCAGCGTGGGCAGAGACTCGAGCGTCCATTTCTTGAGTGCGACCGTGCGCGACCCGTCGCGCACGTCGGGCGCCTCCTCCGGGAAGTCGACCTCCATGATGTGGCCCTTGAGCCCGATGGAGACCCAGTCCTCGCCGTCGCGGCGGAACGTGTAGACGGGAGTGGTGTAGACCTTGTCGGTCTTGGGGCGGCCCACCGCGAGGATCTCCGCGATGCGCTTGGCCGCGATGTTCTTCTCTGAGACGACGAGCTGCAAGTGGTGTGTGGTCCTCTCGTTCCCGGGAGCCCCGGATACGCCTCAGGCGAATCCGAGATCGGACGCCCGGGCCTGCATGGCGGCCAATGATAGCGCGAGGAACTCTTCTCGCGTCAAACCGATCTCTGTACAGGTGTCCATCTGCTCACGACTCGCCCCTCGGGCGAACGCCTTCTCCTTCCAGCGCTTCAGAAGGCTGCGCACCTCGACCGCGTGAAGGTCGCGATCGGGGCGGACGAGCGCCGCGGCGACGATGAAGCCGGTGGTCGGGTCCGCCGCGTAGAGGGCGCGGTCCATCATTGTCTCGCGCGGCACTTTGTCGGCGTGGGCGAGTATCGCGTGGATGATCTCATCGTCGACGCGGCCCGCCAGCGCATCGGCGGTGTGGAGGCCGTGGTGAGGCGGGTAGTCGGCGGTCTCGGCGTAGTCCAGGTCGTGTAGCAGGCCTGCCAACGCCCACCTTGCGGTGTCGTCCTCGCTCAGCTCGAACCGCTCGGCGAGCGCCTGCATGATGCACTCGACGGCGACGCTGTGGTTCACCAGGTTCTGGGAGGGGATCCGCTCCCGCACGAGAGCGAACGCTTCGGCACGGTCCATTGCGACTCCTTCGCTCCAGCTGAGCGGACGCGTTACATCTTATGGCCGGCGTCAAGCGGCAGGTCGGAGACGCGATGCTGTGAGATGGCGCGGACCCTACAGAGAAGCGGCGCGGACCGCCTTGACGCGCTCCGCGAGCCATTCGGCCCACTCGCCGATGCCCTCGCCGGTCTTCGCGCTCACGCGGAAGATCGGGGCCGCGCCGTTCAGATTGCGCACTCCCTGCGTGAACGCCGTCTCGTCGAAGTCGAACACCGGCGCGGCATCGACCTTGTTCAGCAGCACGGCGTCGGCGATCGCGAAGATGCTCGGGTACTTCAGCGGCTTGTCGTCGCCCTCCGGCACGGACGCGATGACGATCCGGGCGCTCTGCCCCAGATCGAACTCGATGGGACACACGAGGTTGCCGACGTTCTCGAGGACCACGAGGTCGAGCTCCTCGAGCGGGAGGGCGTCCAGCGCGCGGGAGACCATGTCGGCCTCCAGATGGCAGGCCCCACCCGTGTTGATCTGTACGGCCATGATGCCGCTCGCCTTGACCTTCTCGGCGTCCACACGGCTCGCGATGTCGCCCTCGATCACCGCGACACGGAACCGATCGCCGAGGAAGGCCAGGGTGGCCAGGATGGTGGTGGTCTTGCCGGCGCCCGGCGAGGCGAGCACGTCCAGCGCGAACGTGCCTGTTGCTGCGAGCCGGACCCGGTTGGCCGCCGCGAGGGTGTCGTTGCGCTCCAGGATGGGACGCGAGAGATCGATCTCCACCGTCAGCCCTCCGCTTCCCCGTCTGACGCGTCCTCAGCGAGGTCCACGTCGATGTCGTCGATCAGCAACTCGTCGCCTGAGATGACCTTGGTCGCGTACGAGCCGCACGAGGTGCACCGCCGCTCGAAGCGATCGTGCGAGAACTCCTTCGTGCAGTCCAGGCAGATCGATCGCCCGCCCGTCTCCACCACCTCGAGGACGGACCCCTCGGCGAGCGTACCGGGCGTGAGCGCCTCCCACGCGAACTGCAGGGCGTCCGGCACTATCTCGGTGAGCTCGCCTATGGTGACGCGGACGCTGTTGATCCGCGTCGCGCCGGCCCCCTCGGCCGCCTGGGTGATGGCGTTCAGGATCTCCTGGGTCACGCCCATCTCATGCACGGGGCGCTACGCGCTCTCTGCCGCAGCCTCAGCCGCCTCGAGGGCGGCCTTCTCCCCCTGGGCCTTGATGCGGCTCCTCAGGACGAGCCGGCACGTGAGCATGCAGCCCTCGTACAACACGGTCATGGCCACGAAGAGCGAGGTCATCGTCACCCATGACCAGTCGGGTGTGATGCCCGCCGAGAGCGCGGCGATGACCAGATAGACCGCACGCCAGCTCTTCCTGAGCTTCGGGTACGGCACGATCCCGAAGAAGACAAGGTAGAAGACGACGACCGGCGTCTGGAACGCAAGGCCGAATGCGAGCAGGAAGAACTCGACGATCTTGATGGTCGAGGCGGCCTCAGGAATGTAGGCGATGAACCCGCCGCCTTGTGTCGCAAGCCACTGATAGCTGAAAGGCAGGATGAGGAAGTAGCAGAAGGCCACGCCTGACAGGAACAGCAGAACCATGACCAGGAAGGTCGGCACCACGAAGCGCCGCTCGGTCGGCTTCAGCGCCGGCAGCATGAAGGCCAGGGATTGCCAGATGATGAGCGGGCTGCATGCGATGAAGGCGGCCACGAAAGCCAATTGGAACCGGACGCTGAACGCGCCGAGTGGCTCGAAGAAGACGGGCTTCTGCGGCAGCGAAGACCGGATCGGGGCGAGCACCACGTTGAAGAGCGGCCCTGAAACGAAGTAGAGGGCCACCGAGACGACCACAAGAGCCAGAACCACCCACTGGAGTCGCCTGCGCAGCTCGCCGAGGTGCTGCAGGAAGGGCATGCGTGCGGGACCGATCGGCATATGCGTCAGGCCTGCGGCGGAGTGGCCGGGACCTGCACCTCCTCGTCGACAGCGGGCGGCGCAGCCACGACCGCGGGTGGGATGAAGACGGTCTTGTGCAACTCCTCGCGGACCTCGGCTTCCATGGCCGCCTTGTCCGGAACCTCTGCGCCCGCGCCGCCCAGCAGACCGGCTGACGCTGCGTTCTCCTGCTCGATGAGTTCCTTGGAGGCGGTCGCCGCCTTGTCCATGCGATCGCCGACGGGAGTCGTGTCCGGCGCCTGCTGCTCTGCGAAGTAGAGCTCCTGGCGGACCGTCGTCTCCATGATGCTCTTGTACTTGTTGAACTCGCGCATGAACTTCCCGATCGTGCGAGCTATCTCAGGGATCCTCTCGGGACCGAAGAGAAGCAGTGCAACGACCGCGATGAAGAAGATCTGCGAGCTACTGATACCGAACATGTGCTCTACGCTCCGAACGCTTGGTCCAGCGTACTGAACATCGGAAAGACCCGGTCGAGGCCCGTGATGCGGAAGATCTTGACGATGTTCTCCTTGTCGCAGACGACCCGGAGCTCACCGCCGGCCTCCCTTGCGCGCCTCAGCGCGCCGACCAGGACGCCCAGACCCGAGGAGTCGATGAAGTCGACGCCGCTCATGTCGGCGATCACAGTCGGGCAATCTTCTTCCGCGGCGGCCATGAGCGCGGACTTGAGTGACGGCGACGTGTAGACATCGACCTCGCCAGTGACCAGGACGACGCATGCATCCTTCTCCAACCGGCTGCTGACTTCGAGTTCCATGTCCCTCACTTCCGGGTCGGCCACGCTTGTCTCCCGAACACGCGAAGCATCATTGTAGCGCCCTCGCAGACCGTCCGGGCACCCGTGTCGTTCGGCGGTCCACTCGCGGAGCGAGGGGCCGGCGATGGGCATATAACGTGTCGCAACACACTCGCGTCACCGACCGCAGCCGCCGGAGGGCCCATGCCCGTCACCATGACCTTGGAACAGCGCCGGGAGACGTGGCTCCTCACTCTCTCCGGAGAACTCGACTACGCCGAGTGTTCCGGATTCCGCCTGCAGATCGATCGCATCCTCAAAGCGATGCCGCCTGCGGTCGTCATCGACCTGTCCAAACTCGACTATCTCGACAGCTCCGGTCTCGGTCTCCTTCTCAGTCTCTCGCGGGAGTACGGTTCCTCCGGGGGCCGCATCGCCCTCGTGACCAACAAGACGGTGGACGGCATCCTCGAGATCACTCGACTGAACGGCATCTTCTCGGTGTTCAGGTCGCTCGACCAGGCGCTCGCCTACGTGCGCACGCCGGACGCGTCGGCCTGAGCCTTCGGGGTCCCGTCACCTAGAGCTTGGTGAGCTCCTGCTTCGCTGCGGCCGCGTTCGGCCCGTTCGGAGCGAGACGCAGGTAGTCCTGGAAGGCCGCCTTGGCCTTCGCGTTCTGTCCGGTGGACTCGTAGTAGATGCCGAGGTTGAAGGCCACAGGCGTGAACGTCGGGACCTGGCTCTCTACCGCGACGCCGACGGAGATGGCCGTCGTCGTGTCCCCGGAGTAGAAGAGCGCCGTGGAGTAGTCGGTCATCACGTTCGGGTCGCCGGTCTTGATGCTGAGCGCGCGACGGTAGTACGGGATGGCGAGCTTCCAGTACGGGGTGTCCTGACGCGGCGCGCCGGGGTTCGCCTGAAGCTGCGCCTGAGTCGCCTGAAGGACTGACTGCGCCCAGTCGAAATATGCCTGCCCCTGCTGGACGAGCAGTGCGTAGTTCTTCGGATCGGCGGTCAGCGAGGCCTCGCGAGCCTGGATCGCCGGTTGCGCGGCCTGCGCGAGGGCCGCGACCGTGGCTGTGGTGGATTGTGACGCTGTCTGGCTCGCTGTCGGGGTCCCGCTGTTCGACCCGGAGAGACCGGTGAACGCCGTCGCGACCATCGCGAGTATGAACAGGAATGCGATCGTGATGATGGCGCCCTTCACGAACGGTGTCGTGTGACTCTTGTTGATCGCCATGTCCTTGTGATGCCTCCGTACTTGCCGGGATCTTTCCATGTCCTTGCGAGTCCCGCGCCATCAGTGGCCGTGCGCCACGCGCCCGGGTCCTACGGCGTGGTCGTGACGCCCCCCGCGCCGTTCACTCCCGGCAGCGTCGCCGGAGCCTGTTGCGCCGGGGTCGACGCGGCGGGTGTGGCGCTCTTCGCGGGCTGTGCCGCCGAGTTGCCGTACAGGTAACCGCCGAGGACCCCGAAAAGGAGTCCGATCACCGCCAGAAGGAGCGCGACCGCATACGTCGTGGAGCGGTCGAAGAACGGGGTCGGCGCGACCGGAGCGCCCTTGCGCCTGGAGGGCGCCTGCGCCGCGGGCTTGGGAGCCGGACCGCGACCCTGCTTCGAGGGCTTCTGCGGCTCGGGGACGGGCTCTTCATCGAAGAAGAAGTCCTGGTCGCTCACGACTGCTCCTGCCTCCCCGGTGGGATGACTCGATGGCCCGGGCGCTGCCTTCGCGCGAGACGGCCGGCGAACCAGCGCATCATATCATCGCCTTCGAGAACCGCGGCGGCCGAGGACCGCCGCACTCTCGTGTTCTCGAGTCGCACAGAGCAACAACCCTGCCGGCGACCGCTCGGCGGACGACTAGCCGCGCAGCTTCGCGCGGACCTCGTGGGCACGCGCCAGGACGCGCTCCGCGTCGAGGGTGGGATGAGAGCCGTCCTGGTAGACGACCCTGCCGGCCACCATCGTCATCGAGACGTTCTCCTGGTTCGCGGTGTGCACGAGCGCACTGTACGGATCGGCGGTCGGCACCATGTGGCTGGCGGAGAGGTCCACCGCCACGATGTCCGCCCGCTTGCCGGGCTCCAGCGACCCGATCTCGTCCTCGAGACCCAGAGCGCGGGCGCCGTGGATCGTCGCGAGGCGGATGAAGGTCCGCGCGGTGAAGTACCTGAAGAAGTCCCGCTCGTCTCTTGTGGACCCACGCTGCAGCAGCAACCCGATGCGCATCTCGTCGAAGGGATCGACCGTGTTGTTCGAGGCCGGAGAGTCCGTCCCGATGCCCACCGTGAGACCGTGCTCGAAGAAGAGCGGCAGCGGTGCGATGCCCATTCCCAACTTGGCGTTGCATCTCGGACAGTGCGCGACGGCCACGTGATTCTCCGCGAGCACCTCCACATCGGCCTCGTCGACCTGCACACAGTGGACGGCCAGCAGGCGCGGGACCTTGAACAGCCCCCACTGCAGCACGTAGCGCACCGGGCTGACGCCCGTCGGCAACCACGCGAGGTCGCGCCAACCCGACTCCTCGCGGAAGTCCTGCGCGAGGTTCGAGGAGCCGTAGCGGACGAAGTCGTACTCGTCGCGCGAGCCCGCAAGGTGGATCGCCGCCGGCAGGTCGCGCGCGATCGCAAGCTCGGCCGCAGCCTGGAAGAGCGTCGGGTGGCAGGTGTAGGGCGAATGCGGCGCCAGCCCGACCTCGATCGGCGAGCCGGCCACCGCGCAGGTCCATGCGTCGATGTCGGCCTCGGCGGCCTTCATCCTCTCAGCGACCTTCGTCTTGTCCATCGTCTGGACCTCGCGATAGACGACTCCGCTGAGACCGGCCTGCTTCGCCGCGGCGAGTGAGTGGTCGAGTCTCGTGATGTCCGCGATGGTCGTGATGCCGCTTCGCACGGTCTCCATGGCGCCGAGAACAGCCGAGTCGCGCCAGTCCTTCGGCCCCAGCCGGGAGCCCTTTGCCTGGACCTGCATCTTCCACGCGGTGTAGGGCATGTCGTCGACCGCGCCGCGGAACACCGCGTACTCCAGGTGCGTGTGGAGGTCGACGAATCCCGGCATGAGCACCGCGAGCCCGAAGTCCCGGATGGTCTCGCTGGGATGGGCGGCGATCATCTCGGCGCGCGCGCCCACCTCGACGATCCGGTCGCCTCGGACGAGCACGGCGCCGTCATCGATGTGAGGGGCGGAGACGGGGATCACGTACTTCGCGCACAACAGCATCTCGCGCATTGCCTTTCCGCGGGGTCGAAAGTGCGCTGCCTAGTGTAGCGCGGGCCGCCGTGCGCGGCGGCCGCGGTCGTGCGGAGGCGCCGCGCACACCTGAGGCGACGTTCCTACTTCACCGCCACGTGCACGGCGACGATGCCGAAGGTGAGGTCGCGCCAGCTGCAGTGCGAGAACCCCGAGCGTCTCAGCTCGGCGGCCAGCTGGGCCTGCGCGGGGAAGGTCCGGATCGAGTCGTTGAGGTAGACGAACGAGGCCCGGTCGCCCGCCACCAGCGCGCCGATCAACGGGATGACGAGCCGCAGGTAGGCGTGGTACAGCCAGCGGACCGGCGGGACGGGGGGCCTGGAGAACTCCAGCACGAGGTAGCGCCCGCCTGGCTTGAGCACGCGCAGCACCTCCCGGAAGTTCGCCTCGCGATCCGGGAAGTTGCGGACGCCGAAGGCGACCGTCACCACGTCGAAGGACGAGTCCGGGAGCGACAGCGCCTGCGCATCCTCAAGACGGAAGGTCAACTCGGTGGGCCCCTCGAAGGACTCGGCCTTGCGCCGCGCCACCTCGAGCATCTCCTCGCAGAAGTCCGTCGCGACGACCTCGGCGGGCACGCCCTGGACGGCGAGTGCGAGAGCAAGGTCCCCGGTGCCCGCCGCGAGGTCGAGCACGCGCGAGTCGGGCCCGAGGTCAGCCATCCTGACGAGCGTCCGCCGCCAACGGCGGTCGATGCCCATCGAGGCGAGCGCGTTGAACGAGTCGTAGCCGGGTGCGATCCTCGAGAAGATGCCGTGCACCCTCGCCGTGGTCGTCAGCCCCGAGGTGCAGTTGTCCTGGCGGGCCTCGTCCGACATCGTCAGCACACCTCGGCGGTGTCGGCGGATCCGGCGGCGGCAGGCGGCTCGCTCTCATCCGGCCTGAAGCGCCGACGCCCGGTCGCCATCGCCCAGTTCTCCGTGCACCACAGCTTCGCGACGTTGAACACATGGTAAGGGCGCGCCTGGCGCGGCCACTCCAGCTCGCTCTTCTCGCAGACCGTCGACTCGTTGAGATGCGCGACCTCCGGCGTCAGGGCGGCCATGCCGCTCTCCCGCAACGCCGGCGCGCCACCCACCACCGCGTCGATCTTCGACATCAGGAGGCGGGCCTCCCCGATCCTGCGCTCGGTCGCGAGCGCCACGTCACGGTCGATCGCGCCGACATCCGCCTTGGCGCGGTTCACACCGATCGCGGCGGCGTACGTCGAGTCGACGAGTTCCTGAGGCGGCAGACTCGCGCTCTCGTAGTTCATGATGTAGCGCCACGACGGCTCCAGCAGCAGCGCACGGTGTTCTTCCAGCGTCCGCGCGCGCAGCTTGTAGCCGTAGCGCTCTGGGTCATCGAAGACGCGCGAGCCCGGATCGAGGAACGGCGCCATCGGCGAGATGAAGGGCAGCAGCCTGGGATCGTTGCCCGTCCGGCCGTAGAGGCCGCGCACGTAGTCCCCGGTCTCGCGCACACTCTCGGACGTCTGCGTGGGGATGCCGGTCATGAAGTAGAGGTCGAACCGCCTGCAACCGTGGCGCAGGGCCGCGCGGATCGATTCCTCCACCTGCTCGGTGGTGTAGTGGCTCTTGCCGAACGCCGCTCGCACCGCGTCGTCATGGCTCTCGATCGATATCTCCACCGAGTAGTCGGAGAGGTGCTCGTCGAGGAACGCGAAGAAGTCCTCGGACGGCGGGCGGAAGAACTCGAAGCCGATCGGATTGCGCAGGCCGATGCGGCCGAGACCCCGCACGAACGCGTCGATGTAGTCGGGACCCGCCTGCAGGAAGTCGTTGAGCACGAAGATCGGACCAGGGATGTAGCGCTGGATGTTGGCGATGTCGGCAACCAGGAGCTCCGGATCACGGAACGCGATGCGGTCGCGTCCGAAATGCCTCCGGAAGCTGTAGGCGCTGCCTCCGCACGTGGCGCAGTCGTGCGTGCATCCGCGACAGGTGAGGCTGGCGCACACGGGGTAGTCGAGCCAGCCCTTGAACGGCACCGAGCCCATCATGTCCCGATAGCGGATGACGGCTCGCATCGCGAACGAGTAGTCCAGCGAGATGCCGTTCATGTCGGGCGGCACCCAGCTGAGCGGATTCACGTTCACGGAGCCGTCCGGCCCCTTCCACGTGAGGTTCGGGACGTCCGCGACCGAGCCGTGACCGCGGATGGCTGCGATGAGGGCGCGCAGGGGCTCCTCGGTCGAGTCTCCACGCAGGACATAGTCGACGCACGGGTAGGTGACGAGCTCCTCGTGGTAGTAGCTCGCGGACAGACCGCCGAAGATCACCGGGGTCGAAGGGTGGTGCTTCTTGCAGATGCGCGCGACCTCTATCGCACCGTGCGCGTGCGGCAGCCAGTGCAGGTCGATGCCGAATGCCACCGGATCCATCTCGCGGATGGCACGGTCCACGTCGAAGCGCGGGCTGTTCAGCATGAGCACCGCGAGATTGACGATCCTCGCCTCATAGCCGTGGCGCTCGAGGTACTCCGCCATCGTCGTGAAGCCAAGCGGATACATCTCGAAGGCGGGTGTGGAGGGCACCATGTCCGAGACGGGGCCGGACATCGTGGAGCGCTCCCGGAAGTCATAGACGGACGGGGCGTGCAGGAGGACCAGATCGATCCGCGACATCCGCGTCCTTTCCAAGAGAAGCGGCCACTTCGCGACGGCCCCCCGGCGACGCGAGGACGGAGTATAGCACCGCTGCGCGAGACTCCCCACCAGTGCGAAGGGTCGAGCGGCTACGTCATCCGGGCGAGATGGAAGGAGAGGACCTGCAGCTCGGATGCGAGGTCGACCGGGCGCACCTTCACGTCCGCCGGGAGCTCGAGGACCACGGGTGCGAAGTTCAGTATCGCGTGCACGCCACCCGCGGCGACACGCAGCGCCATCTCCTGAGCCACCTGCGCCGGGGTCGTCAACAGCACTATCTCGACCCGCAGCTTCACCAGGTCGGTCTCCAGGTTGTCGATCGAGCGCACGTCGATGGAGCGACCCCCGGGCAGCGCGCGCACCCGGGCCGGATCAGCATCGAAGGCAGCGACAAAATCGAAGCCGTGCTCGTCGAAGCCGGGATACATGACGAGCGCGCGACCCAGCCGCCCGAACCCCACGATCGCGACCCGTCGGGACGTCTCGAGTCCGAGCACATCCGAGATGTGCTCGGCGAGGGACCCGACGTCG
>CAIKZH010000048.1 GCA_903831865.1 uncultured Coriobacteriia bacterium
CGGCCAGGAACTTCTCCGTGCCGTGGACGAGGGACTCGCCGGTGTTGCGCGCCTCGGCCTCCTCGCGACGGGCGCGGTCCTCGTCGGCGTAGGCCTCGGCGTCCTTGACCATCTTCTCGATGTCCTCCTTGGCCAGCCCGGACCCGCCGGTGACCTGGATGGACTGCTCGCGACCGGTGCCGCGGTCCTTCGCCGAGACGTGGACGATGCCGTCGGCGTCGATGTCGAACGTGACCTCGATCTGCGGGATACCGCGCGGTGCCGGCGGGAGGCCGGACAGGTCGAACGTGCCGAGCAGCTTGTTGTAGGCCGCCATCTCGCGCTCGCCCTGGTAGACCTTGATCTCGACCGACGGCTGGTTGTCGTCGGCGGTCGTGAAGACCTCGGACCGCTTGGTCGGGATCGTCGTGTTTCGCTCGACGATCTTCTGCACGATGCCGCCCTTGGTCTCGATACCGAGGGACAGCGGGGTCACGTCGAGCAGCAGGACGTCCTTGACCTCGCCCCGGAGCACGCCGGCCTGCAGCGCCGCACCGAGCGCGACGACCTCGTCCGGGTTGACTCCCTTGTTGGGCTCCTTGCCGCCCGCGAGGGCCTTGACCAGCTCGACGACGGCGGGCATCCGGGTGGAACCGCCGACGAGCACGACCTGGTCGATCTGGTCGACCTTGATGCCGGCGTCCTTGATCACGTTCTGGAACGGCTTCTTGCACCGGTCGAGCAGGTCGCTGGTGAGCTGCTCGAACTGCGCGCGGGTGACCGTCTCGTCCAGGTGCAGCGGGCCGGAGTCCGACGCCGTGATGTAGGGCAGGTTGATCGTGGTCGAGGCCGAGCTGGACAGCTCGATCTTCGCCTTCTCGGCCGCCTCGCGGAGCCGCTGGAGCGCCATCTTGTCCTTCGACAGGTCGACGCCGTGGCCGTTCTTGAACTGGGTGACGAGGTGGTCGACCAGCTTCTGGTCCCAGTCGTCGCCACCGAGGTGGTTGTCGCCGCTGGTGGCCTTGACCTCGACCACGCCGCCGCCGATGTCGAGCAGGCTCACGTCGAACGTCCCGCCACCGAGGTCGAACACCAGGATGGTCTGCTCGTCGTCACCCTTGTCCAGCCCGTAAGCGAACGCGGCCGCGGTCGGCTCGTTGATGATGCGCAGGACCTCGAGGCCGGCGATCTTGCCGGCGTCCTTGGTCGCCTGGCGCTGCATGTCGTTGAAGTAGGCGGGGACGGTGATGACGGCCTGCGTGACCGTCTCGCCAAGGTACTTCTCCGCGTCCGTCTTCAGCTTCTGAAGGATCATCGCCGAGATCTCCTCGGGCGTGAAATCCTTGCCCTCGATCTCCACGGAAGCGCGACCGTCCTTGCCCTTGACCACCTTGAAGGCGACCGTCTTGCGCTCCGAGGAGGTCTCCTCGAACTTGCGGCCGATGAACCGCTTGATCGACTTGATCGTGTTCTCAGGGTTGGTGATCGCCTGGTTCTTCGCCGCCTTACCGACGATGCGCTCGCCGTCCTTGCGGAACGCGACGACCGACGGCGTGGTGCGATCGCCTTCGGCGTTGATGATAATGGCGGGCTCGCCACCTTCGAGCACGGCCATCGCCGAGTTCGTGGTGCCGAGATCGATGCCGAGTACCTTGGCCATGGTGGGTCGGTCTCCTTCCGGGAAGACAGGTGCGAAGCGCACTCTCAGGCGCTCGCAAGATGGTACAAATCTAAGCGCGGTCTTGTCAACTTTTGTTCGCGCCACGCTGTCACCTTACCCACAGCGAGCCTGTGCGAAGCGAGGACGACAGCCGCAGGCGCCCGGGTCCGCACGTTCGGGCCCCGGTCCGCCAGCTCCCGCACCAAGTCGCGTCTTTACACACGCGGCGACGCTCGGTAAGGTACCCGCGGTCATGCCTCGCAAAGCCGGACGAAAGGGACCACGATGCCTCGACCCATCATCGACCAGGACGAGTGCTCCGGCTGCGGTGTCTGCGTGGACGCCTGCCCCTCCGGCGTGATCGAACTGGTCGGCGACACCGCCGAGGCCGTGAACGAGGACGACTGCACGGGGTGCGAGTCGTGCCTCGAGGAGTGCCCCATGGGTGCGATCACGGAGATCGAAGAGGACTGAGCGCGCCGACCTTCAGGCGCCGTCTGGAGGCTCCGACCTGACGCCCTTCTTCGCGGTGACCGGTCCGGCGTCGCTCACGAGCCTGCGGAACGCGGACCACACGCCGGCCTTGAGCGACGTGTCCGAGAGCGAGGCCGCCAGATCGCCGACGCACCCCACCGTGCGTCCCCTCCAGCGCACCGGACGGCCCGGGACAAGAGGCTCCAGGCTGCAGGCCCGGGCGAGATCCTCTGCGGCCGCCCCGTCCAGGGCGATGACGATACCGGGATCGGCCGACTCGATGATGAGCTCGAGCCGGCGGGCGAGCACCTGCGACGGCGCGTCGACCGGGCGCGCACAGGCCGCCAGCGTACGTTCGGGATCGACATCGAGCGCCTTGAGGGCGGCCGCGGCCGCCTCCCCCGCGGGGCCGCTGAGGGCGCGGCCCGCCTCAAGGTCGGCCGCCTCCGGCTCCCCGCACACGAGCAGGACATCGGCCATGGCCGCGCCGCGGCAGGCGACCCTCTCGCTCCCGGGGATGAGCGCGTCGGCGGCCGAGAGCTCGGCGGACGCTTTCGCAAGATAGATCCGTGAGAAGCCCTGCGCGTCCATCGCCGCCCGATCAGTCGCGGCCGTTCGCTGCGAGGAACCAGCGCCACGTCATCGCGAGCCCGGCATCCAGCGGCTGGTGCGCGCGCCAACCGAGAACATGCGCAGCCTTCGCCGGATCGAGCGCACTGTGCTCGATGTCCCCGGCGCGCGCGGGCATGTGCGCCACCTCGACCGTGCCCCCCGACGCCGACGTCAGAAGCGACGCGAGCGTCTCGACACTCGTCTGGATCCCGCTCGAGACGTTGTAGGCCGGCCCGTCCGGCAACTGCCCCGTGAGTGGGCCTTCGCTCAGCAGGCCGCTCATGATGAACGCGACCACATCGCCCACGTAGATGAAGTCGCGCGTCTGCAGGCCGTCCCCGTAGATCGCGGGACTGTCACCGGCGGCGAGCCTCGCGGCGAAGATCGCGACGACCCCGCCCTCTCCACGCCAGTCCTGCCGCGGCCCGTAGACGTTGGCGAACCGCATGGATACCGGGTCGACGTCGGTGCCTTCGAGCGCCTCGACGAGGGCCGTCTCGGCTGCGAGCTTGGATGCGCCGTACGGGTTGGAGGGACGCTTGGCCGCGCTCTCCGTCAGCGGAAGCGTCTCCGGCTCCCCGTAGACCGCCGCCGAGGACGCCGACAGCATGCGCCGCGCACCTGCCCGCGCTGCCGCGCGAGCCACCGCCTCTGTCCCGCCGACGTTCACGGCGCGGTCGCGCTCCGGGTCGGCGATCGAGCGCTGCACGTCGACCTGGGCCGCCAGATGCACGACGGCGTCGGGCCGGAACTCCGCCACAGCGCCCTCGAGCGCAGGATCGAGCACGTCGAGCCGCCTGAACCAGGCCGCCGGATGAACGTTGGCCACGCTGCCGGTGGACAGGTCGTCCACGATGCCGGCCTCATGCCCGCTCGCGACGAGCGCGTAGACGAGATTGCTCCCGATGAACCCGGCGCCGCCGGTCACGAGCACGCGCACGGAGTCTCCCCCCAGGAGTGCCGCCGGCCGCGCTCTGTGGTAGCCGGGGCAGCGGCGCCGACGATGGACAGTGGTGTCCGGATGTTAGCATCCGCCGGTCGGCCGGGGTCCCCGCGTCGGCCCGTGCGCTCAGCCGCGAAGGCCCTTCGCCAGCGTACGGATCGACTTGCCGGCGCTGCGCAGGGGCGGCCTGAACGAGGCTGGGAGCGCCTCGATAGCCCTCGCACCCGCCGACACGGAGGCGTCGGCGGTGCGGCGCATCCTCGCCGCCGTGGTCCGGGCGTAGACGCGCACGTCGGAGAAGCGCGCGAGATCGCTGGCTCCCCACTCGAGCTTGTATGGCTGGGCGCCGAGCCCCAGATCCAGCGCCGCGCACCCCTCGTCGATCGCGCCCTCGACGACGTACGTGCACAGCACGTTCGACACGCTCAACCTCGACCACTGCGGATCGAATCCGGTCAGGACCGCGTTCGTCGTGTCGCGATATCGGAAGGCGAGGTCGACGGCGATCCGGTCCCCGTCGATGACCATGAACCGCAGACGCAGGCGCCCCTGCGACAGCAGCGACCCGAGCACCTCGCTGAAGAACGCCCGGCACTCCGGACTCGCGCAGAACCGCGGCCCGACGACGTCCTTCATCCGCACCTCCCAGAGCCGCAGCATGTCCTCGATGGCGGCCGCGAGTTCGCAGGCCTCACGGACCATCTCGACAGTCGCGCCCGCCTTCTCCAGCTGACGGCGCCCGTGCCCGGCCGCACGACGCGGGCGCTTGCCCGCCTTCTCGGCGAGGTACAAGGCCCAGGTGGCGGGCAAATCGATGCGGGCGCTCACGTGGCAGTCCAGCGAGACCCGGGCGCTCCTGCCCCCCATCTCGCAGGCGAGGTCGAAGAACGGCGACCCCGTGTCGATCAGCCGAAGGTCGAAGACGTCATGCCGGGTGCGCTGCGCGGCGAGTTCCTCCACGAGGCGCTCGGCTGCCTCCTGCTCCCGCGACGGATGCATGAACGCGCCAAGACCCGTGGATCCGACGTGGCCGTCGCCAAGAAGCCGCACAACGCGGGCGTGGGCGACCACCCCGGCGCTGGTCTCGTAGCAGGGAAGAACGCCGATGAGCTCGCCGGTCGAGGCGTCACGGCAGGTGAAGAGCATCAGCCGATCGTCCTCTCGCCCAAACGCCCGCCACCACGCCAGAAGCCACTCGTGGCGAAGGAAGGGCCCACCGCGCCGGGCGGCCTCGAGCAGCGTGTTCCACTCCGAGGACATCGAGGCGAATCCGGCCTCGTCGTCGATGATGCGCACGTCCATGTCGTCGATGGTACGCGTCAGAGCTGCCGACCACACGCGTGAGGCATCAGCAGGGGGCATCTCGCTCACGCCGCTGCGGTCAGGACCGTGTCGCGTCGACGACCGGGGATGTCCCCGTGAGCGGGCTGGCTCCGTCCCTCGCGGCCCTCACCATGAAGCGGTAGGACCCGCGGACCGTGCACGTGTAGCGGTACCACCACAGGACGCCGCCGACCCCGTCAGACCCGTAGGTGACCCGAGCCGAGGAATACGACCAGCGACTCGAGCCGGGCTTCTGGACGAACACCGCGACGACGCCGCCGGGCTTTCCCGGATCGAGCTGCCCCGAGAGCACGAACGGACGCGGCACCTTGACGGTCGTCCGGTTCGTGCCGATCGTGAGCCGGGTCGAGACGGACGCGGGAGCCGTGGACCCCGTCGCCCCGGTCACCGTGAAGACCACAGTGGTCGGAAGCTCCACGTTGCCGTTCTGGTCGATCGACCAGAAGGCGAGCGTGTGTTTGCCGTTCGAGTCCACCACGACGATGGTGCCCTGCACTGGCGAGCCACCGTCGAGCACGTGATAGGTCGCCGCGATCCCCGAGGCGTCATCCGCGGTCAGGCGGATCGTGGCGGCACCCGTGTAGGAGGCCCGCGCGTCGGACTTCGTCGTCGGAGCCGTGCTGTCGTTGGCGCTGCCCGCCGCGATGGAGAAGGACGCGCTCCCGTGCGGCGACTCGATGTTGCCGGCGTTGTCGACCGACCAGAACTCGACCGTGTGGTCGCCGGTACCGGTCACGCTGACGCTGGTGCCCGTGCCCTGAGTGCCGCCGTCCACGATGAAGTACGTGTGGGCGACGCCGGACCCTCCGGCCTCGTCGGTCGCGGTCAGATGGATGTTCGCACTGCCGGTGTAGGTGGCGAGCGCATCGGAGGCGGTCTTCGGAGCGGTACGGTCGGGCGTCGTCACGCTGAAGGTGACAGTCTGTGCGCCCTCGGTGTTACCCGCCGTGTCGACGGACCAGAAGCGCAACGTGTGGCTGCCAAGCGTGGTCACCTGGAGCGTCGTGCCCTTGACCTGGACGCCGCCGTCCAGCGTGTAGTAGGTCGCTGCCACCCCTGAGCCGCTCGGTCCGTCACTCGCGTTCAGGTGGATGATGGCTGCCCCAGCGTAGCTCGAGGCGGCATCCGACGTGGTCTTCGGGGCGACCGTGTCCGAACCGGCGGACGTCGAGGCCCACGTCTTCGCACCGGTGGAGAACGCGGCGAGGCTCGCGGAGTCGGATTCGATCCTCCAGTCGCTCTCCTTGTCGGCGTCGAACCAGCTCACTCCCGCGATGCGCGGGAAGGAGGACGGGATGACCTTGAACATGTCGGTGATCCACGCCGCCTTGTCGCCGCCGGCGGTGGAGCAGCCGATCTCGCCCACGATGACGGGCTTGGAAGAGAGCGAGGTGACCTTGGCGTAGGCGGCGGAGAAGATGGAGCTGAAGCTCCTCCAGGAGCTGCCGCCGAAGTTGTAGCCGTCGAGTCCGACGTAGTCCACGTAGGCGTCGCCGGGCCAGTAGGCCGAGATGGAGTTGGCAGCGGTATTGGGCACGCTGTCGGCGTTGGGGCACCACACGAAGCTCACGTTGGTGGCTCCCTCGGCCACGAAGATGTCGTGGATGTGGCGCCATGCGGCCACGAAGCCGGCCGGCGTGTTGCCGTTGACCGTCCCGCCCCACGGGTACCAGTTCCCGTTCATCTCATGCAGCGGGCGCAGCCACACGCTGGAGCCGAAGGCCCTGGCGGCCTTGGCGTAGCTGTGCAGGTAGGTGTCGAACGACCC
>CAIKZH010000049.1 GCA_903831865.1 uncultured Coriobacteriia bacterium
AAAGGGCACGCCGACCGGCGCGTCAGGCGGCAGGATGAGCAGGCCGGCCCCGTCCGACCCGAGCCCCAGCTCCGCCGCGGAGCAGTTCATCCCCTCGCTCCTGACCCCACGCAGCTTCGCCTTCTTGATGGTCACGCCATTGGGCAGCGTCGCCCCCACGAGAGCCACCGGCACCCTATCGCCCGCCTCGAAGTTCTGCGCGCCGCACACGATCTGAAGAGGCTCACCGACCCCGACGTCGACGGTCGTCACCCAGAGGTGGTCGGACTCCGGGTGGTGCTCCTTGGTGAGGATGCGCCCGACGACGACGCCGCTCAGCGCCTCGCCGATCCGCTCGATCGCCTCGACCTTGGTGCCCGTCATGTCGAGGCGCTGGGCCAGCGCCTCGATGTCCGGAGGGAGGTCGCAGAGCTCGCTGAGCCACTTGAGAGAGACGCGCATGGCCTGATTCCTTTCGAGACTGTTCGCGAAGGACTCGTCGGCGCCAGATCAGAACTGGCGCAGGAAGCGCATGTCGGACTCGATGAGGTAGCGAAGGTCCGGGACTCCGTACTTGAGAGCCGCGATCCTCTCTGCGCCCATGCCGAACGCGAAGCCCGTGTACTCCTCGGGATCGATGCCGACGTAGCCGAACACGTTCGGGTCGACCATCCCGCAGCCGAGCACCTCGAGCCAGCCCGAGTGCTTGCACATGCGACAGCCGGCCCCGGCACAGACGTGGCAGCTCACGTCGACCTCCGCCGAGGGTTCCGTGAACGGGAAGAAGTGCGGCCTGAGCCGGACCACCCTCTCGGCGCCGAACATCTCCCGACAGAAATGTTCGAGCGTCCCCTTCAGGTCGCCGAACGTGATCCCCCGGTCGACGACGATGCCCTCCACCTGGGTGAACTGGGGCAGGTGCGACGGGTCTGCGACATCACGGCGGTACACACGACCGGGAGCCAACACGTAGATGGGCGGCTTCTGCGCCTCCATCACGCGCACCTGCACGGGGGAGGTCTGGGTCCGAAGCAGCACGTCCGACTCGCCGGCAACGACCGCCTTCTCGCCCGAGAGGTCCTCGATGTAGAAGGTGTCTGAGGCGTTGCGCGCAGGGTGGTCGGCCGGCGTGTTGAGCGCGGTGAAGTTGTAGTAGTCGAGCTCCGCCTCCGGACCCTCCGCGACTCGGTAGCCGAGTCCGATGAAGATCTGTACGATCTCCCGCACGACATGCTCGATGAGATGCTCGTGCCCGGGCGCCCGCCTTCGGCCCGGGAGCGTGACATCTGTCCGCTCCGAGGCGATGCGCCCCTCTAGCTCCGCGGCCGCAAGCAGCGACTGACGCGCCGCGAGGGCGTCCTCAAGCGTGGCGCGCACCGCGTTGCTCACCTTGCCGGCAGCGGGCCTCTCCTCGGCCGAGAGCGAACCCAGCCCCCGCAGGATCGACGTCACCGATCCCTTCTTGCCGAGGAGGGCGACGCGAACGGTCTCAAGGGCAGTGACATCGCTCGCTTGTGCGATGGCGCCAAGGCCCTCGGACTCGAGCCGCTCCAGGTCCTCGATCAGCGACATGACGCTCCCTTCACACGGGCGAACGGCGGGCAGCCGGGGAAAGAAGGAGCCGGCCCCTTCCCACGGCATCGTTCCCGATGCCGGGGACGGAAGTCGGCTTCCGCGGTACCACCCCGATTGACCGGCCACCGCCGGCCCACTCGACAGAGCACCGCGTGAAGCGGCGCTCTTGGCCGCGCCTCGCGACGCGGCTCTTTCCCGGATACCGGCGGGGACCGGTCGCCCTACGCAGGCCCGAAGCGGCCCTTCAGGAGACGGCTGGTGGAGTGAACCGCGGCTCGACCGCCACGCGAGGCCGTCGCAGCAGTTCCGGCCTCTCTCTGGACGGGCGGGTCAAGACTCGACCGCGTCTCTCCGTTATCGCCTTGCTATGCAGCTGGTGAGGGCAGATTGTACCACCGGGCGAGCACCCGTCTGGCGCCCAGGTAGGCCCGTCCGGTGGGGACCACGAGTGCGCAGACCCCACGCACGGCCGACCCGCAGACGGCGTCACGATCGGGGACCATGTTGGCGTCTCCCTTCAGGACCAGCCCGCCGTCGGGCGACACAGAGATGACACGATGCAGCACGCCTTCCGGCCACCCTGGCTTCGAGACGAACACGACGTCGCCCTGCCGGGCATCGGCGGCCCGCCGGTAGATCACGAGATCGCCGCGGCACAGTGTCGGCGCCATCGACCATCCGCCGACGAAGACGGCGCCGTAGCGCGGAACGGCCCACGCGATCGCGACCGCCGCGAGAGCGAGAAGGCCCGCCCAGGCCGCGACCGCGCGGAGGTTCACGTCAGTGCACCTGCTCGGCGTCGATGTACAGGGTCAACTTGGCGTACTCGCCGGCGAGACTGTTGCTGGTGGCCGCCGGAAGGCCCATCCCGAACTGGAACTCGACGTGCTGCCCGGGATCGATCCGCACCGCCTGCGTCTTCAACGCGCTCATCGGTCCGTCGTAGACCTCGCCGTCAGCTGTCGCGACGCGGCAGGTCAGCGCCTCGTACATGTCGGTGTAGCCCGCCTTCTTCTGGGCGCTCACCACGACACTCGACGGGAGGGCGCCGTCGTTCGTCACGGTGAGCGTCTTCGTTGCGACGCAGCCGGGCGCCAGCGAATCGACTGAGATCGCCGCCGTGGTGGCCTCCGTCGAGATCGCGACGCTGCCCGCCTTGATGACGTTCTCCGGCACCTGGGCCTGCGCGGTGAAATAGGCGCCGGCTGCGCCCACGCTGAGCATCGCGAGACAGCCCAGCGCAAGCACGATGATCCTCTTCACGTTCGATCACACCCCTCGAATCGAGTGGCCGTCCGAGGGGTGGGCGGCCGAACCGGGATTGCATCCGGGCCGATGCGCGACACCCGGCCCGGGCAACATGCTGCCGCGCGGCACCGACTCGCGCCTTACGCGGGGCCAACCCGGCGCGCGCTCAGACCGTCGGAGGGACGGGCACCGACCTCCTGCCGTGGAGGACCTTGTACGCGTCGAACCAGGCGACCGACGCCGCCCCCGCGACGACCGCGACGCCGATGAGGCCCGCCGGCAGCACGCCGAATCCGAAGAGGTCGCGCGCCGGTCCGGCCAGCAGCAGGAGGGCGAGGCATCCGGCCGTACCCAGAGTCACCCACCAGAGGGCGCGGTTGCGCGCGCCCAGACCCGCGATCACTGTCTTCGTCCACGACCTGTTGACGAAGATCAGCCCCAGGTTGGCCGTGACGAGAGTCGTGAAAGTGAGCGCGCGGACGATCGTGTCTGACGCGCCAGTGAGCACGGCGATCCCGTAGACCACGAGTGCCACGACGAGCACCACGAGGCCCTGCGCCACGGAGAGGGCGAGCAGCCGCCTCCCGAACATGGGCTCTGTGATGCTCCGAGGCGGCCGGTCCATGACGTCGGTCTCCTCGGGTTCGGCCTCGAAGACGATCGAACATGCCGGGTCGATGATCAGCTCGAGGAACGCGATGTGGACGGGCATCAGCACGAGGGGCATCGTGTGTCCCCCCACCGACGGGATCAGCACGGGGAGCAGTGAGATCCCGGCGATCGGCACGTGCACCGCAAGGATGTAGGCCATCGCCTTCTTCAGGTTGTCGTAGATCCGGCGCCCACCCCTGACCGCACCGACGATCGAGGAGAACGCGTCGTCGGTCAGCACGAGGTCCGCGGCCTCGCGCGCGACGTCCGTGCCGCGCTCACCCATCGCGACGCCGATATCGGCGGCTTTCAGCGCCGGTGCGTCGTTCACGCCGTCGCCGGTCATGGCGACCACCTCGCCGCGGCGCTGGAGAGCGCGAACGATGCGAAGCTTCTGCTCTGGTACGACGCGCGCGAACACGCTGATCTCTCCGGCCCGGTCGGCCAGCTGGTCCTCGTCCAACTGCTCGAGCTCCGGCCCCGTGAGCGTGCCTCCACCGCGGATGCCGGCCTTGCGGGCCACGGCCATGGCCGTGGCAGGATAGTCGCCGGTGATCATCACGACGCGCATCCCCGCGCTGCTCGCCTGGGCGACGGCAGCCGGGACCTCCTCACGGACCGGGTCCTCGAGCCCGAGAAGGCCGACGAACTCGAAGGCGAAATCGTGCTGCGCCTCAGGGAGCCCTCCGGCAGCGGTGAAGGCCGCATGTGCGACCCCCAGCACGCGCAGGCCCTCGTCCCCCATCCGGGTCACTTCCGCGGCGACGCTCGACGTGGCGACCTCGCCGAGATGACACAGGTCCGCGATGGCCTCCGGCGCACCCTTCGCCGCGATCACGTAGTCTCCGCCGCCGGGCGATCGCCATACGTGCGAGAGCGCCAGCAGGTGCTCCGACAACGGGTATTCGCGCACGAGGCGCCAGTCGGCGTGAAGATGTTCGGTCTGCGCCAGGTACCGGTCGCCGAGCTGCTTGAACGCGGCGTCCATAGGGTCGAAGGGGTCGATCGGCGAGGCAAGGACCGCGAACTCGACAAGCCGGTGGAACGGCTCAGGCAGCGAACCGCCGTCCATGCGCTGGCGGGCGCCTCCGATGGTCCAGAGCTCGCGTACCGTCATGCGGTTCGCGGTGACCGTCCCGGTCTTGTCAGTGCACAGGACGGTCGCCGCTCCCAGCAATTCGATCGCGGGAGTTCGCCGCGTAAGGACCCCCTGCTTCGATATGCGCCACGCGCCCAGCGCGAGGAAGACCGTGAGCACGACCGGGAACTCCTCCGGAAGCATCGCCATCGCGAGCGTGATGCCCGCGAGCGAGCCCTCCAGCCAGTCCCCGCGAGTCAGTGCGAACACCACCACGACGAGCGCGGCGAGGCCCAGCCCGAGGATGGCCAGCGCCCGCACGAGCCGTTCGACATCCGCCTGGAGCGGTGTGCGCTGCGACTCCACGGCTTTGAGCGCCGCCCCGATGCGTCCGAGCTCGGTCGATGCTCCGGTGCGCACGACCTCGGCGATCCCCTGCCCCCGAACGACCAGGGTCCCGGAGAACACCCAGGGCGTGCCGTCTCCTCCGGGGCGGCCCATAGTCGCCTCGCCGTCGCTTCGAGCCGCCTTTCGAACCGGGACCGACTCGCCGGTGAGCAGCGACTCGTCGATGTTCAGGCTCGTCCCCGACGCAAGGACAGCGTCCGCAGGCACCCGATCGCCCTCGGCAAGGAGCACGACGTCTCCGCGGACGACTTCGCGACCGGCGATACGGACCTGCTCACCGGCCCGCACGACCAGAGCGCGCGGGCTGGACAGGTCGCGCAGCGCTTCCAGCGCCCGCTCCGTCTTGCGCTCCTGGAAGAAGGTGATCGAGATCACGACGATCACGAAGGCGAAGAGGAGCACGGCGTCCCCGATGCGGCTCTCGCTCGGATGCAGCGCGCTGATGACCAGGTTGAGGACCCCGGCCGCCACGAGCAGGAGCAGCATGGGCTCGCGCACGACCTCCCACGCGATGCGCAGAAGGCTCCGCGGACGGTCGGACGCGATCTCGTTCGGGCCTTCCGCGGCGAGTCGCGCCGCCGCCTGTTCACGCGAGAGCCCCTGAAGGGCCCGGGACCCAGGATCCTGTTCGGACACGACGCCTCCCGAAGCCGACGCGGCGGCGCTTCACACGACCGCCGGGCGACCCGTTGCGTGTCGCCTCGAGTCATGGTCGGGCCGCTCAGGCGCTTAGTCCAGAGACGGCGCCGGCCTTAGCCGACGGTAAGCCCTCCTGCGCCTGTCGCAGCCGACGTGCCCGCTCCCCGTGCTCCCATCGGCTCGCCACAAGAGGACGTGGCCCCGGCGCTCGATGAGCGCCGGGGCCACGGGACGATCCGGGAGTCGAGGCGGCGTCAGGCGCGCGCCGCCTTCACGCTCTCGCACAGCACCGCGAACCCCGCGGGGTCCGTGACCGCCATGTCGGAGAGCACCTTGCGGTCCAGTTCGATCCCGGCCTTCTTGAGGCCGTTGATGAAGACGGAGTACGACAGGCCGTTCAGACGGGAGGCGGCGTTGATCCGGGCGATCCACAGCTTGCGGAACTCACGCTTCCTCACCCGGCGGTCTCTGTAGGCATACTGCAGGGAATGCTGCACCTGCTCCTTCGCGACCCTGTACGAGCGCGACTTCGCGCCGTAGTAACCGTGGGCGCGTTCGAGTACGGTGCGGCGCTTCTTCTTCGCCGTTACGGCGCGTTTCACGCGAGGCATGACCGGATCAACTCCTTAGGGGGACTTCTCTCGAGTTCGCGGGGAGTGTGCTAGACGCCGAGGTTCCTGCGGATCACCCTCACGTCGCTCTTGGCGATGAACGACGGCTGCGCGAACCCGCGCTTCCTCTTCGGACTCTTCTTCTCGAGGATGTGGCTCTTGAAGGCGTTCCCGCGAACGATCTTCTTGCCGGACCCGGTGAGCTTGAACCGCTTGGCCGTGCCCTTGTGCGTCTTCATCTTCGGCATTGCTTTGTGACCCTTCTCGGTGTCAGTCGTTCGTCGAGCTTCAGGCCTTGTCGCTCTCGGGCGCCTGTTCGTCTGCGGCCGTCGCCTCGTCGGTCTTGCCGGCGGGCTTGATCTCCTTCTTCGAGGGGGAGATCAGCATGAACATGTTGCGTCCCTCGAGCTTCGGCTCGTTCTCTATGTGAGCGATGTCCCTGATGTCCTCGGCCAGTCTCTCGAGGATCTGCAGCCCACGCTCGGCGTGCACCATCTCCCGGCCGCGGAACATGATCGTGACCTTCACCTTCGCACCAGACTCGATGAACCTGATGACGTGCTTCTTCTTGGTCGTGTAGTCATGGACGTCGATCTTCGGCCGGAACTTGATCTCCTTGACCTGGACCGTCGTCTGGTTCTTGCGGGCCTTCTTCGCCTTGATGTCCTCTTCGTACTTCCACTTGCTGTAGTCCATCACGCGAGCGACCGGCGGGTCCGCGTTGGGAGCCACCTCTACAAGGTCGAGACCCTGGTCGTCCGCGATCCGCATGGCGTCTTCGGTGTTGAAGATGCCGAGTTGGGACCCGTCGACCGATACGAGGCGCAGACGCGGCGCCCGGATACGATCATTGATGCGAGTGGTGTCGTTCGTGGCTATCGCATTCACCTCCGCGCTCTGCCCGAGGAACTCTCCCTCAGGCTCATGCCGCTGTGCCTCTTCTTCCCACACAAAAACCCGACGACTTGACGCGGCCGTCGGGCGACAGGTCGAACGCCGCGAGATGCTCGCGTGATGCGCTCGTCTTCTCGACCCGGCAGCTGCGCGATGCGCGCCACTCAGGTGGGGACACAGTGTGCGTGCCCCGCTTGGCGGTTCATGTTCGTTTGGCCGTGTCAGTATAGGGGCGCTCTCCCCTGCTGACAAGGACGACGGCTCGAGCCCACTCGACGGCGGGCATCGCCGCGGCGCTAGGTGTACTGCCCACATAGGTTGTTGACATGAACGAGGGCCTTCCCGTTCGGTTGTAGGTGCTGAGCCAACAATCGAAGAAGGAGGGCCCTCGTGTCACATCCTAACGCCCCGCTGAC
>CAIKZH010000050.1 GCA_903831865.1 uncultured Coriobacteriia bacterium
CGGCCCGCTTGAGGAGCTTCAGGAACTCGTGATCGATGCGCCCGTCGTGCGTGAAGACGGAGTCCGCGCGCAGCTGAGTCACCAGCGTCCGCGAGAAGCCGGTCTCCACCATCTTGGACAGGAACTCCTTGAAGGACTTCTTGTCGGCCGCGGCGTTGTCATCGATCAGGAACGCAGTGCCGTAGCCCGCCTTCTGCGCACTCGAGATCTCCTCGAGACTGCGCTCGTCGCTTCGGCGCGTGTACCGCGGCCAGATCTCGCAGACCTCGCAGAAGTCGCATCGCGCCGGACAGCCGCGCGCGCGCCACACGGTCGCCACACCGGTCATGTCGGCCTGGTGCACAAGGGAGTGGTCGACGATGGGCAGCGCGTCCAACTCCGCTCGAGTGAGCTGACGCGGCTCGGGGCCGCTTCGAAGCGCGCCCTCTTCACGCCACATGAGCCCTTCGATCCCGGAGAACGGTTCATCTTCGGCGCCGCCGATCGCTGCGAGGAGCCGAGGCAGCGTCAACTCGGCCTCGCCCCGGAGGACGAAGTCGACGCCCAGGTCGAGGCTGCGCTGGGGTGCGCAGGTGGGTTCGGGACCTCCCAGCACCGTGACCGCACGGGGGTTGACCTCGCGCGCACGACGCAGGAGTTCGCCCGTCCGGGGCAGCGTGCATGTGATGGACGAGAACCCCACCACGTCCGCGTCCTTCACGAAATCCCAGTCGGTGCTGTCCCTGCCGCTGACGTCCTCGATGTAGACCCGGACATCGTGTCCCGCGTCACGCACGCAGGTGCCGAGCAACGCGATGCCGCGCCCCATGGCGACGTGCGAGTAGATGTTGAGTCCGGGAGAGCCGGCTTCGATGAGTGCGACACGCATGAAGGTGTACCTCGATCCCTGTACGGCGCGACGTGCGCCGCCTCGCTAACCGATGTCCCGAATCTACCCGAGTCGTCCAGGGCAGCAACCCGGGCGTGCTTCTCAGCTCGGCTCGGCGTCCCTGCGAACGAAGTGTTCCCAGCGCGTGTCGGCCCACGCCTGCACCGCATTCAGCGTCTCCGGTGCCATCGAGCGGAAGCGAGTCTGTGTCGCGACGTATTCGGCGACAGGAGTGCGAGGCTTGCCGCTTCGAGCGAGCGCCGCGCTCCTGCCCGTGAGGCGAAGCACGCCCTCCTCGACCTCGTAGAGCACGACGAGTCCGGTCTCCACCGCCAGCTTGCCCAGGCGCACGGTGTCCTTGGGGTCGAACCCCCACCCGCTCGGGCACGGCGTGTTCATGTGGATGTAGCGAAGACCGCGGATCCCCTTGGCCTTGACGACCTTGTCGAAGAGGTCGGTCGGGAAGGCCGCCGAGGCGGTGGCGACGTACGGGATGCCGTGGGCCTCCATGATGCGCGGCATGTCCTTGGGGTTCTCGCGCTTGCCAGCCCACGTCGTGGTCGTGCGGGCGCCTTGGGGCGTCATGCCGGAGCGCTGCGTCCCGGTGTTCATGTACGCCTCGTTGTCGTAGCACAGGTAGATGAAGTCCTCGTTGCGCTCGGCCGCGCCGGAAAGCGCCTGGATGCCGATGTCGGCGGTCCCACCGTCACCCGCCATCGCGAGCACGGTCATCCCGTCGTCGCGACCCGTCGCGCGGAGGCCCGCAGCGATGCCCGACGCCGCGGCAGCAGTAGAGGGGAAGGCGACGTTGACCCAGGGAACGCCCACAGACGAGATCGGGTACATCCCGCCGAACACCGTCAGGCAGCTCGCCGGGACGGTCATGACCATGCGGCCTTCCAGGGCCGCGGTCACCTGTCGCAGCGCGATGCCGATGCCGCAGCCGGCGCACGCGCGATTCCCGGGCAGGACGAACCCGGAGTCGGGCAGATCGAGGATCTTGGTGGGCATCGTCGCTCAGAGCTCCGGGTGAAGGTTGATCCAGTCGGTCGGCCTGTCGCGCACGCCCGCGTGTCCATCGGCCAGTGCGCGACGCGCCGCGTCAGCGAGCTGGTCGGGCGAGACCTCGCGCCCTCCAAGGCCGCACATCGCGCCCCACACGAGCGGCGCGTCCGGCTCGCCGCACATCGCCGCACGCAGGTCCGTGCAGATCGGGCCCTCGTAGCCGTACGAGAGCGCCTTGTCGAACACCAGCGCCCCCTTTCGGCCGGCGAGCTTCGCTCGCAGGGCGGCGACCGGGAAGGGACGGTACGCGCGCACGCCGAGGACGCCGGCCTTGATGCCCTCGGACCTCAGTGTCTCCGCGGCAACGGTGAGCTGAGTGGCCAGCGAGCCGGCCGCGACGAGAACCAGCTCCGCGTCGTCGAGCATGTGCTCCCACGTGAGGCCGCCCCAGGACCTGCCGATGGCGGCGCCGTACTCCGCATCGACCTCCGGGATGACATCGAGCGCTTCGAGCAGTCCCGCGTGGTGCGAGGCCCGGATCTCCATGTAGCCCGGGCGGAGGATGCCCTCCGCGTCCGCGCGCGTGTCGGCCAGCACCACGGGACCGATGTTGCGTGGGTCGTCCGGGTCGACGACGGTGAGCGGCGCGGCACGAGGAGGCAGGAATGCGTCGACTTCGACGGCAGCCGGGACGGTGACAGGCATGACCGTGTGCGAGAGCAGGAAGCCGTCGTAGCAGACCATGACCGGCAGCTGCAGCCGCTCGGCGATCCGCCACGCCTGGAGCGTCGTGTCGAGGATCTCCTGGTTGTCGCGGCAGTAGAGCTGGATCCAGCCCGCGTCACGCACCGACATCGAGTCCTGCTGGTCGTTGAGGACGTTCCAGGGTGCTGCCATGGCCCTGTTGGCGATGCACATCACGATGGGGAGTCGGGCGCCGGCCGCCCACCACACCTGCTCGGTCATGTAGGCGAGCCCGTTCGCGCTCGTGGCCGTGAAGGTCCGCGCGCCGACGGTCGAGGCCCCGATGCACACCGTGAGGGCGGAGTGCTCGCTCTCGACCGCGACGAACTCGGCGTCGAGCTCCCCGGACTCCACCCATGCGGAGAGCTGCTCGACCACGGGCGACTGAGGAGTGATCGGGTAGGCCGCGATCACCTGGACGCGCGCCAGCCTGGCCGCCGCGGCAGCGGCCTCGTTGCCGGTCATGACCGAGGTGGCTGTGACGTCGCTCATCGCGCCGCCCCGTCGTCGTCCACGGCGCAGACGCCGTGCGCCTGCTCCGGTTCCATCTCGATCGCGCCAGCCGGGCACTCCTGGGCGCAGATGCCGCAGCCTTTGCAGTACTCGAGATCGACCCGCGGCGGCGCGCCACGGGTGATGCAGGCGTCGGGGCACAACGCCCAGCAGATCTGACACGTCACATCACCACGCTTCGCGGTGAGGCACTTCGCAGGATCGAGAACGGGCCTCTTGGCGCGCCAGTCCCCCGTCCGTCCCGCCTCGCCGGCGGCAGGCCTGGAGATGGCTATGCGGGGTCGCGCGGGAGCCGTCACGTCCTCACGCTCCCTTCGCGGTGCACTCGAAGGCGATGCGGGCGGCCTCGATGTTCTTGCGTGCGGCCGAACCGGTGAAGGCGTGCTCGATGGCCTGCTCGACGGCCTCCATCGTGACCAGTCCGGTCGCCGCCGCGACCGCACCGAGGATGGCTGTCGATACCATGGGCTGACCTCCGACGATGAGGTCGGCCGCCTCGGCGGCGCCCGTCACGTCCGAGGTCACCACGGTCGCGTCCTCTATGCCGAGGTCCGACGCGCTCCCCGGGGAGTTCACGATCACGAGACCTCCCGGCCGCAGCCCGGCGGTCGGTCCGCCCAGCGCCACAAGAGACTCGTCGAGGACGATCACGATGTCTGGCTCGGTCACCTGCGAGAGGTCCCGTATCGGTTCTCTCGCGAGCCGCGTGGAAGCGGTCACCGGCGCCCCTCGCCGCTCGGCCCCGAACGACGGCTGCGACATGACGCCGGCGAAGCCGGAGCGGAACGCCGCGTCGGCCAGCACCTTCGCACTCGTGACGGCGCCCTGGCCCCCGCGGCCGTGCCAGCGGATGGCGTACGTGTTCTGTTCGCGCATGCGGACGATGATAGCAGCACGCCCTCCGGTCACTGACGGAGAAGCGCGGCCACGCTCAGCGCGGTGAAGGCCAGACCCAGCACGAGTGTCACCGTGGCGGACACGGGCCCCCCGAACCGCTCGATCCACGCGCGCGCTCTCGCGAGACGGGACCGCGCGGTCCGCGGCGCCCAGGACTGCACCAGGATCGGAGCGACCCTGGTGCACATGGCGACGGCGAGGAACACCAGCAGCAGCGCGAGTGAGAGAAGGACCGACATCGGACCGTGAGACTGCGACGCAGCCGCGCCGGCCACGGCCGGCAAGGTCCACGACACGAGTGAGATCCCCACGACGAAGGCGGTCGAGGCGGGCATCGCATCGATGTCCGACAGGGCCTTCTCCACAAGCACGTTCGTCCCCTCGGTCCCGCGGACAAGAGCGAACACCGCCTGGATCACGAGCGCGATCCCCAGCAGCCCCTCGAGCAGCGCTACCGTGTCGGCGCCCTGCGTCACATGCGCGGGATTGATGCGCAGACCTCCGAAGGACCGTACGAGCGCCAGCGCCACGACCGCCACGAGCGCTTCAAGCGCGAGTGAGCCCGCGGCGCACGCCCATGACTTCCCGACGCCGTCCGCCGACCCGAGCATCCGGATGATGAACGCGGGCGCCTGCGGACCGACGGCGACGCCGATCCCCAGCGCGACAACGACCGCGACAATACCGAGGCCCATGACCTGCCTCTCCCCTCGCAAGTGCGCCTCATGACTTCCTGCGCGCCGGCGGCTCCGCGCAGCCCGCGCGCCTACAGCTCGGGCGCCGGGGCCTGTGGAGCCGCGCTCTCCGCCGGGTCCCCACCGGCTCCGTCCTCGGAGCCGGTGCCTCCGGCGAACACGCCGAGGTCGATGCCCAGCTGCTCCTTCGCCATGTCCCGGAGCTTGAACTTCTGGATCTTGCCGGACGCAGTCATCGGATACTCGTCGATGAAGAAGACGTACTTGGGCGACTTGTAGCGGGCCATCCTCGCCCGCGCATACTCCTGCACGTCGCTCTCGGTGATGTCGGAGCCGGCCGCACGACGGATGAATGCGCCCACCACCTCGCCGTACTTCACGTCGGGGACACCGACGACCTGTGCGTCCTCGACCCCGGGCATCGTGTAGAGGAACTCCTCGATCTCGCGAGGGTAGATGTTCTCCCCGCCGCGGATGATCATGTCCTTGAGCCGGCCGGTGACCCGGTAGTAGCCCTCGGTGTCCATGATGCCGATGTCCCCGGAGTGCAGCCAGCCGTTGGGGTCGATGCAGGCGGCGGTTTCCGCGGGCATGTTGTAGTAGCCCCGCATGGTCAGGTAGCCCCGGCAGCAGAGCTCGCCGGGCTGGCCCGGGGCGACGATCTCGCCGGTCTCGGGGGAGATCACCGCCACCTCGACCCCAGGCAGCGCCTTGCCCACGGTGGTGCACTTGCGGGCCATGTCGGGCTCGTCGTAGCGGGTCTGGGTCATCACCGGGCTGGAATCGTTGAGGACTTAGCAGATGGTCACCTCGGTCATGTGCATCCGCTCCACGCACTCGCTCATGGTCTTGGCGGGGCAGGGGGAGCCGGCCATGATGCCGGTGCGCAGGGTGCCGAAGTTGAACCGGGCGAACAGCGGGTGCTCCAGCACGGCGATGAACA
>CAIKZH010000051.1 GCA_903831865.1 uncultured Coriobacteriia bacterium
GGCGGACGTTACGACGACGCCCTCGCGTCCTTCGACCGGCCGATGCCGGCGGCGGGCTTCGCGCTCTCGCTCGAGCGCGTCATGATCGCGCTCGCGGAGCAGCGCGTCGAGGTGCCCGTGCGCGGGCTCGACGCCGTGGTCGGAGGTGAGCCGCTCCAGGTCGCCCGGGAGTGCGCTCGACTGCGCTCCAGGGGTTGGCGCGTGCGTGCGACCGGCGCGACTGGCGAGGCCCTGGCGCGAGAGGCCTCCGCGGCCAGCGCCGCGTGCTGGCTCGTGGCGGGCGACGACTTCGCGAGCACGGTCGCCGGAGGCAGGATCGCGCTCGTCCCGCTGCCGGACGCCCCGACCCTCCCAGCGGTGCCGACCGCTGCCGCCGGCCGAGAGGAGCCACAGTGACGGACCGTGGACGCCTGCGGATGGCGGTGCCGAAGGGGGCGCTCGCACCCGGGACCCTCGCGCTCCTGCGCGAGGCCGGGGTCGATGCCGGGGCCCTCGCCGACCCGGGCCGACTGCTGATCCTGGACACCGCCGACATCCGCTTCATCGTCGGGAAGCCGACCGACATCCCGGCGTACGTCGCCTACGGCGCCGCGGATGTGGCCATCGCGGGCGCGGACGTCCTGGTGGAGGCCGGACTCGACGTCGTGGAGCTCGCCGACCTGCGCTTCGGCGCGTGCCGGTTCGTCGTCGCCGAGCGAGAGGGCGCCCAGCAGGCGAACCGCGAGTCCTACCGCAGGCTCGGCGTGATGCGGGTGGCCACGAAGTACCCTCGGGTGACCGAGACCCACTTCGCGGCGCTCGGCATCCAGATAGAGATCGTGAAGCTGAACGGGAACGTCGAGCTGGCGCCCCTGCTGGGACTCGCCGAGAGGATCGTCGATATCACCGCGACCGGCACGACCCTTCGGGAGAACCGGCTGCGTATCGTGGAGGAGGTCTCGGCCTCGACCGCCAGGTTCGTGGCGAACCCGGTATCGGTGCGCATGGACTCTGTGCGGATCATGGACCTCGCCGACCGGCTCGAGAGAGCGGCCGCACGTATCGAGGAGGGTGCAGCATGATCATGCGCCGTATCGAGCTCGCTCGCGGGCAGGTGTTCGACGGCGCGATGCTCGCGCGTGGGGGAGGCGTCGATCCCGAGGTGCTCTCCGTCGCCGCTCGGATCGTCGACGACGTCCGCGCTCGCGGGGACGCGGCCCTTCGGGACTTCACCCGGCAGTTCGACGGGGTGGACATCGAGGACATGCGGGTCGCGGCCGACGAGATCGATCGCGCGGTGGCTGAGGTGCCCGAGGAGTTCCGCGACGCCATCGCCCTTGCCGCGGACTCCATCGAGGACTTCAGCCGCCGGCAGGTCCCGAACTCCTGGTTCACGACTCAGGAGGGCGGCGTCTTCCTCGGGGTCAAGGTGACACCGCTCCGCCGCGTCGGCATCTACGTCCCCGGCGGGCGCGCGTGCTATCCCTCCAGCGTCCTCATGAACGCGATACCGGCGCAGGTCGCGGGAGTGGAGGAGATCGCCATGGTCGTCCCTCCCGCCGCTGACGGCTCGGTGAGCCCCTACGTGCTCGCCGCGGCGCGCCAGGTGGGCATCACCGAGATCTACCGTGTCGGTGGTGCGCAGGCGATCGCGGCGCTCGCCTACGGGACGAAGTCGATCGCGAGGGTCGAGAAGATCACCGGACCCGGCAACGCGTATGTGACCGCGGCCAAGAAGCTGGTCGTCGGGGACGTCGGCATCGACATGCTCGCAGGTCCGTCCGAGGTGCTGGTCCTGGCCGACGAGACGGCGGAGCCGGCGCTTGTGGCGATCGACCTCATGGCTCAGGCGGAGCACGACCCGGGCGCGTCAGCGTTCCTCGTCACGACCGACGCCGACTTGCCCGACCTCGTCGACGAGGCTCTGGAGGTGCTGCTCGCCGACGCCCCGCGGGCCTCCGTCATCAGGCTGTCGCTGTCGGACAACGGCCGCGTGATCGTGGTCCCGGACGTGTCAGCCGCACTGGACGTGGCCAACGAGATCGCGCCCGAGCATCTTCAGGTGATGATGGCTGACCCGCTGGAGCTGCTCGGGTCGATCCGCAACGCGGGCGCGATCTTCCTGGGTCCGTGGACTCCCGAGTCGGTGGGCGACTATATCGCCGGGCCGAACCACGTGCTTCCCACCGGCGGCACGGCCCGCTTCTCGAGCCCTCTGTCGGTGGAGGACTTCGTCAAACGCTCCTCGGTGATCTCGTACTCGCTGGAGGCGCTTGAGGCCGACGCTGCGTCGGTGATGGCGATCGCGGGGGCTGAGGGGCTGGACGCGCACGCGAAGGCCGTGGCCCTGCGGCTCGAACTGGCCGGCGCCGAGGAGGACGCGTCGTGACGGGGCGGCTGCGACCGCCGCGCGCGGATCTCGAGACAGTGGCTCCGTACGAGGCGCGTGAGCCCAGGGTCGGGGTCAACCTCGCCGCGAACGAGAACCCGCACAACCTCCCTCGCGAGGTCCTGTCGACGATCGTCGAGCGGCTCCCGGAGTTCGAGTTCAACCGCTATCCCGACCCGATGGCGACGGCGCTGCGCGAGTCCATCGCCGACGCCAACGGTCTCGAGCCCGGCAACGTCCTGGTCGGCAACGGCGGCGACGAGCTCATCTTCGACGTGATGCTGGCGTGGGGCGGGCCCGGTCGCACCCTGCTGAACCTGCCTCCCACCTTCGCGATGTACGACATCGACGCGAAGGTGACCGCGACCCGGGTCGTGGACGTGCCGCGCCGAGGCTCCGACTTCGCCGTGGACGAGAAGGCGGTGTTGGAGCGGCTCGGGCAGGGAGACGTCGACATGGTGGTGATCTCCCACCCGAACAACCCCACCGGCAACCTTGACCCCGAGACGTTCCTCATCGACGTGCTGAAGGCGACCGATGCGCTCGTGCTCGTGGACGAGGCTTACTTCGAGTTCTCGCGCCACACGATGCGGCCCCATATGGCACGCCATCGCAACCTGGTCATACTGCGCACCTTCTCGAAGGCGTTCTCTCTCGCGGGCATGCGCGTGGGCTATCTGCTGGCGCACGAGGACGTCATCACGGAGCTGACCAAGGTGCGCCAGCCGTACTCCGTCGACAGGTTCAGTCAGTGGGTCGCCGGTCTGGTGTTCCGCGATCGCGTCATGTTCGAGGCGCCGATCCGCGAGATCATCCGCAACCGGGACGCGGTGCTGGGCGGGCTGGCGAAGCTGCCCGGCGTGACCGCCTTCCCGTCGGAGGCCAACTTCGTGCTCTTCCGCGTGGCGCAGGCGGGCGCGGTCTGGCGCGACCTGCTCCACAACTACGACATCCTCGTGCGCGACCTGTCCCGCGCGCCGGGGTTGGAGGACTGCCTGAGGGTGAGCATCGGCTCCGAGGGCGAGAACCGTCGCTTCCTTGCGGCGATGAAGGAACTGGTCTCGAAGCGCGACAGTGCATCGTCTGAGGCGGTCGAAGCGGCCGCGGACGAGGGTCACGACGACGAACCGCTCGACTGAAGACAGAGGAAGGGGCTGGTCACGCGATGGGTCGTAGCGCAACAGTGCAGCGCAGCACCGGTGAGACACAGGTGAGCGTGACGCTGGACCTCGACGGGTCCGGCGCCTGCGCCATCTCCACCGGCGTGCCCTTCTTCGACCACATGCTCGACGCGCTCGGGCGGCACGGCCTGCTCGATCTCAGCGTAGAGGCCGAAGGCGATCTGGAGGTCGACGCGCACCACACCGTGGAGGACGTGGGGATCTGCGTCGGGCAGGCGCTGGCCGGGGCGCTGGGCGACAAGCGCGGCATCCGTCGGTTCGGGTCGGCCGCCGTGCCGCTTGACGAGGCGCTTGTGCTCGCGGCCGTCGACGTGTCCGGTCGCGGTTCGCTCACGTTCGAGCTGGCCGTGCCCATCGAGATCATCCCCGGCATCAGCTCGGCCAACGCCGCTGCCGCGAGACTCGGGGCCCCCTTGATGCTGGACTATGCCACGATCAGTCTGAGCGACCTTCTTATCCCC
>CAIKZH010000052.1 GCA_903831865.1 uncultured Coriobacteriia bacterium
AGTCATCGTTCAGGAAGTCCTCCGGGCACAACGATGCTTCGCGCAGGTGTGGGAACTCGCCGGCGGGGAACTGCTCGGCCATCGCACGCATCGCATCCGCCGAAGGGGGTGCGGCCGGGCCGTCCGCCACCATGGCGACCGTGCCACGCACCGTCGCGGCGATCGCATTCATGCCGGCCATCGCTTGCGATGGAGGGAGCCCCGCATCCCGAAGGATGCCCGTGAGCAGCTCGACCGGACGCAGCGCGACCGGCGTCGCCGGGCCGCGCGTGAGTACGATCGGCAGCGCGTTGATGTGTGCGAGCAGCGCATCCCGGTAGGCGCGGGCCGCGCACATGACGCGCTCTTCGGCGGGGGCGTCGGGATCATCGACCGCGAGATCGATGTCGGCCATCACGGCCTCGACGATGGCATCGAGCAGCGCGTCCTTGTTGGGGAGGTGGTAGTACACCGCCATCGGATCGGTTCCGAGCTGTGCACCGAGCCGTCTCATCGATAACGCCTTGAGGCCGTCGTCGTCGACGATACCGAGAGCGACCCGCACGATGTGCTCCCGGGTGAGCGGGGTGCCCGGTGGTCTCTTCCTGGCGACTGCCATGTGGGCCCTTCCAACTCCGTCGCTGCATCCACTTGACACAGCGATTCTACTCCGTAGAATGAGTCCTTGTCAGGTTCTACGGCGTAGAATACGGCTCAGCTATCGAGGGAAGTGCGGCGATGCGTATCACGATCATGAACGGCGATCCGGACCCGGGGAGCACGTTCGAAGGCTACCTTCACGAGTACGTGGAGTGTCTGGTCGCACAGGGCCACGAGGTCACTCGGCTCGACCTGAGAGATCTTGACCTCAAGGGTTGCTCGGGCTGCTGGGGCTGCTGGGTGAAGACCCCGGGCTTGTGTGTGAAGCACGACGACAGTGACCGCATCTGCCGGGCGTTCCTCGCGAGCGATCTGACCGTGCTCGCCTCGCCGGTGCGGATGGGGTTCACGAGCTCGCTCCTCAAGCGCGCGGCCGACCAGATGGTGCCACTCGTCCACCCCTACATCGTCATCGAGGGAGGCGAGATGCACCATCGGCCTCGTTACGCGCGCTACCCGCAGATGGGCCTGCTGCTCGCGCCAAGCGCGGACACGGACGTCGAGGACCTGGAGATCACGACGCACCTGTGGTCCCGTATGGCCCGCAACATGAAGTCCTCGCTCGCATTCACGACGATCGCCACCACGTCCGCGAAGGAGGCTGCAGATGGACTCGCTGCTGTTGCTTAACGGGTCGCCGAGAGGCCCACGCTCCAACTCGATGCGCATGTTGACCCAGGTGGCTCAGGGCTGGCAGGCCGGGGGCGGTGCCGAGCCCACGGTCCTCCATCTTGCGCGGTCGGCTGACTTCGATCGCGCGGTCATAGAGATCGGGCGCGCTGGGAAGGTCCTGTTGGGCCTGCCGCTCTACACGGATTCGATGCCCGGACTCGTCCTCGGGTTCATAGAAGCGCTCGAGCCGCTGATCGGGCGCGAGGACAACCCGCGCCTGGGATTCCTCGTGCAGTCGGGCTTTATGGAGCCGCTGCACTCACGCGGTCTCGAGCGATACCTGATGAAGCTTGCGATGCGACTCGGTTCTCCGCACGTGGGCACGATCGTTCGCGGCGGCGGAGAAGCGCTCCAGGTGATGCCGGACCAGGCGCTCGGCAAGCTCTTCGCCCGCTTGCAGGACCTCGGTGAACAGCTCGCTCGCGAAGGGAGATTCGATCCCGAGACGCTCAGGCAGGTCGCCGGTCGGGAGCGGTTGTCGCCGGTGAGCGCGGCGGCCATGTTCGTGGCGCTCAAGATGCCGATCACACAGTTCTACTGGACTCAGCAACTGAAGAAGAACCGGGCGTGGCAGCGCCGGTTCGACGCGCCGCACGCGTCGGCGTGAGAGGACCCTATGAAGGAGAGCAGGCGTTGCGAACCTGGCAACGCCTGCTCTCCTTTCGACGGGCAGTGACCGCGCGACTCGGCCAGTCGCTACAGCCCCGGGTCACTGCGAAGTCGCCATCGCCCCCGTTGCGCCAAGCCCCCTGGGCGTTTCACGGATGTTAGAAGTGGGTGGCCTCTTGTTGCAGTCTTGTGAGATGCCCTTTGCACCGTCCGGGCGAGCCGTCACGATGCTCCTGGCTCGTCGCGCGGCCGAAGCAAAGGGGTGAGCGGGTGGCCAGGATTATGGTCGTCGAAGACGATCCGATCATCAGGCAGACCGTCGACTACGCTCTTCGTCGCGCGGGCTTCGAGACGATGGTGAGCGGAGACGGGGTCGAGGCCCTCACCCTCGCCAAGATCGAGCACCCGGATCTCGTTCTTCTGGATCTGATGCTGCCGGGCATAGACGGCTTCACGTTCACGGAGCGCATCAGAGCCGACGATCCGGGTGTAGCGATCGTGATGGTGACCGCGCTGGGAGACGAGCGGGACAAGGTGCGCGGGCTCGACGCGGGCGCAGACGACTACATCACCAAGCCCTTCAGCATGGACGAACTGCTCGCGCGGGTGCGCGCGAACCTGCGGCGAGTTCGCGAGCGCAACGTCCTGAACACCGAGGAGTTCGTCCGGGCAGGCGACCTGGTGCTCGAGACGTCGCAGCTGAGGACCACCGTGGGCGATGTCCCCGTCCGCCTTCGCCTCAAGGAGTTCCAGCTGCTCGTCGCTCTCGCGCGTGAGCCCGGGCGTTTGATGACCCGCCAGCGCCTCGCCCAGGATGTCTGGGGATACGACCACCTCCCATCGTCTCGGACGATCGATGTGCACATCCGGAGAGTGCGGCAGGCGGTCGAGGAGATCTCCGCCTTTACCTACATCCGCACGGTCCACGGGGTGGGATACAGGTTCGAGCCGCAGCCGAAGACGTTCGACTGAGAGTGTCAGCGAGAGAGCCGGGCGAACAGGACCCGCTCACACGATCTGACACCTGATCCAGGAGTCTTCGTCGTAGCCATAGATGGCGCACAGACGGTGATACCCGTCCGCGATCACCACCCTGCCGTTCTGTTCGTCTCTGACGAGGAGGATGGGAGAGAGGGACTGGCCCTTTCGTATCTTCACCCTGTCCTTCTCGACATGTGAGTTGCTCACGCCCAGCAGGGACAGTCCGGATGCGCGAAAGATGTCCTTGCCTTGGAACTGAGTCACCGGAGCGTCACGAAGAGCCGCCACGATCTCCCGAGCCCTCTCTTCTGGATACACGAGGCTGAGATAGCACTCGGCGGAAGGGTAGCGGCGCTCCTCGACGCTGGAAAGCCACTCGATCTTCGGCGGGCTCGTCTTCGCCATGCGGTCTCCTCCGAGGCGCGCCCCCAGGACTGCGGAGGCGGCTGTTGTCATGAAGGTCGTCGTGACACGGTTGCTACATACCCGCGCGGGTACACCCTCTTCGGTTGCTGGTTGTGGACTCAGCAAGGAGGCCCGGCGATGAGCGAGGCGAGCGAGCGTGACGCAGTCGGGTCACGTCCGCGGCCGGGGATCGCCAACTTCGCAGGTGACTTCGCCGATGTGACTCAAGAGTGGAAGCGCCTTGTGGCGGAGCTCATGGGGACGTTCGGTCTGGTCCTCGTCGCCTCCGGTGGCCCTGCCGTCTCTGGCGCCATCGCGGGCTCGGTGACCCGCACAGCCACGGCGATCGCACCCGGCTTGGCGGTGATGGCGCTCATCTATGCTCTCGCAGACCTGTCTGGAGCGCACTTCAACCCAGCGGTGACCTTCGCGTTCGCACTGCGTCGAGACTTCCCATGGCGGCGGGTACCCGGCTACATGCTCGCTCAATTGGCTGGTGCGATCCTCGCGAGCCTTGCGCTTCTCGCGCTCTTCGGTCGGGGGAGCACTCTGGGAGCCACGACTCCCGGACCTGGCGTGACGCCGCTCGCGGCGATGCTGGCGGAGGGGGTGCTCACAGCGATCCTCGTGCTGGTCATCCTGGGGACCGCCTCAGGAGCGAAGATCGTGGGGCACAACGCCGCGATCGCCGTGGGCGCGTTCGTCGCGGTCGCTGGGCTCATAGGCGGACCTGTGAGCGGCGGATCCATGAACCCGGCCCGCTCGCTCGGTCCCGATATCGTTCGACTGAGTCTTGGTGGCAGCTGGGTGTATGTCGCCGGGCCCGCTCTGGGTGCTGCCCTGGGGGTGCTCGTTGCTCGACTGCTGCGAGGTCGCGGGAGTCGCCAGGAGAAGGCCGCGGCGAGCGGCGGTGGCATGGGCGAGGCCGACGAAGAAAGGTGAGGCCGCCGGGCCGTCAGATCGCGAGCGAGCGAGACACATGAAGTTCACGCGCGTTTTGCTTTGGTGCAACCAGAGCTTTGGATCAGGGACCTAGCATGGGGATCACCCGCACTCCGACCGTGGGCGTTCGGACTGACGGGTCCTCCTCTACGGTGTCAGCGGGGCGCTGGAACCTCCCTGTTCCAGGGAAACTCGCCCCGCCGACACCGCCTTCTCAGGAACGCGGCCAGAGCCGCCTGCCGCTTCTGCCCGTTCGTGTTCGCGTCAGATGGGCCCACGCGCGGGTTCCCGGAGAGCCGCCGCTGCGCCCCGAGACTCTCAACCATCGGTATGTTCGACGCGACACTCTGCAGAGGGAGCCGGACGGTGACAGGCAAGAAGCGGCCGCGGCCGAGCCGAGAGGCGGCGCCGACCTCCCCTATCGTGGGGCGGAGCGCCTCGACCGAGGGGAAGGATGCCGGACGGCAGGTGGCGGGCGAGCCGCAGCCGACGGAGTTGCTTCTCAAGACGGCCGACACGCTGTCACGATGGACGGGCATCGACGCGGCCCTCGAGCAGCTTGCCGCCATTCTGCTTCGGACGACGAGCCCGACTCGCGTGACCATCAACCTCTGGAACGAGCAGAGGCAGGAGTTGCGCACCGTCGCCTCTAACGGGCGATGCGCCGATGGCGCCTGAGGTCTTTCCTGTCGAGGTCCTTTCACCGCATCTGCGGGATGCGCTCACCCGGCAGCACACGCTGGCAAGAAGCGATGTCGACAGTCCAAGGAAGGCGGGAGTCGTGCGCCTCGATTCGATATACGGTCCGTTGCCGGGACGGCGCTCACGAGTCAGCCGGCACCTTGGAGGCGGGCGAGCCCTATACTTGGTGCGCACATGAGCGTCACCCTCACCACTGACCTTCGTGGGGCGCGGGACTTGGCGGCAAGGGCTGCAGGGCGACTGCCTTCGAGGTGCGCACGTGACGGACGAGAGACCCAGCAAGAGGCGCATCGAGAGCCCTCTCTCGAGCCCCGTGCGTGACGGCTCTTGGGAATTCGAGCTTGCGAGCGGTCGGCTGCTGGCAGTCAACGATGTCTACTGTGCCCAGTCGGGATTCGAGCGAGCCGACCTTCTAGGCATGTCGATCGCCGACTTGGACCGGTCCCGTCCCGCGCGCGAGACGACTGGTCGATATCGCGACCTCGCAGTGGAGGGACCCACTCGCTGGCGCACCTCGCACCTGCGCAAGGACGGCGGCACACTCGTCGTCGATGTGACCGCACTCGTTCCCCCTGGGGATGACGCTGCGGTCGGGCGCGCCTACCTTCACGAAGTCACCGCCAGCGAACACGCGGCGCGGGAAGGCCCCGACCTCGCACAGCTCTTCGACACCCTGTTTCGCTCCAGCCCGGTGTGCGCGACGGTGACTCGTCTGGCTGACGACCGATTCCTCGAGGTCAACGACGCGTTCCTACGGACCTTCGGCTACGAGAGGGACGAGGTCGTCGGCAGCGACGCCATAACACTCGGCCTGTGGGTCGATCTCGCTGAGCGACAGCGCTTTCTTGAAGCGACGCGGCGCGACGGACGAGTCTCAGACTTCGAAGCGGAGTTCCGAACTAAGAACGGCGCCGTCTTGAACATGCTCGCCGTCGCCGAGCTCGTGGAAGTCGGCGGCGAGCTGTGCGCCCTCACACATACGCTCGACATCACGGCGCGAAGGAGAGCTGAGGCACAGGCCGCCGAGCGCGAGTCGCGCCTGCTGTCGGCGATCGACAACGCGCCGTTCGGAGCCCACATGTACCGGCTCGACCCCGACGGTCGCCTCGTGTTCACCGGCTACAACCTGCAGGCGGAGCGGTCGCTCGGCTTCAGTCACAGCCCGCTGCTCGGTCTGACGCTGGAGGAGGCGTTTCCTGGAAACGCGGGGACCGAGACGGCGGCCGCGTACCGCCGGGTGGCTCGAGACGGCGGGACATGGGACACAGACGAGTACGCCTACGATGCCGGCGGCATCTGCGGGGTCTTCGAGGTGCACGCGTTCGCCACGGGTGAGATGCGCATGGCGGTGTTCTTCCGCGACATCACCGAGAAGCGCAGGCTCGAGACCGCGATGCAGGAAGGCGAGCGCAGGCTCGCACTCGCCTTGAAGTCGGCCAACCTCGGAACGTGGGACGTCGACGTCGCGACGCTGACCCTGGAGCTCGATGATGCCGCATGTGGCCTCTTGGGGATCGACCCGGACAGGTTCGGGCGCACGACAGAGGAGCTGTACGAGGTCGTGCACCCGGAAGACCGCGAGATGTTGCGGGACACCACCACGCGCGCAAGGGAGCACGGAGGCGCCTATTCGGTGCGCTTCCGTGTGATCTGGCCGGATGGGAGCGTTCACTGGATGGCCGTGCACCTCGACAGCGTGAGAGACGCGGAGGGCGAGGTCGTGCGGTGGCAGGGCGTGGGCGAGGACGTGACCGAGCAGGAGGTGGCTCGCGAGAGATTGGCCGCCTCGGTGCGCGCCCTGAGGGCGCTCAGTTGGTGCAATCAGACCCTCGTGCGAGCCGAGGACGAGCAGGCGCTGCTCACGGATGTGTGCGAAGTCGGTGTCGAGCAGGGTGGCTACCGCATGGTGTGGGTGGGATACGCCGAAGACGACGAGGCCAAGTCGGTTCGGCCGATGGCGCACGCCGGTCACGTGGATGGCTTCTTCGACTCGGTCCACTACAGATGGAGTGACACGGACACCGATCACAGCGGGCTGGCCGGTCGGGCGATCCGGCTCAAGGAGCCGGTGATCGTGCGCACAATGGAGAACGACGCGCGATACGCTCTCTTCGCCAAAGAGGCGCTCTCGAGGGGATACGCATCTGCGGCGGCCTTCCCCCTGCTGGACGCGGAGCGCGAGGTCTTCGGCGCCATCACTTTCGTGAGTGGCCGGCACGAGGCATTCGACACGGATGAGATGGCGTTGCTGAACGAGTTCGCCCTGGATCTTGCCTTTGGGATCGACGCGCTCCGCACAAGGATGCTGAGGGACACGTTCGAGGCAGACCTCGTCGTCGCCAATGAGAGACTGCGTTCGACCATGCGCACCTTGCGAGCGCTCAGTTGGTGCAACCAGACACTGGTGCGCGCTACCGACGAACGGACGCTGCTCGACGACGTGTGCAAGGTCGGCGTCGAGCAGGGCGGCTACCGCATGGTGTGGGTGGGCTACGCGCGAGATGACGAGATGAAGTCCGTCCACGCGATGGCCCACGCCGGTCACGAGGACGGCTTCCTCGAAGCTGTGGGCTTCAACTGGGGGGAGCAGGACACCGACCTGAACGGTCCGCCTGGACTGGCGATCCGCTCGGCCGAGCCGATCATCATGCGGTCGATGGCAGATGACCCTCGCTACCGGGCGTTCGCAGGCGAGGCACTGTCCCGGGGCTACGCATCAGTCGCTGCGCTTCCTCTGCTCGACTTCGAGAAGCACCCCTTCGGCGCAGTCATGTTCATAAGCGGGTCACCCACAGCGTTCGATGACGACGAGATGGCGCTGCTGCAGGAGCTTGCGATGGACCTTGCCTTCGGCATCGAGGCGCTTCGGACGAAGGATCTGCGCGTGAGGTTCGAAGAAGAGCTTGTGGCCAGCAACGACAGGCTGCAGGGGCTGCTCAGGCAGATCGTCGAGTCCATGAGTCGGGTCGTCGAGGCCCGCGACCCCTACACCCAGGGCCACCAGGAGCGAGTGGCCCTGATCGCGAAAGCCATCGCCGTTGAGATGGGTCTGGACGAAGAAGAGATCGATGGGATCGAAGTGGCAGGACTGGTCCACGATGTGGGCAAGCTCGCTGTCCCTTCAGAGATCCTGACGACGCCCACCCAGCTCACTGACACTGAGTTTCGGCTGATCAAGGAGCACCCGGCTGCAGGCTTCGAGATCCTCAAGGGCATCGACTTCTTCTGGCCGGTCGCACAGATGGCGTTGCAGCATCACGAGAGACAGGACGGCTCGGGCTACCCCCAGGGGCTGAAGGGCGAGCAGACCCTTCTCGGTGCCCGGATACTCGCCGTGGCCGATGTGGTGGAGGCGATGGCGTCGCATCGCCCGTACCGGCCTGCGCTGGGCCTGGAGGCGGCGATCGACGAGATCAGGAAAAGCCCGGACAAGTTCGATCCGCAGGTGTCCGCTGCGTGCGTTCGGCTTTGGGAGCAGGGTCGCTTGATCCTCGATGCCTGAGCCCTCATCGACGTGGGGACGGCTCTCGCCGCACACGCGAACACGGTGGTCTTCGACAGATGCTGTGAGGTGGCGGATTGGCTGGTGCCGTACGGTTCATCCTGGTCTCGTCGGTCGTGCTGCAAGGTGTCGCGCTCGTGGAGATGCTGTTCGCGCTGAGGACGATACGTTCGCGCGTCGAGTGGGCCGCGATCTTCTTCCCCATCGTCGCACTCCTGTTCATGGACCTTTGGGCGCTTGCTGACCATCTGTTCAGCGCGCCCGTCGTCGCAGTCGACGTGCCATTGAGCGTCGCGTCTCTGGTCCTGTCGGCCGGAGCGATCGTCGGTGTTGCGGTGCTGGTGCGCTTCATACGGGCCCGGCAGACGTTGGAGGACTCCAGCCACGCGGTGCTGGTCCAACAGCAGGAGCAGCTCGCCTACCTCGCGGATCACGATGCACTCACGGGACTGCCCAATCGTCGGGCGTTCGAAGCTGAAGTGGAGCGCGCGGGCGCTTTCGCCAGGCGCGGGGTCTCGTCCACGATCCTGTTCGCGGACGTGGACGGATTCAAGGCGTGCAACGACTCGTTCGGACACCCCTTCGGCGACGCGGTGCTTCGCGAGATCGCGGAGAGCATGCGCGCGTGCGTTCGCGACATCGACATGGTCGCGCGGATCGGCGGAGACGAGTTCGGGGTCATCTTGCGAGGTGAAGATGCCGACGCGCAGCGGGTCGCGTCGGCCCGACTGTCCAAGGCGGTGCGGGATGCCGGGCTGGCCCGCGGTCTGGACCTCGGCCTGAGTATCGGCGCATCCTGCCTGGATGCGGACGCGGACATCGAGAGCGTCCTTGCCGAGGCAGACAGCCGGATGTATGAGGCCAAGGCGGCGGCGCAAGGACGCTGAGGCGCACCGGACCGTGAGATGCGGCTCGCCCTCCCGCTCCACGTTCGCTGCGCTGGGAGCAGACCCACGACCCCTGGGGGTACCAATGGAGTCCGCGCCCGCCGCGCCCGCGCCCGCATCACAAGTCGCCTCCACACGTAGGCCCGACTGGCGACTCGTCGCGGTCTTCTACGTCATCTGCTTCGTGTGGGTGTCGCTCGTGGCGCTCGGCCTGTTCCTCGCAGGCGCGAACATGAGCCCGACGGGCGCCCAGCTGGTCTTCCAGCTCGCGGTGGCCTTCCTCTACATGCCGGCGCCGCTCGTGTCCGCGCTCATCGCTGAGCGCGTGGGCAAGCGACGTCCGCTGATCCGCTCGACATTCGAGGGCTTCGGCCGGAGGCTGCCGCGGCTGCTGCTCACCTACGTCGCGCTCAGCGCGGCGGTGTTCGTCACCTTCCTGGTGCTCGCGATCGTCTTCGGCAACGTCCTGCATGTGCCGGGCGTGGGGCAGCTCATCGGGTCCCAGACCGAGCTCAACCGGAACCTCACCGCACTTATGTCTCAGGTCCCGAATGGCCAGAGCGCCGCAGCGCCGGCGAGCCGCACCCTCAACATGCCACCCATCGGCCTGCTGTACGTCGTCGCGCTGCTCGGTGGACTGTCTGCGGGTCTTACGATCAACGGACTGTTCGCGTACGGCGAGGAGTACGGGTGGCGCGGGTTCCTGATGAACGAGTTGCGCTCCCTCGGCCCCGTGCGCGCGAACCTCCTGATCGGCGTCTTGTGGGGTCTGTTCCACGCGCCGATCATCTTGATGGGATTCAACTATGCACCGCATCGGTTCCTCGGCATCCCGATGATGGTCGTGCTCTGCACGCCGTTCTCGTTCCTGCTGTGGCGTGCGCGCCAGTTCACGGGCTCGCTGCTCGCGCCCGCGATACTGCACGGTGCGTTCAACGGCTACGCGGGCTTCTTCCTTCTGCTGGTCGTGAGCAGAGACCCGATCGTATCTCTGCCGGTCGGGCTGTTGGGCGCCGCGGGTCTGGCGTTGGTCGCGCTCGCATTCTGGAAGTGGAGCGACGGCCGTCTCGCCGAGAGCTCTGCGGCCTGACGGACCGGCTCTGGGGCGCGACCGCCCTCGTCGGCACGCCCGTTATGGAGTTCGGATCCCTCCCTCTCCAACAGCTACCACGCAAACGCGCAGATGACGTACCGATCCTGCCCGCTTCAGACGGTCGGGATCGGGTCGCCAGTCGTCGGGAACCGGTGGTCTGCGTTACGGTAAGGAACTACCATGAGTACCGGTTCCTCCCGTCGACGCGGACATCGATCGAGTCGGGTCGACAGCATCGGCCTGCTCGATCGATGTCCGCCGGGGGGACCGGAACGCAAGTGCGACGACCCAGTCCGGCTCAAGGCCCAGGGACGGGTCGCAGCAGACCAGCAAGACGGGAGGGCCTTCGATGGAGTCCGAGATGCAGGTCGGCGGGGCGCGGAGGGTGCAGGCCGCCCCGAGCCGGTGGGGTTCAGAGCGGCGCCGGATCCGGAATTGGGCGCACGCCGCCGGGTTCGCGGTCGTTCTGGGCGCGGGGGCCATGGTCGCGCCAGCGGGAGTCCTCGCCGCGGCCGACCTCACGGCTCCGGTCACGACCCTGTCGGGAGTGGCCAGCGGTGCGGTGCTGCCCTATGGTTCGGTGGCCCACATCACCCTTGTGGGAGCCGATGCCGGATCGGGCATGGCGGGTGTGCACTGCATCGTCGACAGCGTCGTCGAGCCGGTCGTGACCTCCACAAGGAACAACGGCCCGCGTGCCGCCGGTCTGTTCGGCGCACCGAGTCTCGCGGTTCCGGGCAACCATGTGGGCGGCACCGCTGCCTCGATCACGTCGGGCGACGCGAGCTGCATCGCTGCCGGCTGTCACCCCGGATGGGCGCTGCCGGCCACTGGCACCGTGGTTCCTCACGCGGGCTTCACGAGTGCCTGCCCTGTGTGCCACACCGTCGTTGACGCTCCGACGATGGTGGAGCCTTCGGACCATGCCACGCACGATCTCTCATGGCCCTGCACCCTGTGTCACGGCACCTCGATCGTCGGGCCAGTCATGCCAACCAGCGACAACACTGGTGATGTGGCGCCGACCGGCACGGTCAGCGGTCACTTCCTGGGCTCCCAGCCCGACAGGGACGGCAAGTGCCTTGAGTGTCACGTGAGCTACACGATCGCCGGTGCGCCTCCGGTCTCGACCGCCTCGACGATCACGACCTCTTTCGACGTCTCCGGCTCTGGCACCCACGTCATCTCGTACTGGTCCGTCGATAAGGCCGGCAACACCGAAGTGACGCACACGGTGACCTTCTCGATCGCTCCGGCCCCGGGCGGCAGGACCAGCACGGCGCTCAGCATGGTCGCGAACCCGGGCGGTGTGAAGCTTCCCGCTCCGTTCGTACTCAGTGGAGTGCTCTCCGGCCCCACCGGCGGTGGGTGGACCGTCAAAGTCTGGGTCAGAAAGCCGAACAGGGCGACCTACTCCTACTCCTCAGTCCGTCTGACCTCCGCGCTGGGCACAGCGGCCTCGACATGGTGGTACCGCTACACGCCGACGATGAAGGGCACCTACACGTTCTACGTGACGTTCGCTGGCGACGCGACGCATGAGGCGGCATCGACACTGGTGTCGCCGATCAAGGTGGTAGTGAAGTAGGCGCTTGAGACGGTCTCTCGCATCCTCCTCGGTCGGGTCGGGAAGGAGACCGGGGGCTCCACGACTTTGGTCCCGGTTCCTCGCGCCGAGGAGGAGCCGGGACCGCTGCGTTCTGGCCGAACGCGGACGCAACCAAGGTGGCCCCCTTTCTTGCGAGCCATGCCACTCGCATCCCGGTGGCTGCCCTTCGTCGGAATCGTTGTTACTTCGCCGTGTCGCCGACCGAATAGGACCGGGGTCCGCCGTGGCGGAGGAGGCCCCCGGGTGCGGGCCTGTCTCGCACCCCCCATGCGGTCGCCGCGGACACCGCACGCGAGAGTCCATCCATGATCGGAGCGGCAGGGAGCGTATGAGCGACTTCCTCGAGTACCACATCGTCGATCTGGAATGTCCGAGCTGCGGCGCGGCGACGCCCAAGACGATCCGTTGGATCAGGGCCCACAGGGTGTACACGTGCAAGGGGTGCAGCGCCACGGTCAGCCTCGACTCCGAGGAGTTGCGGCGCAGGATCCGCAGCCTGGAGGATCTCGCGCTGAGAATGGGACTCTGACCATGGATCGATCTGGCAGCGATCACTCGGAGCCGGATGCCATGTTCCGCGCCACCTTCGAGCAGTCGTCCGTGGGCATGGCACACGTGGGGACCGACGGCTCGTGGCTGCGGGTGAACCGGCATCTGTGCGACATGCTCGGCTACAGCCGAGACGAACTCATGACCTTGACCTTCGCCGATATCACTCATCCCGACGACGTTGCGGAGAACGTCGACGCGCTGCGGCGGATGCTCGTCGGGACCGAGGACACGTACGTCGTGGAGAAGCGCTATCTCCGCAAGGGTGGAGACGCCGTCTGGGTCGACCTCCATGTGAGCCTCGTTCGAGACGGCGAGGGCCGACCCCTGTACTCCTGCGACGTGCTGGAGGACATCACGGACAAGAAGCGTGCGCAGGCCGCGCTTGCCGCTTCCGAGGCGAAGTTCTCCACGGCGTTCCGCACCTCGCCTGACGCCGTGAACATCAACCGCCTCTCGGACGGGATGTTCATGGACACGAACGAGGGGTTCGCTCGCCTCACCGGCTACACCTCACAGGACGTCGCCGGCAAGACTTCATACGACATCTCGATCTGGGACGACACGACCGATCGCGACAGGCTCGTGGCCGGACTGATGGCCGACGGGCATGTCGACAACCTCGAAGCCCGCTTCCGTCGCAAGGACGCCACGGTCACGACCGCGCTGATGTCCGCTCGCGTGATCGACATCGAGGGCGAGCCGTGCATCCTCTCCGTCACGAGGGACATCTCGGAGCGCAAGGCCGCGGAGGCGGAGCTCCGGAGGCGGGAGCGTCAGCTCGAGGGGCTGCTGCAGGAGCGGGAGCGCAACCTGGAACTGCTCGGCGACTCGTTGTCCTCGCTCATCGAGGTCGTCGGACAGGTCGTCGAGATGCGCGATCCCTATACCGCCGCCAGCGTCGCGTGGCCGAGCTGGGCGTCCGCATCATGGAGGAGATGGGCGCCACAGCTTCTCAGACCGAGGAGGTCCGCCTCGCGGCCCTCATCCACGATGTCGGCAAGGTCTCGGTACCCGCCGAGGTGCTCACCAAGCCGAGCAAGCTCTCTCCGGTCGAGTTCGAGCTCATGAAGGGGCACTCGGAGGCGGGCTATCGGATCATCGCATCGGCGGATATGGAAGGTCAGACCGCTGAGCTCATCTATCAGCACCACGAGAGGTGCGACGGATCGGGCTACCCGCGCGGCCTCACCGGCGACCAACTGCTACCGGAGGCGAAGGTGCTCATGGTGGCCGACGTGGTCGAAGCCATGGTGTCGCACCGTCCGTACCGCGCGGCCCTCGGACTCGATGCGGCGCTCGCCGAGATCGAGCGCGGGGCGGGGACCCTCTACGACCCCGCGGTGTGCAGCGCCTGCGCGAGGATCTTCCGCGACGGGACATTCAGCTTCTCCGCGAACTGACTGCTGAGGTCGAGGCACGACACAGCAATGGTCCCGCGACCGCCCGTCGGACACGGCAAGGGAATCCTTGCCGATCCGATTGACAGTCCGGCAGCGGAGCCGCAAGAGTGATGTGACCGCCTTCACAAGGGGTTCGCGGTGCTGGGCGGTCACGTCCGCGGTTCTTCGTTCCGTGTCTCGTTGAGCGGGCGGGATCGCGCCCCACGCGCGTGGGACGGGCACTTGGACACTGCCATGCGATCCTCCGATCACTGGATCCACATAGCGAGACTGAGGGCGACCCGACCTGGACGCCACGCAGGACGTTGGTGAGATGATCCAGGCCACGCGCGTGGGAGACCGACTGCCTGCCGCCCTCCTCCCTTTGCGGGCCCGGGTGTCACAACGGGCATAGGCTGGTTGTGCACCGGCAGACGCGGCGCGCTTGGACCCATCCCATGGGGGCCGCTGCCGAGACGCAGCCATCTCCCGAGACGAGTGCAGATCCGAGGGACCGCCATGTCTCGCATAGACGGACTCATCGAGCAGCTTCGGGGGCTTGAGGAGGAGATCCAGACCGAGTTCGACAAGAAGCGAGGTGACTTTCGCTTCGTGGTGGACACGAGGCGGATCCGCTTCAGCGAGGAGGTCGCCGCGCTGCAGCGAGGGTCGAGGACGGGCCTGTTCGGCTACATCACGGGGGCGTCGCTCGCCATCTGGCTCACCACGCCGGTGATCTACCTGGGCGTCGTGCCTCTCGCGCTGCTCGATCTCTTCATCGGCGTCTACCAGGCCATCTGCTTCCCCGTGTACCACATCCCGAAGGTCAGACGGTCCGACTACGTCGTTCTCGACCGTGGCGACCTTCCGTACCTCAATGTCCTGGAGAAGCTGGGTTGCGCCTACTGCGGCTATGCGAACGGCGTCGCCGCCTACTTCAGGGAGGTCGCGGCTCGCACCGAGCAGTACTGGTGCCCGATCAAACACGCTCGCAGGATCATTGCCGCTCACGACCTCTACCCGGGGTTCTTCGAATACGGTGATGCCGAGAGCTATCGTCTCGGACTCGAGCGGCTGCGCGACGCATTGGCCAGCTCCGAGGACGCATCTTAGGCGGCCGCGCCCCTAGCAGGCTTCGGGCTCCAGGTTGTCGCGAAGGACCTGCAGGGTCCTGCGCAGCAGTCGAGAGACCTGCATCTGCGAGATGGCCAGCATCTTGGCGATCTCGGTCTGCGTGAGCCCCTCGAAGAATCGCAGGTAGAGCACATGCTGCTCCCGAGGAGAGAGCTTCTTCAGTGCTGAGGACAGCGTCGTGCGATCGTCGACCATCGACAGCAGCCTGTCGTCCTTCCCCACGCAGTCGATGATCGAGAAGGAGTCCGACCCGTCGGCGTTGTGATCGGTCTCGAGCGGGACGAAGTTGTAGGCCTCCGAGGTCTCGAGCGCCTCGAGCACGTCGTCCGGGGTGACCTCGAGGTACGCCGCGATCTCCGGGACGGTCGGCGTTCTCTGAAGGCGCTGAGTGAGCGCATCGATCGCGTGGCTCGCCTTGAAGGAGAGCTCCTGCAGGCGGCGCGGCACCTTCATCGCCCAGCCCTTGTCCCGGAAGTAGCGCTTGATCTCGCCGAGGATGGTCGGGGTCGCGTACGTGGTGAACTCCCAGCCGCGTTCCGGGTCGAAGCGGTCGATGGCCTTGAGGAGCCCGATGGTCCCCACCTGCACGAGGTCGTCGATAGGCTCGCCACGGTTTCGAAAGCGGCTTGCGAGGAACTTGACGAGGTTCAGATACATCTTCGCGAGTTCGTCACGCGCGTCCTGGTCTCCTCGCGCGTGGTATGCCGAGAAGAGCTTGGCGGTGAGCGCCTTGTCCCACACCAGCCGGCGCGAGGTGACCCGACCGGCCTCCTTCATCCCGCGCATTCCGCTCTCTTCACGAGGCGGAGGAGGCACTGCCCGTCTCGGTCGGAGATGTCGAACTCGTCGCAGATCGACTCCAGGATGAAGTGAGCGAACAGGCGCCCCGCGTCCTTCCGGCTCTCGCCCTCGCACATCCCGGGGAAGGGGCCGACCACCAGTTCGATCGAGGACGGCGACAGCTCGAACGCGAGAGTGACGTCGTGCCCCTCCGCGCACTGCGCGGCGTAGACGAACGCCTCCTCCACGGCAAGCTTCACGTCGTCGACGTCATCGATATCCATCCCGACGCGAGTGGCGAGTTCAGCCGCGGTCAGCCTCGCGGTTCTTGCGTACTCACGCGATGCCGGCAGCGTGAGAGACACATGGCCCAGCGCTGTCATCGTGCCTCCATGTTCGTCATTCGGGGTGCTCCCCCCACGTAGTCCTTCTTCCCCGAGCGGGCCCGGCGCAACGCCGGCCGACGGGCTGTCTGCCCGTCCGGAGACGCGCCAATGCTGGCGGGGTGACCTTCCCGGTGCTGCTCAGCCCACTTGCGAGGATCGGCGGGGCCGACGCGCATCCCGTTGCGAGACGTTATCACCTTGCGTCTCGAGCGCCTTGTCGACGGTCGCGGCCAGCGGGAAGACTCGATCGAGCCCGGTGAGCCGCAGGATCTTGAGAATGCCCTCGCTGTCGCACACCAAGGCCAGTTCACCGCCGTCTTCCCTGGCGCGCCGCAGCGCCCCGACCAGGACGCCGAGGCCCGCGGAGTCGATGAAGCTGACGCCGCTCAAGTCGACGATCACAAGTCGCCAGCCGACTCCGTCGGCCTCGATCAGGCTGGTCTTCAGCGCCGGTGACGAGTACAGGTCGACCTCACCGCGGACCGTCACGATGCAGGCATCCTTGTCCGGTCTGCTGCTCACGCTGGTTTCCATCTGATCCCGCTTCCCTGCTGGGCTGAAGAGGTCAGAAGCGCCCGCCCCGGTTCGAGTCATCCGCAACGTTCGACCGAGGGCTTGAATTGCTCCATACCCAGATCGGCGAGCGTCCTTCACTCAGTCGGCGACGGGCGGCGGTCCAGGCCCGTGAGGCCGAGACGAGGACCGCTCGTCACCGCGATCTTCTGGTACAGGTCCCGTGGCAGGGCCAAGATGTGAGTACGCGGTTCGTCCAGACCTTCGTCGACCACGCCCAAATCGGTAGGAGAGTCCTCATGCACGGTGTCGCCCGCTTCATCCGCGTGTCCCTATCCGCACTCGCGTTGCTGGTCCTCACCGCCGCGATGCCGCTGTCCGCTTCCGCGGCTACGGGAGTCTGGTCGTCGCAGATCTCCGGCACGACCCAAGCGTTCTACGGCGCCGCGTTCACCAGTGCGAGCACGGGCTGGGTGGTGGGCGGTGGCGGCCTGATCATGCATACGACCAACGGCGGCACCCAATGGAGCTCGCAGGCGTCGGGTGTGGGGGATGTCCTCGCCGCCGTCGCCTTCCCCGATGCGAACAACGGTGGGTCGTCGGTGATAGTGGAGTGATCTTGCATACGGTGAACGGTGGGGCGGTCTGGACCCCGCAAGACTCCGGTGTGGAGCCCAACGCGCTCATCGCGGTCGCGTCAACGGACGCGACGCATGCGTGGGCCGTCGGCTACGACGGGGTGATCGCACACACCGCAGATGGGACGTCGTGGTCCACTCAGGACTCAGGCACGATGAATGAGTTGATCTCCGTGGGGTTCACCGACGCGAACAACGGATGGGCCGTCGGCCAGGCCGGCACCATCCTGCACACCGGCGATGGCGGAGCCACTTGGGACGCGCAGACTTCCGGCACCATGGTCGACCTCTACGCGGTGTCTTTCACCGACGCGAACAACGGGTGGACGACCGGGGACAGCGGGACGATCCTGCACACCACGAACGGCGGGGCGACGTGGACGGCCCAAGAGTCCCACAGCATTGCCGCTCTCTACGGGCTCGCCTTCTCCGACTCCAGCAACGGCTGGGCGGTAGGCGGGTCCGGGGTCGCTCTGCACACGACGGACGGCGGCGCGACGTGGGTCGCGCAGACCTCCGGGACGGGCAACTCGCTGTTCGCTGCAGTGGCCGCAGACGCGACCCACGCGTGGGCGGTCGGCTACGGCGCAGTACTGGCATACACGACGGTCACCGTGCCCGTGCAGACTTCTGTCACCATCAAGTCGACCGCAACGACGACCTACATCGGCAAGACGCGGATCCTGAGCGGCGCCGTGAAGCCGAACGCGTGCATCGGGCAGAACATGGTGGTGTACGTGATGAAGCCCGGCTCCGCCCGCTGGACATACTCGTCCAATCGTACGGTCTACGCCTTGAGCGGCGGAGCCGCGTGGCAGTACAAGTACTACTTCAAGCCCGGCATGAAGAAGGGCACCTACAAGTTCAAGGCCGTCATGCCGGCGTGGACGGGCTACCTCACGTCGAACTCGACGGTCCTGAACGTCACTCTGAAGTAGCGATCGCGCGAGTCCGGCGCCGCGGCGGGTGATCGCCGGCAGAGCGAGCCGTCAGCGAAGCGCCCACGCCGCCCAGACGCCGAGAGTCCCGGCCGCTTCCGGCTCCCATATCGCCCGGAGTGTGCCGGCGCCCACCTGAGCGGAGAGGGTCGACGTGACCGGGACCGAGACCGCCGGCACGTCGCGCGCGGCCACGACAGCCGCCGTAGCCACCATCGCTCCGTCCTTGTAGGCCGCGACCACGCCCAGCGGCTGGCCGGCGCTGACGGTCGCAAGCACGGAAGCGGGGACGGTGAGGCTCGTGGTCACAGCGCTGCCGCTGTCGTACACCGCGGCGGACACGCTGTGCGTCGTGCAGACCGCCACCGAGGTCTCGACACCATTCACGACCGGGAGCATTCCCAGCGTGGTATCGGCTGAGATGAGCAGACGCATGTGCGTGTGTGCGAACCCCCAGTCCAGGAGCTTGCGCATCTCGCTGAAGCGCCCGGCGTTGGAGGTGGCCCCGAGGACGACGCCGAGCAGTTCGACCCCGCCTCGTTTGGCGCTCCCGACGAAGCAGTAACCCGCGGGGTTGGTGAAGCCGGTCTTCGTGCCCTCCATGCCCGCGTAGTGGCCGAGCAGCAGGTTGGTCGACGCGTGCACGGTGCTCTTGTTCCTGGGGTGCGGCACGACGACGCTGCGCATCCCCACGATCTGGCGAAGTACGGGATCGGCCATCACGTCGCGCGCGAGTACGGTGAGGTCCTCCGCGGTGCAGATCTCCTTCTTGTTCAAGCCGTCGGGATCAGCGGCGCGCGTGTGCTTGAGGCCGAGCGCCTTCGCTTTCGCGTTCATCATGTCCACGAAGCCGGCCTCGGTGCCGCCGACATGGATGGCCAAGGCCATCGCCGCGTCATTGGCCGAGGGGATCAGCATGATCTGGAGAAGCTGCCGTACGGTCAGTCGCTGTCCCCTGACCAGGCCGACGTCGCCGTCGTTGATGGCCTCGGCCTGTCGGGGCACGACGACGACGTCATCAAGGTTCGTGCGCTCGCGCACGACGAGCGCGGTGAGCATCTTGATGCAGCTCGCGACTCGCCGATGCGATCCAAGGTTGCGCGACCATACCGGCGCGCCCTGCATCGTCATCACCGTCGCGACCGGGACTGTCACAGGCGGCGGCGAGAGCCTCGCGAAGGCGGGAGGCGGCTGCAGAGCGAGACAGACGCACGCCACGACGAAGAGTGAGGCGAATCGCGGCCCCGCCGTCGGCGGTCGTCGCCTTCGCCGGGATCGCAGGTCCGCGCATGCCGTCTCATGAGGATCGATCATGAGCACTCCGATCTCCGCCTCGCCAAAGCATACTCGAGGCAGCCGACCGGGGATGCGTCGCTGCTAGGAGGCGAACCAGTCTCGACCCAGGACGCAGCCCTGCTCCTGCAGGGCTGACACGATCCTCTCGATGGAGACGAGACCGGGGTCGTACTCCACGTGCGTGAGACCCTTCGTGCGATCCGACCTCACAGCCGACACCCCGGGCAGGCGGGCCACGATGCGCTCGAGCCGGACCGGGTCCGAGCCGCCGCTCATGCCGACGGTGTTCAGGTTGAGAGACGCCATGCAGCGGCTCCTTGCGCAGCGTGGCCCTCGGCGAGGACCACTTCGTCTGCTATTACCCCCTCCAAGGCGAAGTGATCGCCCGAGATCCGAGGCAACGCTGGCGTCTTCGTGCCGCGATCGTCACAAGTGCGGCGCCGCCGGTCGGCCACGAGTTCCCCTCTGGCGCCCGGGCGAGCGCACCCCGCCGGGCACGCCCTGCGCTACGATAGGTCGACGGCTTCTCAAGCGGGGCGCCCGCGGCATCGTATCGGGCTCCCGCGAAGCTGAGCATCCAGGGGGAGGAGTGGCGATGAACCCGTCGGCCCGTGTCCTTCTTCACGCGTCGCCGCGTCGCGGCGACCGGCCAGGGAGGCGACTCTTCCGCGCGGGAGCACTCGCGTTCCCGCTTCTCGTGATACTCGCCCTCGCGAGTCCTGTCCTCGCCTTCGCGAAGAGCTACACCGTGACCGGCGTCGATATCTCGGCGACCGTCCAGCCGAACGGTGACATGGCGGTCACCGAGACCCGCACGCTGGACTTCGACGGGGACTACACCCGCGTGTACTGGGACCTGTCGACCAAGGGCTCGAGCGGGATCACCGTGAGCGGGCTGGTCGGACCGGACGGTACGCCGATGGAGCTGCTCGATGACGCGGCCCGGGCCGCGTCGCGTCCTCCAGGAACGTACTTCGTGACCCAGGAGCTGGGCGACGTGCATGTGGACGCCTTCTTCCAGGGGAGTGGCAGCAAGACGTTCCGGCTGCAGTACCTGGCGCAGGGGGCCGCGAAGCGGTGGTCCGATACGTCCGAGCTCTACTGGCAGTTCGTGGGCTCGGGCTGGGCCGTCCCGACAGGGCACATCAAGGTGACCGTGTTCCTTCCGCCGCCGTCGACGAAGGGTGCGGTCAGGGCGTGGGCGCACGGCCCGCTGACCGGGGTCGTTCGGATCGTCCCGCTCGACGTGCAGACGAGTGAGGTGACCCTCGATGTCAGCGACGTGCCGGCCAGCACGTTCATCGAGGGTCACATCCTCTTCCCGACGGAGGCCCTCTCCAGCGCCCCGCTCGCGGGCGGCGCGCGACTGGCCGCCATCCTCAAGGCTGAGGCCGCCCTGGCCAACGAGGCCAACGCGCAGCGTCAGAGCGCGAGGACCCTCGTCGCTCTCGCCTGGTTCGCCGTCGTCGGCGTCTCGGTCGTCGGCGTGGCGGTCGCCCTGTTCGCGTGGCTCCGCTTCGGACGGGAGCACAAGACCGAGTTCGTCGGGCAGTACTTCCGCGACATCCCCGCCGACCTTCCGCCCGCGACGGTCGGCGCCCTGATGCGCTGGGGAACGGTCACCAACGATGATGTCGCCGCGACTCTCATGGACATGTCGCGCACGGGCGTCGTCCGCCTGGAGCCGGTCACCGAGACCGAAGAGGGCCTGTTCGGCTCGAGGCAGAAGAACACGTACAAGTTCACCCTCGACCGTGCGAAGCTGGCCGCCGCTCCTGCCCCTTCGCAGCAGCTGGCCGCGTTCGTCTTCGACCAGATGGCCGGAGGCGACGAGATCTCGCTGGAGCAACTGAAGGCCGGGGCGAAGCTCACACCCAGTTCGTATCAGAGCGGGCTCAACCAGTGGCGAGGGTCGGTGAAGGCGGACGCCAAGGCACGCGGCTTCTTCGAGACGTCTGGCACGATGTGGTCCGTCGGACTCTGGGCGATCGCGTTCGCGGTGGGCGGGATCACGTTGCTCACGGTCTTCTCCACCGAGTCGGTCGGACTCTTGCTCGTCGGAGTGCCGGCTGCAGCGATCATCATCGTCTTCGCCCGGATCGCGAAACGTCGGTCGGCGGCCGGCAACGAGCTCTACGTGAGGTACGAGGCGCTGCGCAACTATCTGAGGGACTTCTCGCGCCTCGAGGAAGCGCCGCCCGATGCGGTCGTCCTATGGGAGCAGTTCCTCGTCCTGGCGGTGGTCTTCGGGATCGCGAAGGACGTCATCGCTGCCATGAAGGTCAAGGTACCGGCCGTACTTCAGGACCCGGCGCTCGCGCCCACCTACTGGTGGCTCGCCGACAACTCGTGGGGCGGCTCGCCATTGGACGCGGTATCGGCCGGGTTCGCGTCCGCCTCGAGCGTTGCGTCAAGCGAGCTCTCGTCCTCATCGGGCGGCGGTGGCGGCTTCTCTGGCGGAGGCGGCGGAGGCGGAGGCGGAGGCGGCGGCGGGGCCGACTGAAGTCTGGCCTGCGCGCCAGGCTGCGGAGGCAGTGGCGTCCTGGCATGAGCCGGTGCGGGCGTACACTCTTCCCTGCCGGACGCTCAGGTGACGTCAGCAGCGCGTGTGGTTTGAGACGGTCGGCTGCGGAGGGGGAGACGATGGCTTCTTCGGTGCGCGCGCGCTGCATCGGCATGGTGCTCGCCGCGGCCGCGCTGGTGACCGCAACCCTGGCGACGGCGCCTGCTGCCGTGGCGGCTCCGGTCGCGGTGGCCACGTCCACCGCGGTGTGGACGTGGCAGAACCCTCTCCCGCAGGGCAACGACCTCAACGCCGTCGCCTTCTCCGATGACACTCACGGGCTCGCCGTGGGTCGGCACGGCACCGTGCTTGTCACCACAGACGGGGGCGCACGCTGGGACGCCGTGACCTCGGGCACCGACGCGGACCTGTTCTCAGTCGCCTTCTCCAGCCCGGGTCACGCGTGGATCGTGGGCGCTGCAGGGCTCGTGCTGTCGACCGCGGATGACGGAGCGCACTGGACGATGCACGCGTCGGGCACGCGCAGCTATCTGTTCTCGGTCGTGTTTCCCGACGCCACCCATGGCTGGATCGTGGGGGCTGGCGGCACCATCCTCGCGACCGGTGACGCGGGAGCACATTGGGCCACTCAAGCCGCGGGCACCGATAAGGATCTCTCGACCGTCGACTTCACCGACGCGAGACACGGCTGGGCTGTGGGGAGGCACGGGACGATCGTCGCCACCGCCGACGGTGGCGCGACCTGGGTCCCACAGGTGTCGGGGACGATCCAGGAGCTCTTCGCGGTTGCTTTCGTGGATGCTTCGCATGGATGGGCGGCCGGGGCCGGAGGTACGCTCCTGTCGACCGCCGACGCGGGCGCTCACTGGACCGCGCAGGCGCCCGGAACCGACAAGGATCTCTTCTCGGTGGTCTTCCAGAACACGGCTCACGGCTGGGCGGCGGGCCGTCACGGCACCGTCCTGTCGACGAGCGACGGTGGCGCTCACTGGGCCGCCCTGGACTCTCACACGGTCCTCGGGCTGTCGTCGATGGCATTTACGGGAGCGAGCCACGGCTGGGTCGTGGGCGCCGGCGGCACCGTCCTCACGACGGCGGACGCGGGCAGGCACTGGACCTCGCAGGCGCAGGGCGCCCGTCAGGACCTCTCGTCGGTGTCGTTCGTCTCGCCGGCTCAGGGTTGGGCCGCGGGCGTGGGCGGCACGGTGCTGTCGACCACCGACGGCGGCGCGCACTGGGTCGCCCGGGACTCCGGCACGGTCAGTGACCTCGCATCGATCTGCTTCGCGGACGGGTCATACGGCTGGGCGGCCGGGGCAGGCGGGACGATCATCTCGACAGCCGACGGCGGCGCTCACTGGGCCGCTCAGAGGTCGGGAGTCCGCGTTCAGCTGACGGCCATGGACTTCGCCGACGCCGTCCACGGCTGGGCGGTGGGGGCCGGAGGGGTCCTGCTCTCCACCAGCGACGGCGGCGCTCACTGGACGCCCGTGAACTCGGGTACGGCAAAGGACCTGTACGCTGTCGACTTCCTCGACAATGTCCACGGGTGGGCCGTGGGCAGGTCCGGAACCGTCCTCGTGACGACCGATGGCGGCGCCCACTGGGCGGCTCGGGCGTCCGGGACGGTTGAGAACCTGAATGCGCTCGCGTTCATCGACGATGCGCATGGCTGGGCCGTGGGCGGCTCAGGAACGGTGGTCTCGACCACGGACGGCGGCGCGCACTGGACCGCGCAGGCGTCCGGCACGAAGCAGAACCTCAACTCGGTCGCCTTCAGCGACGTCACCCACGGCCATGCAGTGGGCGTGCTCGGCACGGTCATCTCGACGGCTGATGGCGGCGCGCACTGGACGACCGAGACCGCCGGTGTGGACGCTGATCTTCTCGGCGTGTCGTTCGCAGACGCCGCACATGGCTGGGCCGTCGGCACCCAGGGTGCGATCATCGCCCGCGGGGCAGCGGCTCGCAGCTCGAGCCCCTCGTACCTGTGGCTTGTCGGGGCCGCGCTCGCCGTGCTGCTGATAGGCCTCGTGTCCGCGATCCTGAGAGCTCGCAGCAGGGCGAAGTCCGCCTAGCTGTACTGCCCAGACACGTTGTTGACACCGGGCACCCGTGAGATCGGTGGTAGACCGCCGATGCCGCCGTGCGGACGGCGGTGATTGTAGTTGAACACCCAGCGAGGGAGCGCCGCGAGGCGCTCCCTGTTGCTGTC
>CAIKZH010000053.1 GCA_903831865.1 uncultured Coriobacteriia bacterium
CTGACGGATGAAGTGATCCGATTCGAGTGCGACACGGTGATCCTCGCGGTCGGCGAGAAGGTCGATCCCGACTTCCTCAGGGCCTCGGGCCTGAAGGTGCACGAGACCGACAACGGCACGATCGAGGTCGATCGCTACTCGCTCGAGACCAGCCGCGAACGCTTCTATGCGGGTGGCGACCTCATCACCGGTGCCTCCAACGTCTCGAACGCCATGGGATACGGCAAGAAGGCCGCCCGCAACATCGACAAGCGCCTCATGGGGCGGAAGCGTTTCGCGGGCCTGTTCCCCTCGTTCGAGTACGCGATGGAGCCGCCCGAGACGCAGAGCGAGGGGGGTCGCAACGTGCCCGCCGAGATGCCCGCCCCCGAACGGGTGCTTTCGTACCGGGAGGTCTCACTCGGCCTCACGCCGGTCGCGGCCATGCGGGAGACAGCCCGCTGCCTGCGCTGCGACATCCGCGGCGTCGAGCGATAGGGAGGACGGGACGTGACCGAGAAGGTGAAGGTCCGCATCGACGGCGAGGTGATCGCGGCCACCGCCGGCCAGACGATCCTCGAGGTCGCGCGCGCCAGCAACACCTACATCCCGGCCCTCTGCTACATGGAGGGCCTCAGCGCGGTCGGCGCCTGCCGCCTGTGCATGGTGGAGATCTCGGGCGTCGGGCGGCTGCAGCCCGCCTGCACTACCCCGGTGCAGGAGGGCCTGGCGGTCGTCACGAGCTCGCCGCAGCTCCAGGCCTACCGCAAGATCGCGCTCGAGCTCCTGTTCGCGGAGCGCAACCACATCTGCGCCGTGTGCGTCTCCTCGGGGCACTGCGAGCTGCAGACCCTGGCGCAGGACCACGGGGTGAAGTACGTTCGCTACCCGTACAGCTTCCCGCGACTGCCGATCGACGTCTCGCACCCGCGCTACGTGCTCGATCACAACCGCTGCATCCTGTGCTCGCGCTGCGTCCGCGCCTGCGCCGAGATCGAGGGCGCGCACGTGTGGGACGTGGCCGGCCGTGGCACCCAGTCGATGCTCGTCTCCGAGATGAAGCGGCCGTGGGGCGAGGCCACGTCCTGCACCAGCTGCGGCAAGTGCGTCCAGGCCTGTCCGACCGGCGCGATGGCCGAGAAGGGCTGGGGAGTGGAGGAGATGACGAAGCACAGGACCACCGTCAGCCGGCTCACCTCCATGCGGGAGGGCAGCTGATGGACCGGGTGAAGATCGGTACCTGCTGGCTCGACGGGTGCTCGGGCTGCCACATGTCGCTGCTCGACATCGACGAGGGCATCGTCGCGGTGCTGCGGAAGGCCGACATCGTGTTCGGCCCGCTCGTCGATGCACAGGAATGGCCCGAAGGGGTCGACGTGGCCGTCATCGAGGGCGCGGTCAGCAGCCAGGCCGACCTAGCGCTCGCCCAGACCGCCCGTGCGCGCAGCCGGATCGTAGTCGCGCTCGGCGACTGCGCGGTGACGGGCAACGTCCCATCGATGCGGAACGGCATCCCTGTCCGCAGCCTGCTCGAGCGCGTCTACGTCGAGGGCGCCAGCGCACAGCCGGGCGTGCCCACCGACGGCGTGCCCGCGCTGCTCAAGCATGCGCAGCCGCTGCACGAGTCGATCAAGGTCGACGTGCACGTCCCGGGTTGCCCGCCCAAGCCCAACGCGATCCTGCTGGTGCTGAGCGAGTTGCTCGAGGGCCGGACGCCGGATCCCGGTTCGAAGCTGCGGTTCGGGTAGCGCGCGACATGGCGACGAGGAAGACGACGTCGGAGCAGGCGGGGCGCGCGTCGCGTGCTCCGATGGGCCACGAGCCGGCCGCGGAGGCGCCCGCGGCGCAAGAGGCGGGGGCCAGGAGACCAGCCATGACCAGGATCACGATCGACCATGTGAC
>CAIKZH010000054.1 GCA_903831865.1 uncultured Coriobacteriia bacterium
CGGTCTTCGTCGGCGACGAGTCGCGCACGATGGACCTCACGCACATGCTCTTCGACCGCGGCGTGTTCGTGTGCCCGATCGTGCACCCGGCGGTGCCGCGCGGGACGGACCGCCTGCGCACGTGCCTGATGGCCACGCACACCGATGCGGACATCGACCTCGCGCTCAGCGCGTTCGAGGACTCCGGCAAGGCGCTCGGGCTCATCTAGCGGGAAGCGTCGGCCCGCTCACGCGTGGCCGCGGCACCTCCGGTTCACCCGAGCGACTCCATGATCGCGGAGACGTCGCGGGGCTCGCGCGCCTGCTTCCAAAGCGGCCCGACCAGCTGGGGGAGCCCGTCCGCGTACGTGGGAAGTCCCTCCTCGCGGTAGATGACGCCGATCGGCAGCCGACACTCGTCGGGAGCGCAGGTCAGCTCGTGGTAGGTCGTGAGTGAGAGCTTGAGCGCCGCCGCCTTGTCTGTCGCGTCCCAGCCGCTCTCCTCGAGTTCGTAGACGCGTTCACGGAACCAGGCGGCGGTGTTGAGCTTGTTCCAGGTCACGCACGGCTGGAAGACGTCCACCACGGCGAAACCGCGGTGAGTGATAGCTTCCTTGATCAGTCCGGTGAGATGCTCGACGTCTCCTGAGAAGCCCCGGGCCACGAAGGTGGCGCCTTCGGCCACCGCCAGCCCGATGGTGTTCACGGGCCGCTCCAGAACGCCCGACGGCGTGGAGACGGTCGCCATGTGCTGGTCGGTGGTTGGGGAGGCCTGGCCCGTGGTGAGTCCGTAGATCTGGTTGTCGTGGCCGATCACCGCGAGGTCGATGTTGCGCCGGCACGAGTGGGCGAAATGCCCCAGCCCGATGCCGTAGCCGTCACCGTCGCCCATCTCGACCACGACGGTGAGCTCGGGGTTCGAGAGTGCGAGTCCGGTGGCCACGGGGAGCGCCCGGCCGTGCAGCGCGTGGAACCCCTGGGCGCGCGTGAAGTCGGCCCCGTTGCCGTGACAGCCGATGCCCCACACCACGGCGAGCTTGTCGAGCGACAGGTCCACCTCTGAGTAGGCGGCCTTGAGCGCCTTCCACATCCCGAAGTTGCCGCAGCCCGGGCACCACGTCGGGGCGTTCGCGGTCTCGAAGTCACTTGGCGCAGTCACTGCAGAGCACCCCCTTCACGGTGTGGTAGATCTGCTCGGGCGAGAAGGGCCGGCCATCGTAGCGGTGCACCGGCCAGTCGATGCTTCGCATGCACTCCTGGCGGATGAGGCCTTCGAGCTGACCGTCGTGGTTGCCCTCGACGAGCATCGTGCGCTTCGAGGTGTCGATGAATTCGGAGACCCGGTCGGCCGGGAATGGCCAGACGGTCACGACCTGCAGCATCGCCACCTTCGTGCCCTCGCGCTCGAGCCACTGCATCGCGCTGCGGACCGGGCCCTTGGTCGTGCCGAACACGATGATCGAGATGTCGGCCTCGGAAGGCGGGACGCCGAAGAGCGCGGGGGGCGGCACGAGCGAGCCCGCCAGCTTGAGCTTGCTCATCCGCTTGTCCATCTGGGCGGTCCGGGTGGCAGCTGCCTCGCCCTGGGCGCCGAAACCGTACTCGTCGTGCTCGTAGGAGTTGACGACCTGCAGCGCGCCCTCCACTCCCGGCAGCGCCCGCGTGCTGACACCGTCGGGCGCCAGCTTGTAGCGCAGATACGTGCCGTCGGCGGCCAACGCCTCGGGGTGAGCGGAGATCGGACCGTCGGTGACCAGCTTGCCGCGATCTACCGTGACCGCGGCCAGGTCGAACGGCTCCACTGACTCCCGGTTGTCCGAGAGATAGGTGTCGCCAAGGATCACGACCGGCGTCTGCAGCTGATCGGCGAGGTTGAACGCCTTCCACGTCAGCTCAAAGGCGTCGGTCCGGTCGCCGGGTGCGAGCACCACCCGCGGGAACTCACCCTGTGCCGCGTGCATGACGAAGCGGAGGTCGGACTGCTCGGTCCACGTGGGCATGCCCGTGGCCGGCCCGGGCCGCGTGAAGACGCCGACGACGACCGCCGACTCGCTCGCTCCCGCCAGTCCGAAGCCCTCCACCATGAGCGAGAAGCCGCCTCCGGCGGTCGCGCACATGGCGCGCGCCCCCCCGAACGCGGCGCCCACGACCATGTTCATCGCCGCGATCTCGTCCTCGGTGTGCTTGACGACCACGCCGGCATCCTGTTCGTGCGCCGCCATGAAGTGCAGCAGCGAAGAGGCAGGGGTCATCGGATAGGCGCAGTACATGCCGAGCCCGGCGGCGAGCGCCCCGACCCCGATTGCCTCGTTGCCGTCGACCAGCAGGCGTTTGGGCGGGTCGGGGAGGGGTGAGAGGCGGACGGGGAAGGTGCACCCTGCCCTGGAGGCGCGCTCGTAGCCGCCCGCGGCCACCGCGACGTTCTGCTCCGCGATCCCAGGCGCCTTGCGCGCGAACTGCGCCCGCAGCGAGTCCTCGAGGTACGAGAGCGGGTAGCCGAGCAGTCCCAGGACCGCGCCGAGGGCGGCCACGTTACGCATCACCGGCAGACCGCCGGCCTCCTTCACCACCTCGTCGAAGGGGACCGCGACCGCGCAGATGTCCGTGCGCGCGGACAAGGAGCCCTCGTCGACGTTCTCGGGGTCGAACAGCAGCGCGCCGCCGCCGACCAACTCGTCGAGGTGTCGGGTGACCGTCTCCTGGTTCAGGGCCACGAGGACGTCGACCGGGAGCACGTGCGAGTAGAGCTCGTCGGGAGAGACGCGCACCTGATAGGCGTTGTGGCCGCCGCGGATGAGAGAGGGGTACTCCGTGAGATCGAACGTGTGCAGTCCGCCGTGGACGAAGCAGCGGGCGAGCGTCTGTCCGGCGGCCTTGATCCCGTAGCCGGCCTCGCCGCCGATCTTGATCTGCAGGTCCTGGCGATCAGGGCCTCGCGGGTCTGCGAGCATGGTCCCACCTTCCGGCGCCGTTCGGTCGTGTGGTGGGTATCTTCCCGAGCCTGCTGCGGTGCAGCGCGGGCGGATCCGCCTGCGCGCGGTAGAATGCCACGCATGACTCAGGACAGGACGCAGCAGCTGGTCGTTCTCGGCGTCACGGGCGGCATAGGTGCCTACAAGGCGTGCGAGCTCGCACGCGAGCTCATGCGGCGCGGCTTCCGCGTGAAGACGGTGATGACGGCCGCCGCGCAGCGGTTCGTGACACCGCTGACCTTCCGCACGCTCACGGGCGAGCCGGTCGCGGCGTCCATGTGGGAGGACGAGCCCGGAGACCGGGTGCACCACATCTCGCTGGCCCAGGAAGCGGATGTGGTCGTGATCGCCCCGTGCACGGCCAACGTGATAGCGAAGCTCGCCCAGGGGCGCGCCGACGACCTGCTGACGACGACCGTGCTCGCCAGCGAGGCGCCGCTGGTGATCGCTCCGGCGATGAACACGCATATGTGGCTGAAGGACGTCACACAGGCCAACGTGGCGGCGCTCGCAGCCGGCGGTGCCGTGTTCGTGGCCCCGGGCTCCGGCGAGCTCGCCTGCGGTGATGTCGGCGAGGGCCGGCTGGCGCCTGTCGAGGAGATCGCGGACGCGGTCACTGCGGAAGCGGCGCGTACCCGCGCGTTGCGGGACGTGCGGTTCCTGGTAACGGCGGGCCCCACACGCGAGCCGATCGACGCCGTCAGGTTCATCGGGAACCGCTCCAGCGGCCGTCAGGGGTACGCGATAGCGGAGGAGGCGGCGCGCCGCGGCGCGATCGTGACGCTGGTCAGCGGGCCGACGTCGCTGCCGGACCCGTTCGGCGTCTCGATGATCCGGGTCGAGACCGCCTCGGAGATGCTTGCCGCGGTCGAGCGGGTCTACGAACAGATCGATGTGGTCATTGCCGGAGCGGCAGTGGGAGACTTCAGGCCGGTCGAAGCCCGCAAAGGCAAGA
>CAIKZH010000055.1 GCA_903831865.1 uncultured Coriobacteriia bacterium
CCCAGCCAGGCGGCGCTGGTACGGGGAGCGCTCGGGCGGCAGTGGCGGCAAGACACGCCAGCGCACCAAGTGCGACGAGTGCCGAAACCATCCGGACTGTTCTCATCGAGACTCATCTCCCCTGCTCGACTGCGGAGTCCACCACGACTCTACACCCGCTCACCGGGAGCGCCGGCGCCTTCTCATGGCAAAGCCGGCGCCGACCAGCACAAGCACCACCAGCAGGCCCGCGCCGATCCAAAGGGGCGTGCGATCGGAGGGGATCGCGGGAGTCGCGGACGCGGGACCGTACACAAGCGCGGTACCGGCGGCGCCCACGATCCACCCATGCGTGGGTCCGCTCAACGCGATCGATCGCAGGTCCTCCCGAGTGCCAGAGGCGAGCGCCTTCCAGTGCACGCCGCCATCGGCGGAGTACAGGAGTGTGCCCGAGCCGCCGACGGCCCAGCCGTGGACGGGGTCCGAGAAGGCGACCGAAGCGAGGTCGTTGCCCGTACCCGAGTCCTCGGAGATCCAGTGCGCGCCGCCGTCCACCGTCCTCAGCGCGGCACCATGCCCACCCACGGCCCAGCCGTGATTCGCGTCGAGGAAGGTGACCGAGGCGAGAGTCGACTGCGTGGTGGCCCTCTGAGCCGTCCAGTGCGATCCGCCGTCGGTGGTCACGAGGATCGCGCTGTCTTCACCGACTGCCCAACCGTGCGTGGCGTCAGGGAAGCAGACGGAGCACAGGCCCGATGAGCCCACGCTTCGTGCCATCCAGTGCGCGCCGCCGTCGGTCGTCTGAAGGATGGTAGGAGCCAGACCGGTCACGGCCCAGCCGTGAGAGGGATCGACGAAGTCGACCGAGTCGAGGTCGTCGTGCGTGGCGGACTCCTGTTGCGCCCAGTGTGCGCCGCCATCTGATGTGCTCAGGATGGTCCCGGCGGCGCCCACGGCCCAGCCGTGGGTCGTGTCGGGGAAGGAGACCGAGACCAGGTCGCTTCGCGTCCCGGGCACCTGGGGCGTCCAGCTCGCGCCGCCGTCGGCCGTCCGGAGGATGGTGGCGCCCAAGCTGCCGACCGTCCACCCATGGGTCGAGTCGGGAAAGGCGACCGCGAACAGCAGGCTGTGCGTGCCCGACTTCCGAGCGGTCCACGTGCCCACGGGGTGCGCAGCGCTTGCGGGCAGCGCGCCGGCGGGATACGGCGCCAGACCTGACCCGGCCATCCCGATCAGTGCCGTGAGCACAAGCGCGACGCAACGGACACCGGATGATCTCGTCACCGCGATCTCCCCCCATCATCTGCCGGCCGCTTCACTCCGGCCGGACGCCCCTCCGCGCACAAGCTTACGCCGCATAGGTGACGCCTCGTCGCACCGTCTCCGGAAGCGGTCGACGGATTCCGCTTGAGCGCTCATGCGCCTGTGCCGACTCTTCTTCTGGGGCCGCGCTCCGCACTGGAGAGCCAGCCGCGGGTCGCGGGCGGCATGTTCGAAAGGAAGCACTATGAGGATCGTCGTCATCGGGGAACGGCAGCTGATCACGGCCGAGGCGGAGCCGAGCCCGGAGATCCTGTGCAAGATCGTCGGAGGCTATCCCGAGGCCCTGAGCGTCCAAGGATCGGGCCACGTCCGCGGCTACTGCGACGACTCGGGGATATTGAAGGGCCAGCCGCCCAACGTGCTGGCGACGCTGTTCTGCAGACGGACCGGATCCATCGGGGATCGCGAGGTGCTCGTGGGGACCGTGGCGCTCACAGGCGGCGACGGCGCCGGCGGCTACGCGGACTGCCCCGACTGGGTCCTTCGCGATCTGGAGGAACTCGTCCCCCACGCCAGGGCCCTTGGCGACCTCCCGACGGCGCGGCCGAACTGACCGACGGACCGCTCGCGGGGGTGCGTGAGGGTGGAAGCGCCCCATGGCTACGGCTTCGGCGCCGGGAAGCGCTCGTCCTCGCGCTGGATCTCGGCCTCTTCCTCCAGGAGCACGTCTTCGTCCTCCACCAGGAGCGGATCGAGATGGTGCGTCTCCTCCGCCTGCCGGATGCGACCGACGTCCTCTTCGATCGAGTGGATCGCACGCTCCACGTAGCTCGGATCGACTCGCGTCTCGGCTCCGCAGCGGTCGCACGTGTAGTCCTGGTTGGTCTCGAGCCAGCCGACCGTCCGTTTGCTCACATTCGAGCAGGCCGGACACACCAGTGGGACTTCGTAGCTCTCATACATGAGGATCCCCGCCATTCGAACGCGCTCGAGCAGGCTCGGCGTATCCGGCCGCCCGCGAGTCGCTTCGACGGGGCATCATGACGCCGCGGTCGACTTGGTCCGGACACGAAGGCGAGGCCGCCGTCGCCTGCCGTGTGTCCGTCAGGGTGGCGCTCGCGAGTCGCTCGCGCCGTCCCTTCATGCACTCGCCCACCACACCATCCGACGCTCTCATTGTAGTCCCCGGGAGCAAGGGCTGACCCCTGGCGCGTGCGTACCCTCCTCGAAGGATCCGAGGGCCGGGGAGTAGACTCCGATGCGATGGGCGAGTCGGTGTTCTCACCAGCTTAAGGGGGCGCCTTCAGGCATGAAGATGTACTTCAGGCACAACGCACATCCGGTCGCACTGATCCCTTCGCTCGATCAACCGGACGTCCGGGCTCAACTGTGGTCCGACGACAAGGACTTCGCGGTGGTCAACGCGCCCGCAGGCGCGCTCGTCGCGCAGGCGAGTCTCACGGTCGACCTGCTCTACGAGCACCATCGCAAGCAGGCGGAGGAGCAGCAGCACTGCCCGGTGGTCAGCATCGACACCCTGAAGCCCGCTCACGCGACGGCGCAGCAGGTGAAGGAGTACTACGACAACGGCTCGCTTCGGTTCGGGCCGTACAAGGACGCGACGGGCGAGCCCGCGGACGTCAGATACGTCTGGTGCTCAAGATCGCCACGCGGCGGCGATACCGTCGGGATGGAAGTTCGGGCGGTTCCCGCCGAGGAGGGCAGGATCGGGGTGCTGTTCGCGCTGAAGCGCGGATTGACCCAAGGCGACTGGAGCATGCTCGAGGGCGCGCTCTCAGAGGCCGACAAGGAAGCCGTCAAGAAGTACGGCGGGCAGCACTGGCTGACGACCTGGGGAGTCAACGGCGGGATCATCGTGGTCACGATCCTCATCGTGGTGGCGTACTACGCGTTCGCGAGGCGGTGAGGGCGAGCGGCGATCTGACGCACTTGGCGAGCGCCGACCCCTCACAGAGCCTTCTGGGTCACACTCGCGATCGCGACGCCCAATCGGAAGTTAGCGCGGGGCGGGGCAATCGCGTCTGCGCCGCCCGCTTGCTGGCGCGCGGCGGTCTGTAGCGCGCACAGCGCATGTCCAGCATCGCCCTTGCTGCGGAGCGTCTCGACGCCCTGGAGGACGCCCGTCCGCCTGCACCCGGCTCAAGATCTTGTAAGCGGAGTGACTCCGTGGGATCGTGAGTCGGCAGTTCGGTCGCCGCGCAGTATCGCCAAGCAGGGGGGCTTGATGTCTTCCACCAGCTTCGACTCTGACGACATGTCCGTGGATGTGCTTCTCAAAGACTTCTACGAGGTGCCGGTCTATCAGCGTGAGTACGTCTGGGAGACTAGACACGTCGAGCGCTTGCTAACCGACATCTACAACGAGTTCGAACGAGGCGGCAACGACCCCGCAGAGTACTTCGTTGGCACCATAGTGACTCAATACCACGAGGACAAGGCATTCTTCGAGCTGATCGACGGGCAACAGCGCATCACAACAATCTACGTCGTCCTCTGCGCGATCAGAGACCTTCTTGCTGAGACGGACAGTGACACCGAGGGCGTGAGCGGTCAGCTCAGGGCAGTGAAGTACGACCGTAAGGGACGCGGCTCGGCTCAGTATCGAGTCAAACTTCAGTACCCCGACGCCCAGGGCGTGCTGAAGTCCTTGGTACAGGATCGCGACTCCGTGCCTGTCGAGAGCATCAGCACGGCCACGCGTTCGGCGAAGAACCTTGTTCAAGCCTATGCAGACGGGCGAGCCTTCCTCTTGGACTCTCTCCAGGGTGAGCCGGACCTTGTCAGGGAGTTCTGGGCCTACCTAACGCAGTCGGTGAAGGTCATCCGAATCAAGACCGCGAGTCTCACTCGAGCGCTCTGGATCTTCGAGACCATCAATCAGCGTGGAACCGGGCTGAATGCCATGGATCTCCTCAAGAACCTACTCTTCATGAATGCCCGGGACGAGGAGTTCGAGACCCTTAAGGACGTGTGGAAGGCGCTAGCTGTACTGCCCAGACACGTTGTTGACACCGGGCACCCGTGAGATCGGTGGTAGACCGCCGATGCCGCCGTGCGGACGGCGGTGATTGTAGTTGAACACCCAGCGAGGGAGCGCCGCGAGGCGCTCCCTGTTGCTGTC
>CAIKZH010000056.1 GCA_903831865.1 uncultured Coriobacteriia bacterium
CTCGATACCCACACGTCGAACGGCTACAAGGAATGGTGGCCGCCGCTGCTCGCTAACGTCGAGACACTCACGGGCACCGGGCAGCTCCCCAAGTTCGAGGACGACCTGTTCAAGACGGTCGGCGAGGGCCTCTACCTGATCCCGACGGCGGAGGTCGCCCTGACCAACATCCACCGCGACGAGGTGCTCGAAGGAGCGGAGCTTCCGCTGCGCTACACGGCCTACACGCCGTGCTTCCGCGAAGAGGCCGGCGCGGCCGGGCGTGACACCAGAGGCATGATCCGGGTCCATCAGTTCGACAAGGTGGAGCTCGTCAAGTTCAGCCGCCCCGAGGACTCGATGGCTGAACTGGAGTCGATGCTCGCTGACGCCTCGCGGATCCTCGAGCTGCTCGGCCTGGCCTACCGGGTGATCGTCCTGTGCACCGGCGACATGGGATTCGGCGCCGTGAAGACCTACGACATCGAGGTCTGGATGCCCAGCTACGACGGCTACAAGGAGATCTCCAGCTGCAGCAACTGCGGCGACTTCCAAGCGCGCCGCGCGTCGATCAAGTACCGGGACCCGGTCGCGTTCAAGGGGTCACGGCTCGTCCACACCCTCAACGGGAGCGGGCTCGCTGTCGGCCGGTGCGTGGCCGCCATCATCGAGAACTTCCAGAACGCCGACGGCTCGGTCACCGTGCCGGAGGTCCTGCGCCCCTATATGGGAGTCGACGTCATCACGGCCTAGCCCTGGTCGGACAGCAGTCGCTCCGCGTTGCCGCCGAGGATGCCGGCGAGCTCCTCCGCGGTGAACGGCAGGCGTCGCAGGTGGGCGAGCTCCGCCTTCGAATCGGTCCAGGGTCCGTCCGAGCCGAACAGCACGCGATCGACCCCATGGGCCCGGGCCAACGCCACGAACTCCTCGTCCGGAAGGTGCCCGAGCGTGTAGGCCGTGTCGATCCACACGTCGCGGCCCGCCAGTCGCTCGCGCACGCCCGGCCACACTCGGAACCCGCCCATGTGGGCGAGCACGATGCGCAGCTCCGGCCAGTCGTCGAGGACGTCGACGAACGATGCCGGCGTGCCGCGCACGCTGTCGAACGCGACGTCCCCGCCGGCATGGAAGTAGATCGTCATGCGCTGTTCCACGGCGGCCCGGTAGATCGGCTGCAGCCGGGGCTCCGTCGGCTCGAAGCTCTGGTACTCGGGATGCATCTTGAAGCCTCGCACGCCCGCCGCGCACAACCGGCCGATCTCGTCATCAGGGTCGGCCACGTCCGGATGCATCGCCCCGAACGGCACGATCCGGTCGTTGGCCAGACCCACCACCCACTCGTTGATGGTGCGCACCTGGCTCGCCTTCGTGGCCACCGGCAGGAGCACTGAGCGTTCTATGCCGGCCCGGTCCATGGACGCTACCAGGCCTGCCACGGTCCCGTCGTAGTGCGCCACGATCGAGCCGAGCTCGCCGACCTGCGAGATGGCTGTCGGCGCGAGCGGGTCCGGCCACGCGTGTGTGTGAGTGTCGATGATCGGCATGCGCGCAAGGATAGCGCACGGCCGGCGGCGCCCGTGACCCTGCCGGGTAAGTAAATGACGAAACGGTCCCTGACAAGGTGGTCACAGATGGCGGCGCCAAGCAACGACACGCCCACAGTCCTCGTCGTGTTCGGAGCGACCGGGGACCTGATGGAGCGCAAGATCGTGCCGTCGCTCTACCACCTCTACGAGAAGGGCCGGCTGCCGAAACGGTTCAGGCTCGTGGGGTTCTCGCGCCGGCCGATCCCCGACGATGACTTTCGCGCGACCTTGACGGACATCATCCGTGCCCACCACGCAGCGGGCACGAGCCGGTCCGACATCGCCGAGTTCGTGAGGCTCGCGAGCTACTCCCAGGGCCACTTCGATGAGGTCGAGGCCTACGGGCGCCTGGTGGACGGGCTGAACGCGATCGACGACGAGTGGCAGACGTGCGCGAACAAGCTCTTCTACCTTGCCGTTCCTCCGCAGTTCTACCGGACGATCCTTGAGCGCATCTCGGCCAGCGGGCTCGCCAACACGTGCGGCGAACAGGTCGGTGGCGGCGGGTGGACGCGGCTGATCGTGGAGAAGCCGTTCGGCAAGGACGCCCGCACAGCCCAGGAGCTGGACGAACTGCTGGGCACGCTCTTCGAGGAGCACCAGATCTACCGGATCGACCACTATCTCGCCAAGGAGATGCTGCAGGGCATCATGTCCTTCCGCTTCTCCAACAACCTGCTCGAGCCCTCATGGGACAACCGCGCGATCGAGCGGATCGACGTCGATCTGCTGGAGACGATCGGGGCGGAGGACCGCGGGTCGTTCTACGACGGCGTCGGCGCGTTGCGCGACGTGGGTCAGAACCACCTGCTGCAGATGCTCTCGCTCGTCACGATGGGACAGCCCTCGGCCCTGGAGGCGGACGCGATCAGGTCGCAGCGGGCGGCCGCCTTGCGCGCGCTCGTGCCGCCGACACCCGAGGAGGTGCGCCATTGCACGTTCCGGGCGCAGTACGACGGGTACCGCGACATAGTGGGAGTGCGTCCCGATTCGAACACCGAGACGTACTTCAGGATCGTGACCGAGCTCGACTCGGATCAGTGGCGTGGTGTCCCGATCTCTATGCAGGGGGGGAAGAGGCTGGGCTCCGTCTCCAAGCAGATCGTCGTCCACTTCAAGCGTCCGCAGCCGTGTCTGTGCGACGGCACCGACGACGTCGAGAACCGCGTCGTCTTCCGGATGGAGCCGCAGGACTCGATCTCGATCGCGTTCTGGACGAAGAAGCCCGGCTTCACCACGCAGCTGGAGGAGCGCGACTTCAACTTCTTCCTCTACGAGAAGGAGGAGAAGACCCAGTACGTCGAGGAGTACGCGAAGCTGCTGGACGATGCGATCGCCGGCGACCAGACGCTCTTCGTCTCGACCCGCGAGGTCAAGACGATGTGGGAGTTCATCGACCCGATCGTCTGCGCCTGGGAGGCGGACCTCGTTCCACTCCGGCGCTACGCGCCGGGCACGGATGATGTGGTGGCGGAGGCGGCGGGCGTCTCGCGGTTCATCCCTCGCAGCACCGCCATGCGGCGGGAGATCGGGATCGTCGGGCTGGGCAAGATGGGCCGCGGACTCGCGCTGAACCTCGTCGAACACGGCTGGCGCGTCGTCGGGCACAACCGGACCGCCAGCGTCACGCGGGGGCTGGTCGGCGAGGGCCTCGTGGGCGCCTACTCGATACCGGAGCTGGTGGGGGCGCTGCAGGCCCCGCGCACGGTGTGGATCATGCTGCCTGCCGGCAAGCCCACTGAGGACACGCTCTTCGGCCCCGGCGGGCTGGCGGAGGTGCTGCAGCCGGGCGACACCGTGATCGACGGCGGCAACGGTCACTACATCGATGACGCGGCGCGCGCCAGGCGCCTGGCCGAGCGTGGGATCCGGTTCATCGACGTGGGTGTCTCCGGCGGCCCGTCAGGCGCGCGCGAAGGCGCCTGTCTTCTCATCGGGGGCGCGCAGGAAGACTTCGAGAAGTCGCGCAACCTCTGGCACGATCTTGCGGTGAAGGGCGGCTATCGCCACTTCGAGGGGACCGGGGCGGGCCACTTCGTGAAGATGGTCCACAACGGCATCGAGTACGGGATGATGCAGGCGCTCGCTGAAGGGTTCACCGTACTGCGGGCCGGGCCGTTCGGCCTCAGCCTCACCGATGTGGCGGCAGCCTACGATCGTGGCAGCGTCATCGAGTCCCGGCTGGTCGCCTGGCTCGAGAACGCGCTGCTTCGCCACGGCGAGGACCTGGACGGCGTGAGCGGGTCCGTCGGGCACACCGGTGAGGCCGAGTGGACCGTGCAGGCCGCACATGACCTGGGCGTTGATGTGCGCGTCATCGAGGACGCGCTCCGCTTCCGCCTGGAGTCGGAGCACGAGCCCGACTGGACAGGCCGCCTGATCAGCGCGCTGCGCGAGCAGTTCGGCCAGCACCCGGTGCGCGGCTAGGCATCCTGCGCGTCGCTACGGCCGCTTCTTCTGAAGCAGCGCGAAGTGCCTGCTGTAGAAACCTCCATGGCCCGCGACCAGAACGCTGTAGTCCGGCACGGAATAGACACGCAGACGGTTGTCCAGGAAGTCGGAGAAGACGAGCGTGTGACCGTCGTCCGAGACGCCGAGCGCGGTGCACTGGTTGCCGCCGACGATGGCGTCCAGCGGCTTGCCCGTGGCGGTGTCCATCAGCAGGATGGAGCCCCACTCGTAACCTGGGATGTAGTAGGACTTCGGGTTGTTCGCCCCGCGGTTCGAGATGAAGAGCACCCTGCCGTCCGGCGAGAGCGCGATCGTGTTCGGCTTGTGGTCCGTGTGGCAGAAGACCCTCGTCTTGAGCGTCTTCATGTCGAGGACGTAGACGGTGTCCTTGGCCATGTCCGAGGCGTACAGGAGGTCGCGCTTCGGGTCGCCCACGAGGTGCCGCATGGCCCCGCCACTGGTGAACAGCGTGGTGAGCTTGTACGTGTGCAGGTCGATGCGCTGGATCTCGCCGTGGGTGAACCCGGCGACGTACAGGTACCGGCCGTCCTGAGTGGGATAGAGGCCGCGCGGCGTCTTCGCCGTGGGCACGCGGCGAACGAGCTTGCCGGTGACGAGGCTGATGATGCTCACGTCGTTGCCGGTCCAGTTCGCTGCGTAGAGCGTCTTCTCGTCCGGGGACAGCGCCACCACCTTCGTCCACGAGGAGTCCGTGGCGAACGAGCGCGTGACCTTACGAGTGGCGGTGTCGATCTCGAACACCTTCGCCGTCTGCATCTGGCTGACGTAGGCGAACGTGCCCGCCCTGTTGAACACGATCTCGACCGCCCCGTACTTGCCGAGGTCGATACCGGCGATCTGCGTCATCGTCTTCAGGTCGTAGATCTGGATGGAGGGCGGTCCGTTGAGGATCGTCGCCCAGGCCTCGCGCCCGTCCGGCGTCACCACAACGCCCTTCGGCGCCCCCTTCGCGGGAAGCGACCCGAGCGCGTGCACGAGCTGTCCCTTGGGATCGAGGAAGACGTCGTAGGTGTGGGGGGCGTCGAGGAACAGCGTCTGCGTGAACGTGTTCATGCCGGTCTGCGAGATAGCGACCGTGGTGGTGCCCGCGACGGCGGTCAGACTGCACGGCGTCACGCCATGGGCCACAACGCCTCCCGGTCCGGTGACGACGACCGCCGCCCCCTTCGGCCGGGTCACGAAACTGAGCCTGTGAGGCAGGGGCTGGAGCGCCGCCTGTCGAGTGACGTTCTCGCCCCTGGCGACATTGACGACCACGGTGGCTGTGGCGAAGCCGGTCCTTGAGACGGTGAAGGTGTAGCGCCCTGGCCGGGCCTTTGGGACTTGTATACTTGACGTACCACCGCAGGTAGGGTACCATATAAGCGTACCCTAACAAGGAGCGGCGGTCATGTTCGAAGAGGCGTACTTCCAGAACGACGAGGCGGCGCGGGAGCACATCGAGTCCATTCTGTGGCCCGAAGGTCCGGTGTGCCCGCATTGCGGCTGCACCGGCAGGATCACGAAGCTGCAGGGGAAGACGACCCGCCCCGGCACCTACAAGTGCAACGACTGCCGCCAGCCGTTCACGGTCACGGTCGGCACGATCTTCCACGGCTCCCACGTGAAGCTGCACATCTGGCTGCAGGCTTACTACCTTATGTGCGCGTCCAAGAAGGGCATCAGCGCCCACCAGCTTCACCGGATGCTCAAGGTCACCTACAAGACCGCGTGGTTCATGGAGCATCGCATCCGCGAGTCCATGCACGACGAGATTCCGTCCATCCTTGGCGGCGACGGCCAGACGGTCGAAGTGGACGAGACCTACTGGGGCAACGTGCCCGGTATGCCGAAGCGCCATGCGTGGCACCACAAGGAGAAGATCGTGAGCCTCGTCGAGCGCGACGGGTCCGCGCGGTCCTTCCATGTCGAGCGTGTCAACCATGCCACGCTCAAGCCGATGCTTCGCGAGCACATCGCCCGCGAGTCCCGAATCGTCACCGACAACGCGAACGTCTATGACTGGACAGGGCACGAGTTCGCGGGACACGAGAGCGTGAACCATCTGGTGCACGAGTACGCGCGCGGCGACGTGACCACGAACACGGTGGAGGGCTTCTTCTCCATCCTGAAGCGCGGCCTGATCGGGACGTACCACCACGTGGGCCGCCAGCACTTGGGCCGGTACTTGCACGAGTTCGACTTCCGATACAATCACCGCAGCGCGACGGACGCCGAACGCACCGTGGCTGCGATTCAGGGTATTCTCGGCAAGAGGCTTCTCTACCGGGACTCGCCATTGGTGGTGTGATGAGCGAAGACGCCGGACAGGTCACTCTCGAACTCAAGGGCAAGCGAATCACGGCTGCCCGCTTCAGGCACGCCGTAGACTCCTTCTTCGCGATGATGGACGAGGTCACGGAGCAGGTCGCCGGCAAGGGCAAGGCCGTGTCCTGGGTGATCACCGTGAAGCCGGGAAGCGCGATCATCGAGGCCACTCCAGAGGCCACGTCTCCTGAATACGCAGACGTGGGTCTCAGAGTGCTTCGCGCCGTGCAGGAGGGTACTGCAGCCCTAGAGCGTCACGCCTCCGTCCCTCAGTTCTTCACCGAGGCCGCCATACAGAAGTTCAGCGACCTCGCCTCCGTCGTGGACGTGACCGGGAATGACATTGCAGCCGTCAATCTCCGCTTCGATGGCGCGGAGCCCGTCGCGTTGACGTCTGCAGCGATGACCAATGTCCAAGTGCTGCTAGAGCCCAACGTCCACAGCTACGGCACCATCGAGGGCAAGCTACAGACGCTCACGAACCGGCGAGCGTGGAAGTTCTACGTCTACGAGGATCTCACCGACCGTCGGGTGGAGTGCTTCTTCCCGTCCGAGATGGCCGACACCATCGAGACTGGGTGGAGGAAGCGTGTATCCGTGAGCGGGGTCATTAGCTATCGGAAGACGGGCACGCCCGTAAACATCCGTGTGGACGCCTTCCGCATTCTCGGCAAGGGTCCGCTACCCACGTGGAACGACATGAGAGGCATCCTCGCCTAGATGATCATCCGCTACTGGGACTCCACCTGCTTCATCGCGTGGTTCTCGAAAGAAGAGGACCGGGTGGACGACTGTCAGAGCGTGATACAGGCGGCGCTGGACGGCAAGGTGCAGATCGTGACTTCAGCGCTGACGCTTGCAGAGGTAGTCCAACGCCCCACAGACCATCCGCTACCTTCGGGGCTGGAAGAGACGATCAACGGCTTCTTCGAAAACGAGTTCGTGATTGTGCGCAACGTCGACCGCTACATCGGGGCGTTCGCCCGCCATCTGCTGTGGAGCTATCAGCATCTCAAGTACAAGGACGCGATTCACGTCGCTACGGCCATCCAGACGCCGGACCTGCATTGCCTAGACAGCTTCGACGACGACATGCTCAAGCTGAACGACAAGCTCGGCAGCCCGGTGCTGAGAATCTGTACTCCTCGTATGCCGATGCAGATCGCCATAGAGGGGACGGCATCGGATGGCTGACGAACGTAGGCCCGTCCCCTTCGACGATGCGCTGCGACAACTGCTGAAGGCGAAGCCGCCGAAGAAGGACAAGGACGCGGAGCCATCGAAGGCGCGGTCGCCGAAGCCCGAGAAGAAGGCATGACGCCGGTCTCCTATCTAGAGACGGGCGTCATCTACTGCGATGACAACCTGCATCGCCTCTCCGAGTTCCCGGCCGAGTGCATCGACCTCATCTACCTCGACCCTCCGTTCTTCTCGAACCGTCACTATGAGGTCATCTGGGGCGACGAGGCAGAAGTCCGGTCATTCGAGGACCGCTGGGAGGGCGGCGTCCACGTCTACGTGAGCTGGATGCGCGAGCGCATGATCGAGATGCACCGCATCCTGAAGCCAACCGGCACGGTCTATCTGCACTGCGACTGGCACGCCTCGCACTACCTGAAGGTCATGATGGACGACATCTTCGGCGCGAAGGCGTTCCTGAACGAACTGATCTGGCACTACGAGACAGCGAGCGGCGCGCCGAAGAAGTGGCTGCACCGCAACCACGACACGATCTTCCGCTATGCCAAGCAGAAGGCCGACCTCGTGACGTGGAACCACCCGCGGTCCCCTTGGCCGGAATCAACCCTGAAGAAGTGGCAGACGGACGAGGATGGACGCGTGTACCGCGTCCAGAACAAGTACGACAAGCGCTACTACATCGACCCGGCTGGGAAGCTCGACGACGACGTGTGGAACATCACACTCTCGTCTCGGACGAAGGAGCGGCTCGGCTATCCGACACAGAAGCCGGAACTGCTTCTCGAGAAGATCATCACCGCAAGCAGCAACGCCGGTGACATCGTGCTCGACCCATTCGCCGGGTGCGGGACCGCACTCGTTGCTGCCCAGCGCCTCAAGAGACAATGGGTCGGCATCGACATCAGCCCCACGGCAGTCGGCCTCATGCGAGAGCGCATGGAGCGCGTCGGCGCGCTCGGTATCAAGCTGGTGGGGATGCCTGTCACAGAGGAAGAACTGCACACGCTGAGGCCCTTCGAGTTCCAGAACTGGATTATCCAACGGCTGCACGGCACGCACTCACCCCGCAAGTCCGGCGACATGGGTATCGACGGATACTCGTTCATGGAGCACCTGCCGATCCAGGTGAAGCAGTCCGAGCACGTCGGCCGCAACGTTGTGGACAACTTCGAGACGGCGGTCGAACGGGACGGCAGGCAGAAGGGCTACATCGTCGCGTTCAGCTTCACGCGCAACGCGCACGAAGAGGTCGCGCGGGTGAAGGAATCCAAGGGCGTCGAGATCGAACTGGTGCGGGTCGCCGACCTGCTGGCAGAGAAGGCGGAACTGGTCACGCCGGAATCCGGGCGGCTGTTCGAGGAAGCACCGCTACCCGGCCCGCGACCCGCCGACAGTCGCCCGTCCGCCGAGGAACTGATCGGCAACGACGACTCCGAGTAGCCGCGCGTGGTACGTCAAGTATACAAGTCCCGGGCCTTTGCGAAGGCGAGCGCCCCGCTGCCCGAGTGACCCGAACACGTGACGTGCGCGTCGGAGGGCGACGCCGCGAGCGCCACCGACGTGGGACGCGTGAGGTACCACCATCCCGCCGCCACAGCTCCTCCGACGAGCAGCAAGGCGACCAGCAGCGCGATCAGCGTCGGGCCGACACGCCTCCGGC
>CAIKZH010000057.1 GCA_903831865.1 uncultured Coriobacteriia bacterium
AGTCGGCGAGCGAGGCGAGCTCGAAGAGCGTGAGAGCGTAGGCCGAAGCCGTGTCGCTACTCATTGATGCTCCCCACCTCCGCGAGGTACTTGTCGATCAGCGCGGCGTGGTCCGCCTTGGTCATGGTCGTGCCAAGAATGCGGCCGGCCACCCCCACCGAGAGATCTGCGACCGACGCCTGGAGCTCGGCCATCGCGGCCTTCTTCTCGCCCTCGATCTCCTCGCGGGCACGAGCGAGCAATCCCTCGCGCTCCACGTTCGCCTGGGCGACGATCTCGGCCTTCACCGTCTCAGCGACCTTGCGGCCCTGCTCGATGACGCGACTCGCCTCCTGGCGTGCCTCGGCCATCTGCGTCTTGTAGTCCTCCAGCAGGCGCTCGGCCTCGACGCGGGTCTGCTCGGCCTTCTCCAGCGAGTCTTTGATCTTCGCCGCGCGGTCGTCGAGCATCTTGTTGATCGCCGGGAAGGCGAACTTCGCGAGCACCCCGAACAGCACCAGGAACGAGATCAGCGAGACGATGACCTCAGGGAACTGCGGCAGTATGAGTGACATGTCCTAACCTCCTCCTGAGGTGACGTCGAAGCTACTTGACGCCCATCAGGACGAATGCCAGGACGAAGCCGAGCAGTGCGATGGCTTCGGCAAGAGCGAGCGCGATGAACATCGTCGTCTGCAGACGGCCGGCCATCTCGGGCTGACGCGCCATCGACGAGATCGTGGTCGATCCGATCCACCCGATACCGAGCGCCGGACCGATGGCACCGATGGCGAACCCAAGGCCGGCACCAAGAGCTGACAGAGAACCAGTCACGACTTCCTCCTTAGAAACGAACACTGACTTCAAGGCTTCTTCCAAGACGCCGGCCACGATCGGACGGCGGTAACGACCTAGTGCTCTCCGGCGTGCACCGCCCCGTTGATATAGACGGTCGTGAGGATGGCGAACACATACGCCTGGATGAACGCGACGAACACCTCGAGCGCGTACATCGCGATCTGCATCGCGAGCGGCAATATGGCGGTGACCTTGCCCACCGCGGAGCCGTTCCACATCAGGACCGTGAAGATGGCGAAGATGCCCAGGATGACGTGGCCGGCGAACATATTGGCGAAGAGCCGGATGGACATCGTGAGCGGCCGGATGAAGTGGCTGATGAGCTCCAGCAGCATGACGTAGACGGCCAGCGGCGCGAAGACGCCCTTGGGATAGAAGCTCTTGATGTAGCCAAACACGCCGAGCTTCCTCATGCCGATGGCGTTGTACGTCACGAACACGATCAGCGCCCACGTGACCGTGGTGCCCATCGTGCCGGTCCCCGGCTTGGCGCCGGGTATCAGACCCAGGAGGTTGTTGAAGAGCACGAAGAAGAACATGGAAGCGATGAACGCGAGGTACGGCCGGCCTTCGGCGCCGATCACGTCGAACACCATGTTGTCTCGGATGAACTCCATGCCCATCTCGGCGACGTTGCCTATCCCCTTCGGGATGAGGGTGAGCCTGCGCGACGCGATGAGGAAGAAGCCGAGCGTCAAGATCAGCGCGATGACCAGGAAGATCCCGTAGTTGGTGAGGGGGAATCCGCGCAGCGAATGGACCATGAGCTCGTCGAGCAGCTCCGTCACCCTCGGTCCGATGGCATTCACGTCAGTTGCCGACCTCCCTGTAGCTCGGTGCCTTCGACGGACGGCCCGCGCCGAACGTCTCGATCGTGACCGTGACCATGAATCCCGCGATGAGCGCGATACCGAAGGGCGCGAGCGACGGGCGAGCCCACGTGAAGTAGCAGGCCAATGCGCCGATGACCACTGCGAGGCGCATGACCATCGCGAGCGCCACGCGCGCCAGGCCGAGAGTCGGCTCTTCAGGAGTCATGAAGCTGGCGCTGATGCGGGAGAAGATGACCGAGCCGACCCCGAGCGCGAGCCCGAGAACAACGGCGCCCTCAGGATGGCCGAAGAACGCGGCAGCACTTGCCATGTAGGAGCCCAGCGTCCCGGTCCTTTCCCCAAGCGCAGCCCGCGCCGCTCACGCGCCCTGCGCACAAAGCACCCCGGGCACGCAACGAAGGGCCGGCGAGGCGCGCGACACGCACGGTGAGGTGCGCAAGACCGGGAGATCGCTTCGAGACCCGGGGGGTGTCCTCGAAAGCGCGCCTATCGTACACGAAGCTCATGGGGGCAACAAGAACTTACGGAAGTGGGGCCGGATCGGCGACGAACGGTATCGGGGCGCGGGCGCGGGGCGCCTATTGGTCGCCGTGGTTGCGGGCCTGAGCGAACAGACCGAGCCAGCTCGCCATGAGGCCGGAGAGGACGGCCAGGACGGCGAAGACGATGGCCTTCCACATCACAGGGACGAGACGCATCGCGTAGCCGCCGGCCGCGAGGGCGATCGACCAGACGTAGATGATGAGCACGGTCTGGCGCTGGCTGAACCCACGGTGCAACAGGCGGTGATGGATGTGCCCATCGTCGGCCTCTTGGATGGGCCGCCCGTGCCGCCATCTTCGGATGATCGCACTGGCAGTGTCGAAGACCGGGACCCCGATGACCAGCAACGGCACGACAAGGGTGATCGCCGCCACCGACTTCATGACCCCCTGCAACGACATGCAGGCGAGGGCGAAGCCCAGCAACAGCGCGCCGGAGTCGCCCATGATGATGGAAGCGGGATTGAAGTTGAAGAAGAGGAACCCGACGCACGCGCCGATGACCGCCGCGGCGAGCACCGCCGCGACGAGTTCGTTCATCTGCACGGCCAGCACGAGGAAGCTCGCGGCGGCGATCGCCGAGATGCCGGCCGCCAGGCCGTCGAGGCCGTCGATCAGGTTGATGACGTTCGCGAAACCGACGATCCAGAGCGCCGTTATGGGGTACGCCAGGAGTCCCAGCTGCATGAGCCCGCCCGTGAAGGGGTTGCCGACGAACTCGACCCGGAGTCCGGCCGCGATCGGGATGGATGCGGCGACGAGTTGACCGGCGAACTTGACTCCGGGCGCGAGCCCTCGCAGGTCGTCCACCAGCCCCACCAGGAATATGACGAGCAACCCCCCTACCGTCCCGAGGAACGTAGGGCCTGCGATGGTGAGCACCGGTGTCCAGCTGGGTGCCGACGTCCACATATGCAGCGTCTCGCCGACGAACTGCGCGATCACCGCCATCGCGATGCCGGCGAGGATCGCCACACCGCCCAGCCGGGAGATCGCGGTCGTGTGGACCTTCCGCCCCCCGCCGTGATCGACGATGCCGGCCTTCACCGAGACGCGCCGCACCAGGGGAGCGACCGCGACGGTCGTGAGCAGGGCGACCGCGATGAGGAAGAGGTGGTGCAGAAGGCTCACTGAGACGCCACCGGTCCGTCCGCGCCGTGACGCCTCAGGCCGACGCCCGACTCAGCGAGCATCTCCTCCGAGAGAGGATCGGGATACGGGTCGGCGTAGACGATCTCGGACATGCCGGCGTTGATGAGGATCTTCGCGCACAGCACGCACGGCTGATGGGTCGAGTAGATCACGGCGCCGTCGATCGCGACCCCGTAGAGCGCCGCCTGGACGACGGCGTTCTGCTCGGCGTGGATACCCCGGCACAGCTCGTGGTTCGAGCCCGACGCCACGCCGCGCTGCTCACGCAGGCAGCCGACCTCCTCGCAGTGGCGGAGGTTGCGAGGAGTGCCGTTGTAGCCGGTGGCGAGGATGCGACGGTCCTTGACCACCACGGCGCCGCAGTGGCGGCGGAGGCAGGTCGACCGCGTGGCGACCTCCCGCGCGATGGTCATGAAGTAGTCGTCCCAGGACGGGCGCTGCATACGCCGTCCGCCTTCCGTCGCTAGAGGGTCCCGAAGAGCCTGTCGCCCGCGTCGCCGAGACCGGGCACGATGTAGCCGTGCTCGTTGAGGTGCGAGTCGACCGCACACACGTACACCTTCACATCCGGGTCTGACTCGGTCACGGCCGCGAGCCCCTCGGGCGCCGAGATGATGGAAAGCAAACGGACTGCCTTCGCGCCGCGCTCCCTCAGGAAATGCACGGCGGCGGCGGCCGACCCGCCGGTCGCGAGCATCGGATCGACGATCATCACGTCTCTCTCGCCGATGTCCTCCGGCAGTTTGCAGTAGTACTCGACTGGAGTCAGCGTCTCCGGGTCGCGATACAGGCCGATGTGGCCCACCTTGGCCGCGGGGATGAGCGACAGTATGCCGTCGACCATGCCCAGACCGGCCCGAAGGATCGGCACGACCGCGACCTTCTTCCCCGCGAGGACCCGGGTGGGAGTCTCGGTGATGGGGGTCTTGACGGTCGTGTCCGCGAGCGAGAACTCGCGCGTGGCCTCGTAGGCCATGAGCATCGCGAGCTCGCGCACCAGCTCGCGGAACTCCTTCGGCCCCGTACGGATGTCGCGCAGGACGGACACCTTGTGCTGCACCAGCGGATGGTCCACGAGCGTGACGTTCACCGGCAGGTCCACGTGCTCTTCCTCCTCGTCGCGACTGACAACGTGCGCACCCCCGACCGGTGGGTCGCGCGCTAAAGCTCCGGGTAGAGCGGGTGAGTCGCGACGAGCTCCGCGACCGTGGCCCTCACCTGTGTCAGTGCGTCCTCGCTCTCGCGCTCGAAGATGGTGCGGGCCAGAAGCTCGCCCACCAGGCGCGCGTCGGCCTTATCGAAACCCCGGGTGGTGACCGCAGGCGACCCGACTCGTATGCCACTCGTCACGAACGGTGACTGGGGGTCGTTTGGGATGGCGTTCTTGTTCACGGTGATCCCGACAGACTCCAGCAGACGCTCGGCGTCACGTCCGGTGATCCCCGCCGGGGTGAGGTCGACGAGCATCAGGTGGTTGTCCGTCCCACCCGATACGAGCCGGAGCCCCTTGTCCACCATCGCCTCGCCCATGACGCGGGCGTTGACGACCACCTGGTCGATGTAGGTCTTGAACTCCGGCCGCATGGCCTCGCCGAAGGCGACGGCCTTCGCGGCGATGATGTGCTCCAGGGGGCCGCCCTGAGTGCCCGGGAAGACCGCCTTGTCGAGCGCCTTCGCGTGCTCCTCCTTGCACAGGACGAAGCCCGAGCGCGGACCCCGCAACGTCTTGTGCGACGTCGATGTGACGAAGTCGGCGTGCGGCACAGGCGACGGATGGGCGCCGGTGGCCACCAGTCCCGCGATGTGCGCCATGTCCACCATCAGGACGGCGCCGACCTGCTTCGCGATGGCGGCGAAGCGCTCGAAGTCGATGATGCGGGGGTAGGCGCTCGCTCCGGCGATGATCATCTTCGGCCGATGCTCCTTGGCCAGCCGCTCGACCTCGTCGTAGTCGATCCTCTCCGTCTGTGGGTCGAGCCCATACGCGACGATGTGGAACCACTTGCCGGAGAAGTTGACCGGGCTGCCGTGCGTGAGGTGACCGCCATGAGCGAGGCTCATGCCCAACACGGTGTCGCCCGGGTCGAGCGCCGCGAAGTAGACGGCGAGGTTGGCCTGCGCTCCCGCGTGAGGCTGGACGTTCGCGTGCTCGGCGCCGAAGAGCGCCTTCACCCGCTCGCGCGCGAGTTCCTCCACGACGTCGACCTTCTCGCAGCCGCCGTAGTAGCGCTTGCCCGGCAGTCCCTCGGCGTACTTGTTCGTAAGGACCGTCCCGGCCGCCTCCATGACGGCCAGGGAGGTGAAGTTCTCGGAGGCGATGAGCTCGATCGTGGAGCGCTGGCGTTCGAGTTCGGCCGTGCAGGCCGATGCGACCTCGGGGTCGCTCGTGTTCAGGTAGCGGAATGACATCTGCCCGACCCTTCTCCCTGCTCGTTCACAGATCCTTCTCCGACGTCACGGCCGCTCGAGGGCGCTGATCTGCTCGACCCGCCCGGCGTGACGGCCGCCCTCGAAAGACTCGCCGAGAAACGCGTCCACGATGGCCGCTGCTGCCTCGGCGTCTATGAACCGCCCGGCGAGCGTGACCACATTCGCGTCGTTGTGCCGGCGGGCGAGTCGGGCGAACTCCGGGTCGCTCGCCTGCACGGCCCTCACGCCGCTCACCTTGTTGGCCGCGATCGCCATCCCGATCCCGGTCCCGCAGACCAGCACGCCAGCGTCCGCCTCGCCTCGGGAGACCGCGACCGCGACCGCCTTGGCGAACACCGGGTAGTCCACGGAGGCCTCGGAATCGGCCCCGACATCGGTCACGTCGTGACCGGTCGAGACGAGGTGTGCTCGCATGCGCTCCTTGAGCGCGAAGCCTGCGTGGTCGGAACCGATGTGGACGCGCAAGGGCTTCACTCTCCGAGACCGGCGGGCGCCGCCTTAAGCTGGCGTCGCCGCGATTGTAGCGCGACGGGGCACCCGAAAGGGCGCCCCGTCCGCCGTGCCGACAGCGTGCGATCCGATCACTCGCTCAGCGCGGCGGCCGCGATCTCCGTCGCCGGGATCGCGCCGTCGCGGATGATCACCGGCTCCGCCCCCGTGCAGTCCACGACCGTCGAGGCGATCCCGTGTTTGGTCTCGCCGCCGTCGAGAGTGAGGTCGGCTGACGCCACGATCCGATCCTCGAGGTCCCCGAACGAGGCGACCGACGGCCTTCCCGATGTGTTCGCGGAAGTGGTGATGATCGGGCTGCCCACCGCGGTCAGGAGTTCCCTCACGACCTCATGGTCGGGCGAGCGCAGCGCGACCGTCCCCCGTGAGTCAGCGAAGTCCTTGCCCACCTTGCCCGACGCCTTGACCACGAGCGAGAGAGGCCCCGGCCAGAAGCGCTTTGCAAGACGGTGGGCGTACTCGGGTACGTCGACACCGTAGGTGTCCAGCGCCTCCTCGGCCTCAACCAGCCACGGGAGGGGCTTGGAAGCCGGACGCATCTTGATGTCGATGATCTCCTCCGGACCGATGCATGAACTCGCGGCGGCCCCGATGCCGTAGACGGTCTCGGTCGGAAAGACCACGATCCCGCCCTCCCTCAGCACCGACGCCGCGAGGTTTATCGCCTCTGCGGATGGTGCCTCCGGATCGATGTGGATGACCTTGCTCATCGCACTCAAGCCTCCCGTCTTGTGCCGATCGCGATGCGGTCTCGTCCAGTGAGGTCCTGCCCCACGCTGACGCACTCATACCACGCACTCATGGCGCTCGCAGCGTCCCTCACGCGCGCGGCGTCGGTCTCGATCGCCAGCGCTCCGCGCGGCGCGAGCCACTCACGCGCCTCGCTCATGATGCGCTCGATCACGTCCATGCCGCACGGACCGCCGTCCAGGGCGCCCGTCGGCTCGAAGGCCGCCACCTCCAAGGGCAGAGCAGCGAGGTCCTTGGTCGGGATGTAGGGAGGGTTGGCCACGACGACATCCATGCGCCCTCGCAGTTCAGCCGGAACGGGCGCGAAGAGGTCGCCTTCAAGCACCGTGACGCGGTCGGCGACGCCCGCGCGCTCGGCGTTGTCGCGCGCCAGGGCGGCGCCCTGCGGCGTGATCTCCGTTGCCCAGACGCGAGCGGTCGGACGCTCCTGCGCGATCGCCAGAGCGACAGCCCCCGAGCCCGTGCACAGATCCACGACGACGGGCTCAGCCACCGCAGAGTCGTCGAGGTGCCGGAGCACCGCCTCGACGAGCACCTCCGTCTCGGGCCGCGGTATGAAGACACCGGGGACGATGCGCAGGACAAGATGTCGGAAGGGGACCTCGCCGGTCACGTACTGAAGAGGCTCGCCTTTCGCCCTCCTGGCGACCCCTTCGCGGAGCGCCGCGCGCTCTTCCAGAGTCAGGGGACGGTCGTGGTAGGCGTACTGTTCGATCCGGCTGAGGCCGGTCGCAGCGGAGAGGAGCCACTCCGCGGAGAGACGGGGATGCTCGTCGTTCTTCTCGGCGAGGTAGGCGCGCGTCCAGTCGAGGGCCTCGAGGACCGTCCATGTGCGCTCCTCGCGCTGGATGGACCCCGCGGCCGCCACGTCAGACCCCGACCTGGAGCCGCTCGGCTCGATCGGCCGCGGCGAGGGCCTCGACGACGGGGTCGATCTCCCCGCTCATGATCGCCGGGATGTTGTGCACGGTGAGCCCGATGCGGTGGTCGGTCACCCTGTCCTGCGGGTAGTTGTAGGTGCGGATCTTCTCGCTGCGGTCGCCGGAACCGATCTGGCTTCGCCGCTGTGCGCCGAGTTCGGCCTGCTGCCGATCGAGTTCGGCCTCGTAGAGGCGGGCGCGCAGCACGCGCATCGCCTCCTCCTTGTTCTGCAGCTGGCTCTTCTGGTTCTGGGACTGCACGACCAGCCCGGTGGGCAGATGGGTGATCCGCACCGCCGAGTCCGTGGTGTTGACCGACTGACCGCCCGGCCCGCTGGAGCGGTAGACGTCTATGCGGAGGTCTCCCGCGTTCACGGCGACCTCGACCTCGTCGGCCTCGGGCAGCACGGCGACGGTCGCGGTCGACGTGTGGATCCGACCCTGGGACTCCGTGGCGGGCACTCGCTGGACACGGTGAACCCCCGACTCGAACTTCATGTGGGAGTACACCTTCACGCCCCTCACACGGAAGGAGACCTCCTTGAACCCCCCGCTGTCCGACTGGCTGCTGTCGATCTCCTCCACCTTCCAGCGCTTCAGCTCGGCGTAGCGCACGTACATGCGGTAGAGGTCACCCGCGAAGATGGCCGCCTCGTCGCCGCCGGCACCCGCGCGGATCTCGACGATGATGTCGCGGTCGTCGTTGGGGTCCTCCGGGAGCATGAGGAGCTTGATGTCCTCTTCCAGCTTCGGGACGCGCTCCTCTAAAGACCTGATCTCCTGCGCGGCCATCTCCTTGAGATCCGCGTCCGTCTCGGCGTGGAGCATCTCGCGGGCGGACTCGAGCTCATCGCACAGGCCGAGGTAGACCCTCGCCTTCTCCGCGAGAGGCGCCTGCGAGCGCTGCTCCTTGGCGAGTCGGGTGTACTCCTTCTGGTCGTCAAAGACGTCCGGCTGCGCGAGGCGCGCGGTCAGCTCCTCGAACACCGTCAGGACCTGCTGCAGCCTCTCACGCATCGGCCGCAGCCGCCTCTCTCGCAGCGACGGCCTGCAGGGCCGTCACGGCGACCTCGACCATCGAGTCATCGGGCTCGCGCGTCGTCAGCCGCTGCAGCTGCATCCCTGGCCACAGGAGCACCTTCACGAACCCGTTCTCGGAGTGGTTACCCGCCCATTTGACGGTCACCTCGTACGCGAGTCCGACGACGAGCGGCAGAAGCACGATGCGCACTCCGATGTTGAAGGCCACGACGGCGGCGCCGCTCGTGACGCCCCAGAAAGCGAGGATCTCCTTGCCCGGCACAAGCGAGAACACGAGGATCGAGATGACCATCACCATGAGCAGGAACGCGGTGCCGCAGCGCACGTGCTGCGTGCTGAACCGCTGGACGTAGCGCGGCTCGAGCGGCAGGCCGTGCTCGAATGCGTGGATGGACTTGTGCTCGGCGCCGTGATAGCCGAAGACGCGCCTGATGTCCGGCATGAAGCCGATCGCCCAGATGTAGAGAAGGAAGACCAGCAGCCTCACGACCCCGTCGCCGACGTTCCACACGATCGGGTTCGCCTTCGCCGACGAGCCGACGATCAAGTTCGTGAGCAGCGCGGGCGCCACGATGAAGGTCGCCACAGCAAGCACGACGCCCAGGACCATCGTCCACCCGATCTCCGTGGACGTGAGCTGCTCCTCCTCGGAAGCGCCGGCGAGCGACGCCGCGATGCCGAACGCCCTCATCGTGAGGGCGAGCGTCTCGTAGAGGCCCCAGACGCCGCGCACGACGGGCCACTTGAGCCACGCCCGCTTCGAGGAAGCAGGAAGGTCGTGAGCCTCCACGTGGAGAGAGCCGTCCGCTCTGCGCACCGCGACCGCCCAGTTGGTGCGGCCACGCATCATCACGCCTTCCAGAAGCGCTTGCCCGCCGATATGGGTGTGGGTCACCGGCTGCGCGAGCAGGTGATCGACCTCCTCGTCGGAGAGCGCCGGCGCGACGGGCGACGGCGTGACCGCAGCCGCCGTACCGGCCTCGGAGTCTTCGGTGATGCCCGTTTCTTCAGTCACGTGCGCCAGCTCTCGGATAGGGGTCGCCGCACGTCATGGCGCCCTCGCGGCATGCGCCGCGACGACATGACGCTCCGGCGTCAAGGAACACGTACGGCGCGGTCGCCTCGACCAGGTCGAGCATCCGCAGCGCAAGGTCACGGATCTCCCACTGCGCCCGCTTGCAGCAGCGCAGCTCGAAGAAGTGCAGGAGCTCGCGGATGTTCATGGTGACGACGATCCGGCTCTCCGCCGCGTTGGGAAGCACGTAGCGGGCATCCTCCGCCGCGACTCCGGCGTCGAGAAGCGCACCGTAGGCCTCGAAGGAGGCGCGACAGGCCGCGTCGAACACCGCCAGCAGCTCAGGGTCCGCCGCGATCTGCGGCGGCACGACGAACGCGGGCTCCTTGAACGCGACGTATCGCTGCGACTGCTGGTTGTAGCTCGCCAGGCGATGACGCACGAGTTGGTGCGTCGTGGTCCGCGACACGCCGTCGATCGCGAAGGTGAAGCTCGCATGCTCGAGCGCGGACGTGTGTCCGGAGGTGATGATCGTGCGCAGGACTCGGCGGACGGCCTCCTGGCTCATGGTGTCGAGCAACTCACCAGCACCGACCGGCGCGTAGCACAGCCGCGCGGCGGCTGCGACGGCCCTCTCGGGGTCGGGAGTGTGGTAGAGAAGCCGGACGTCCATGCGTGCCGCCTGTTCGAACGCGGGAAGGCGGGACCGAGTGCGGTCCCGCCTTCCCATCATAGCAAGCTGACGGCGACTACTCGGCGCTGTCCTTGGTCTCTTCCGGCGCGACGGTCGGCTCCTGTGGAGCCTCTTCGACGGGAGCCTCGGTGACCGGTGCGACGGGAGCGGGAGCCTCTGCCTTCGGGGCGCGAGCCGCTGCCTTCTCCGCGGCGTCCGCGGCGTCGCGCTCGCGCTTCTCACGAGCGGCACGCGAAGCAGCGAGCGACTCCTCGTGCGCCTTCTGGCGGGCCTGCTTCTGGGCGTTCTCGCGAGCGAGGACGTCCTCAGCGGCCGAGCCGAACTTGTCACCGAACCGCTGGACGCGACCTCCGGTGTCGACGAACTTCTGCTGCCCCGTGTAGAAGGGGTGGCACAGGTCGCAGAGCTCCACATGGAGCTCGGACTTGGTGGAGCGGGTCTTGAAGGTGTTGCCACATGAGCAGTGGACTGTGGCCTCGACGTAGTCGGGGTGGATCTTCTCACGCATCGTTTCGTTTCCTCTCCTGGCTGCGCACGGTTTCCGACCGGGCGCGGTTGAGCGGACGAAGCCTAGCACGGTGGGGTCGCGCTCGGCAAACCGCTTCAAGCAAGACGCGGTCCTCCGCAAGCCACGCCGCCCGGCGGGCCAGCCACTCGTTTCGCTGTCGTTGGCAGCAGATCCGCCCGACGGGCGGCCGCCTCCGCCCGCCGGGCGGCCGAATGCGGTATCATGTGAGTCGCTTGGGCGTGCGCCCAAGCTCCCGTCACGAGCTATCGCGCAGCGCGTCAGCTGTTCGGCGCACCCGCCATCGCCCGTGGACATCCAAGACCCGGTCGTCCTTCGCTCACTCATGTGGCCCGACGGATCGCATCGCGTCTGCCATATGAGGCGTCGCGCGAGCGACGCCAGCGAAGGAGCCGTTCCTCTTGAGTTTCGACAACCTGGGTCTAGAGCCACGCCTGTTGCAGGCCGTGGCCGCGATGCACTACACCGAAGCCACGCCCATCCAGCATGAGGTGATCCCGCTCGTCCTCGCCGGACGCGACGTGGTGGGGTGCGCACAGACCGGCACCGGCAAGACCGCGGCGTTCGTGCTGCCTCTCATGCAGCTGATCCGCAGGGGACCGGGCGGTCCGCGCGCGCTCGTGGTCACACCGACCCGCGAGCTCGCCCTGCAGATAGAGCAGGTCGCGAAGACGGTCGGCCGCTCCACCGGTCATCGCACCGCCGCCGTGTACGGAGGCGTCGGCTACGAGCCGCAGCGCGCCGCGATCTCCCGTGGAGCCGACGTCGTCGTCGCCACTCCGGGGCGCCTCCTCGACATCATCAACAGAGGCCACGTCGACCTCAGCCGCGTCGAGGTGCTCGTTCTGGACGAGGCGGACCGGATGCTCGACCAGGGGTTCTGGCCCGACGTGCGCCGCATCATCTCCCACCTGCCCACGGATCGGCAGACGCTCCTGTTCTCGGCCACCATGTCAGCACAGGTGCTCAACGTCATCGGCGATACGCTGAAGAACCCGGCCCGCATCGACGTGGCGCCTCCGAACACGCCCATCGGGGCCATCCGGCAGTCGCTCTACCCGGTCTCGGGCACGCAGAAGAACGACCTCCTGGTGCGGCTCATCCAGCACCACAGCCTTGAGCGCGTGCTCGTCTTCACCCGCACGAAGCATCGCGCCGACCGTGTCGCCCACACGCTCGACCGCGCGGGTGTGCGCAGCGAGGCGATCCACGGCAACCGCAGTCAGTCGCAGCGCGTGAAGGCGCTGGACGAGTTCAAGCGCGGCCGCTGCCGCGTGCTCGTCGCCACAGACATCGTGGCCCGCGGCATCGACGTCGACGGCATCAGCCATGTCATCAACTTCGACATCCCGAACACGCCCGAGGCGTACGTCCACCGCATCGGCCGCACAGCGCGTGCCGGCAAGAGCGGTGCGGCGTTCACTCTTCTCGCTCCCGATGAGCACGACACTCTGCGCGACATCGAGAAGATGCTGGGGTCCGCCATCGCGTGCGAGGACCTCGCAGGCTTCGTCTACTCGAGCGATCGGGTCATCCCCAGGGCCGACCGCGCGACCGTGGCTGCCAGGGTGCAGCAGAAGCCGGCCGCAGGCTCAGGTCAGCGCCACGCGAGGCGCGGAGGTCGGGGCAGGGCGGGTAACCGCTAGGCCCGGCGACCAGCAGGCGCGACGACGAACAAGACCCCGGGAGCTCCCGGGGTCTTGTTGCATTCCTGGAGCGACGACGGGCCGCGAGCGCTAGTCGCCGTTCGTGCGCGCCTTGCTGATGGCCGCGAGGAACTCGCGGTTGGACTTCGTCTTGCGCAGCCGGTCGATCAGCAGCTCGATGGCTGCCGAGGAGTCCAGCGAGTGCAGCACGCGGCGGAGCTTCCAGATGTAGGGCGCCTCGACCGGATCGAGCAGGAGCTCCTCCTTGCGGGTGCCGGAGGTCACGACATCGATCGCCGGGAAGATGCGCTTGTCCGCCAGGCGCCGATCGAGCCGCAGCTCCATGTTGCCGGTGCCCTTGAACTCCTCGAAGATGACCTCGTCCATCTTGGAGCCGGTCTCCACGAGGGCCGTGGCGATGATGGTCAGCGAGCCGCCGCCTTCGATGTTGCGAGCGGCGCCGAAGAACTTCTTCGGCGGGTAGAGCGCCGTGGAGTCGACGCCGCCGGAGAGGATGCGGCCCGATGCGGGACTCGCGAGGTTGTAGGCGCGACCGAGACGGGTGATCGAGTCGAGCAGGATGACGACGTCGTAGCCGCTCTCTGTCAGTCGCTTGGCTCGCTCGATGCAGAGTTCCGCGACCGCGATGTGGTTGTCGGACGGCATGTCGAAGGTGGACGAGAGCACCTCGCCGTGGATGGAGCGCTCCATGTCCGTGACTTCCTCGGGCCGCTCGTCGACGAGCAGGCACATGAGGTACGCCTCGGGATTGTTCGCATGGATGGCCGCGGCGATGTCCTTGAGCACGGTGGTCTTGCCCGCCTTCGGCGGCGAGACGATCAACCCGCGCTGACCCTTGCCGATCGGCGCCACGAGATCGATGATCCGCGCCGTCAGCGCCTCGGGACTCCACTCCATCTTGAACTTCTCATCCGGGTAGATCGGCGTGAGATCGCGGAAGTCCTTGCGGCCCCGATTCTGTTCGGGGTCCTTGCCGTTGATGGAGTCGAGCTTCTGCAGCGCGGCGTACTTCTCAGACTCCTTGGGCGGTCGGACCTGGCCGCGGATCATGTCGCCGCGGCGCAGCTCGTGGCGCCTGATGCTCGACATCGGCACGTAGACGTCGTTGTCGCCGGGCAGGTAGCCGCTGGTACGGAGGAAGCCGTAGCCCTCCGGCAGCACGTCGAGGATGCCTTCGACCTCGACGAAGCCTTCGGCCTTCACCTTGGCTTCGAGCACCGCGTCGATGAGCTCGTCCTTCTTGCGGACGGCCTTGAGATCGAGGCCCAGCTCGGCGCCTATCGCCTTCAGCTCGGTGACGGTCTTCGGTTCGAGGTCGGCTCGCGTGACGGAGGGCTGAGGCGGTGCCTCGCCGGGCCCTCCTCCTCCACGGCGACCGCGCTTGCGGGGGCGTGCGCTCATGAGTTCTTGACCTTCTCCCAGTCGGCGAGGAACGACTCGAGCCCGCGATCGGTCAGCGGGTGCTTGACGAGGTTCTTCAGCACGGCGAACGGAACAGTGGCGATATCGGCGCCGATGAGCGCCGCCTTGACGACGTGGTTCGCGGAGCGCACGGAGGCGGCTATGACTTCCACTTCGTGGCCGAAATCGTAGTTGGAGATGGACTGCACGGTGTCAGCGAGACGCTCGATGCCGTCCTCGGAGATGTCGTCGAACCTGCCTACGAACGGGCTGATGTAGCTCGCGCCCGCGCGGGCGGAGAGCAGCGCCTGCGGCACGGTGAAGCACAGGGTCATGTTCACCTTGATGCCGCGGTCGGACAGGCACTTGGTGGCCGCCAGGCCCTCCGGCATGACGGGCACCTTGACGATGATGTTGGGCGCGATGGCGGCGAGCTCCTCGCCTTCGCGGACGATGCCGTCCCGGTCGAGGCTGACGGTCTCCCCGCTCACCGGACCGGGGACGATGTCGCAGATGCGCTTCAGGTGGGAGTGGAAGTCGGCGAGCTTGCCTCCTTCGCGCGCATACAGCGTGGGGTTCGTGGTCACCCCCGCGAGCACGCCCCAGGATGCAGCCTCCTCGATGTCCGCGAGGTTCGCTGTGTCCAGGAAGAACTTCATGCGTCTGTCCCTTCCTCTGTCCCCGGGCTGTCCTTCGGTTCGATGCGCGCCGTCTTTGGACCCGGCTCGCCGGTCACCTCCGACACGATCCACTCCAGCGTCTGGGCCACGGTCGCGTCGAGTTCGAGACTGTGCACGATCGGCGTCCCATGCTCGTGTGCGAGACCCTCGATGTAGCTCCCCAGCTGCCGGATGTTGTCGAAGTTCGCCTTGTACTTCTCGAATGCGCGTCTGCCCTCGGTACGCACGTCCCGTATGTAGAAGTGGCTCCGGTGCGCTTCCTCGTCATCCACCGCGATCACCAGCTGGACGACCCGAGCGCCCTCGAACTGCGAGGGCTCGATGTAGCCGGGTACAAGGTGGATCCCCTCGACGATCATGCTCACGCCTTCGATCACGGCGCGTTCGATGAGGGAGACGATCCCCGTCGCGACGACGGCGGTCTGTTCGCGGAACCCCACGATGAGCGGGTTCGCGCCTTGTGGGACCGGGACCCGCAGTCCGCGCCAAGCGGAGAACGACGATTCGTAGATCGCCGGCATGAGGTCCCGGGAGAAGATACCACGCATCACCTGTCGAATGGAATCCGTCGACACGATGCGCGTGATGCCCAGACGGTGAGCGATCTCCGTGGCGACGGTCGACTTGCCGACGCCGGTCGTGCCCCCGATGAGGACGATCAGCGGAGGATCGAGATTGGACAGCTCCGCGAAGTGCTCATAGCGCCGGGCGTACACGTCGCCCGCCGACTCGCGCAGTGTGCGAGCCTCCACCTCTCGAAGCTCCGCAGACGAGATGCGCTGGCTGCCGCGAGCCCGTATCGCCGATTCCACCGCGGAGGCCACAGCGTAGGCGCGACTCGGTGGCAGACCTGTCGCCATGAACGATTGCGCGGTGAGTCCCTTGCTGAACGGCAGTCCATGGACCTCATCCGAGATGATGATCGGACCCACCGCCGAACTCTCAGCAACCATCGTGCCCCCTCTCCCCGCCGCGCTCCACGGCCAGACGGGCCACGGTCCGTATGGTGTCCTCGATCGGCGCCCCGCCGACGTCCTGCGGCACGTTGTCCGCGAACACAGTGCGCACGCCGAGTCGCTCGCCTTCCGCGGCCACGAGATCCACCGCCGCCGCCTTGAGCTCCGTCAGCAGCAGGTCGTAGGTGGCGCCGGCATCATCGAGGTCGCGCCGCAGTCCGGCGCGATCCGAGAGGTTCGCGCTCGCGCCGACGACGCGGCACCCGTGCACGGACTCGAGATGCGCCACGAGCACCGGGAGCAGCGCGGGCGGAGCGGTCGTCGCATAGAAGACGCGCGCTCCCGCCACCGGCTCGATCGGTCTGGGGCGCATCGTGACGAGACAGATCGGCACGCCGGGGCGGCAGGAGCGCACCGCCTCGACCAGCGCCGCCGTGGCGTCGGGTCTCGCGAGCGCCTCCTCCGCGCCCGTGATGACCACGGCGTCCGCCCGGGCGAGTCGCATCGGCCCGAAGTAGCGGGTCACATATTCCGGACCCTGCGAGGCGCCGACCACGAGCAACTCGCCGTCGCAGGGCACGGGAGGCAACGACGCCCCGGACCCCTCGAAGAGCAGCAGGTCCTTGGCGAGCGCGTCCGCGAGCCGCGCGCCCTCCACCACGTTGCTGAAGAAGGTCGCGCCGGCCATTCCGCCGCCGCAGCGCCGACAACCCACGGTGGCCACCCGGCTCATGACGGCGTCCTCGTAGCAGTCGGAGGCCGCGTGAGCGCCGGCCCGAGCGAAGGCCAGAAGGTCGGCGGTGGTGAGGGCGACCTCGTCGCCGCGGATGAGCTCCGGCTCCTCCGGTCCGCCTCGCCCCATGGCGACGACGGCCACGCGCGTGCCGTCCGCGGTGAGCGTCCTCGCCGCGTGTGCGGACACGGCGGTCTTTCCCACTCGCTTGCCCGTCCCTGTGATCGCGAGCACCGGTGTCACGGTCGCCTCGCCCAAGAGGGCGGGCGTGAACGCGAAATCGGCGCCCGAGTACGAGACGCCCGCCCGCAGCGCCAGCCCGGCGAGCCGGAAGCGATCGGCGCTGGTCACGACCGGCTCGTCGGAGAGGTCGATCACCGCGTCGGGGCGCCAGCTCCCGATCGCATGGAGAAGCGCCTCGTCGACAGTGTCGGCGCGCACCACGGGGATGCCGATGTCCTCGCTCGGCCCCTCGCCCAGCTTCTCTGTGCCGCCCGCGAAGACTGCGGCGAGGACCTCGTGCTCTGAGGCCAGGCGCTCCAGCGCAGCGCGCACGACCGGTGCGTAGTGCTCGCCGTCGATCAGCGCGATGACCCTGCTCATCCGGTCGGTTCCCCTCCCACGTCCTGGGTGGGCCGCCACCTGCAGACGTGGCGATGAGCCTTGCGGAAGTCAGCCACGACCTCCTTGGCCCCGAAGGGATAGCACAGAGTCACCCGCACGCGGTCCGGAAAGACCTCGAGCACGTTGTAGCAGGGCTCTCCTCTGCCCCGAAGCTTGAGGGAGCACGCCGTGCCCGCGTTGACGATGAACATGTCCTCGAGGCGCCAGACATTGGGCACGTGCTTGTGGCCGCAGAGCACCAGGTCCGTCCCGTTCGCGGAGAGCACCCGAAGCAGGTCTCCCGCGTCGTCGACGACGTTGCGCTCGCGGCCGGTGCCGGGAACGGAGACCAGATGGTGGTGCATGGCGAGGATCTTGAACTCCTCCGGGTCGCCGAATCGGTCCTCGATGAACCGGTAGCCCTCTCGACCGACCTTGCCGCCGTCGAGATCGGGCTGCGACGAGTCGACACCCAGGATGCGCACACCGTCGAGAGCGATCTCCGCGACCCGCGGTCCGAACGAGCTCTCGAAATGGACTTCGCCGACATTGCGGACATCGTGGTTACCCGGGATGATCACCTTCCGTGGGCAGGCGAGCGAGTCCACGACCTCCCGCGCCGTGGCGTAGTCATCGCGGTAGCCCATGTCGGTGAGGTCGCCTGTGATCGCGACCACGTCAGGCGCCAGGGCGTTGACCTCCTGCACCACCTGACGGGCGACCTGCGGGCGGTAGTGGATGGATCCGCAGTGCAGGTCGGACACCTGCGCGATGACCACCGGCTTCGAAGCCGACATGACAGCCGCCCCCCGTCGCCTCTTCACACCAGGACCCGACCCGAGCGGGCCGGTTCAGAGCAGAACCTACCCGATGGCGACCGCGCCCCGCCGATCGATGGCGACGGCCTGGGGCACCCGGCGACCGGCGACCCCCCGAAGCAGGGTCTCCGCGCGCCGCGCCACCTCCTCGGCGCGGGCGAGCGCCTCGGCGTCGTCAGCGCCCGTCACGAGGCCGATCACGCTCGGTCCCGCCCCCGACAGCGACGCCCCGTCGGCGCCCGCTGCCAACAGGGCCTCCTCCACCACGACGAGGTCGGTGACGGCCGTCGCCCGATACGGCTCGTGCAGGCGATCGTTCATGCCCGGTCTCACGAGGTCCGCACGGCCGAGAGCGATGCCAGCGGCGAGCAGACCGGCGCGTCCCACGTCGTAGGCCGCATCCCGGTGAGGCACTTCGTCGGGGAGCAGCGAGCGCGCTCGCCTGGTCGACAGCCGCGCGTCACTGACGACGCACACGGTGGCGAGCCCCAGCGCCGGCTCCAGGTGAGCCACCCGCGCGGTCCCCTTCTCCGCCCAGCAGATGGTGAAGCCCCCGAGCAGCGCGGCGGCGACGTTGTCGGGGTGCCCTTCGAGCTCCGCCGCGAGACGGAAGAGTGCGTCCGCATCCAAGGGACGGTCGACGAGCGCGTTCGCCGCGACCAGGCCGCCCACGATGGCCGCCGAACTCGAGCCGAGACCTCGTCCGAACGGGACGTTGTTCTCGCACGTGAGACGGGCGCCCGCACCGCAACCCGCTTCGTGGAAGAGCCTGCGCATGCTGACGGCCACCAGGTTGTCCGGGCCCCTGACCCGAGCGGACCCTTCGCCGATGACCTGCACCGACCAGGTCCCCTCAGGAGCGATCTCCGCCGCGACGGTGTTGTAGAGCGAGAGAGCGAGGCCGAACGAGTCGTAGCCGGACCCGATGTTGGCCGTCGATGCGGGAACGCGGACCCTCACGCTCACCTCTGCGACCTCACAGCTCCTCGACGTGGATGACCGACGCGACCTCGGTCACGACGTCGAGCAGACCGATCTCCGCCAGCGCGGTCCGCACCGAGGCCTCCGTCGCCCTGTGCGTCACGTACACCAGTTCGACGTCACCGGAATCGCACACGCGCTTCTGGATGACCGAGGCGATCGACACCCCATGCTCGCCGAAGCTGGAGGCCACCGCCGCCAGGACACCGGGGCGGTCGGCGACGATGAAACGGATGAAGAAGGACGTCTCGAGGCTGGCGATGTCTCTCACTTTGAGCTGTTCGTTGCAGGTGCAGCCGACAAGGTTCAGGCAGCCCGACCGGATGTGGCGCGCCACCTCGATGACATCCCCGACCACGGCCGACGCCGCGGGGAGAGAACCGGCGCCCTCACCGAAGAACATGGTCTCCCCCACCGCGTCGCCGGTCACGTAGATGGCGTTGTAGACACCGCTCACGTTCGCCAGGGGATGCGCGACCGGGATCATCGTGGGATGTACGCGCACGTCGATGCCGGTCTCTGTTCGTCGCGCGATCGCCACGAGCTTGATCGCGAGACCCATCTCGGCGGCGTAGGCGATGTCGGCGGTGGTGATCCCGCGGATGCCCTCGACGGGCACCCGGTCGACCGTCACCCGCGAGTTGAAAGCGATCGATGCGAGGATCGCGATCTTGGCGGCCGCGTCCAGCCCGTCGACATCCGCCGTGGGATCGGCCTCGGCGAAGCCGCGCTCCTGCGCCTCGGCCAGCGCAGAGGCGTAATCCAGGCCGTCGTCCGTCATCCGAGTGAGCATGTAGTTGGTCGTCCCGTTGACGATGCCGACCACGGAGACGATCTCGTTCGAGACGAGGGAGTGCTTGAGCGGACCGATGATGGGGATGCCGCCACCGACCGAGGCCTCGAAAGCGATGTCGACGCCTGCAGCCGCCGCCGACTCCATGACCTCCTGACCCGAGGAGGCCATGAGCGCCTTGTTCGCTGTGACGACAGACTTGCCGGCGCGCAGCGCCGAGAGCACGAAGTCCTTGGCCACCCCGGTCCCGCCGACCAGCTCGATCACGATGTCGACGGCCGGGTCCGCGATCAGCTCGGTCGCCTGGTCGGTGAAGCGGTCCATCGGCAGGCCGAGCGCCTCGGCGCGCGCCGGGTCGCGGTCCGCGAAACGAACGAGGTCGATGTCCACGTCGGCGCGGCGCGCGAAGTCCTCGCGGTGCCGTTTGAGGATCTCGACCACTCCCGAGCCGACCGTGCCGAGGCCGATGAGGCCGACGCCGATGGTGCGCATGACTGCCGTCCTTCCGTGCCGCCGGGTCGAGAGAGCCGCTGGTGCGAAGCGAGAAGGGGACGCCGCGACGAGCACCGCGGACGCGCCGGATTATACCGCAGGAGCCGGTGGGGACCCGAGACGCGCGCGCTCAGCCCAGGTCGCAGGAGAGCAGATCGTCGTAGGTCTCGCGGCGCACGACGGGCCGCGCCAGACCCTCTCGCACGAAGACGACGCCGGGGCGCACCTGCTTGTTGTAGTTGCTCGCCATCGATTGGCAGTAGGCGCCGGTCGCGCACACGCACAGCACGTCGCCGGTCTCCACCTGCTGGATCGGGACGTCCCGCGCGATGAGATCGCCCGTCTCGCAGTGCTTGCCCGCGACGGTGACGACCTCGGTACGCGGCCGGTCCGCGCGATTCGCGACAAGGCACTCGTAGCGCGCTCCGTAGAGCGCGGGACGGATGTTGTCCGTCATCCCGCCGTCGACGGCGACGTACGTACGGATCCCGGGCACCTCCTTGATGGTTCCGACCGTGTACAGGGTGACGCCCGCGTTCGCGACGACCGCGCGACCCGGTTCGATGAGGATGCGCGGGACCGGCAGGCCGTTGACCTCGCACTCCGCCTTGATGCCGTCCACGACCACCTTGCCGAACTGCTCGATCGTCGACGGCTCATCGGCCAGCCCGTACTTGATCCCGATACCGCCGCCCACGTCGAGGTCGCCGACCTCCTCGCCTGTCTCATCACGGACCTGCCGCATGAAGTCCACCATGACCTCGATGGCCCTGCTGTAGCTCTGCAGGGCGAAGATCTGCGACCCGATGTGCATGTGCAGCCCGGCGAACCGAACGCCGGGAAGTGCGACCGCATGCCGGACCGCCTCCATGGCCAGACCGTGGTTCAGACCGAAGCCGAACTTGCTGTCCTCCTGGCCGGTCTGGATGTAGCCGTGGGTGTCCGGCCTGATGCCCGGCGTGATGCGCAGCAGCACGGGCTGGACGAGCCCGTGCGCCGACGCGGTCCCGCTGATGCGATCGAGCTCGAGCAGCGAGTCGGCGACGAGGCGGTCGACTCTCGCCTCCACGGCCTCCTCGATCTCAAGGATCGTCTTGTTGTTGCCATGCACCTGGATGCGTGAAGGGGGCACACCTGCGGCCAGCGCGATGGCCAC
>CAIKZH010000058.1 GCA_903831865.1 uncultured Coriobacteriia bacterium
CTCGCGACCGCCGCTCATAGCCAAGACGTTAGGGCGACAAGGGGGCACCGAGCATGGCGAGTCCCGAGCTCACCCCGGATCCGACTTTCGCTGTACGCGCGAGGCGTTTCGGAATTGCCGCTGCGTGGATGGCCTTCATCGTGGTCGAGGTCTACGCGATCGTTTCGGGGCTCGCTCTCGCATCACAGGGGAGGCCTGTCGAGAGCGGGCCCTATCTCTCGATCATGGCACTGCTGGTCGTCGTGATGGGGCCGTTCCTGGTGCTCTCGATGGTCGCAGTGCACGCCTATGCCTCACCTCTGCGCAAGGCGCATGCCCTCGCGGCTCTCGCCTTCATGATCGCTTGCGTGGCCATCACCTCCTGCATCAACTTCATGCTCCTGCTCGTGAGTAGTCAGCCAGAGTTGTTCTCGGAGTCGTGGCGCGCCGTGTTCCTCCCCTGCAAGTGGCCGGTTCCCGCATTCATCTTGGACAACTTCGTCTGGGACTGGTTCTTCGGGATATCGATGCTTGTGGCGGCACAGGTGTTCGGTGGGGACAGACTCAGAAACGCACTACGCGCTGTGATGATCCTGAGTGGTGCCCTGTGTCTCGCGGGTTTGATTTGGCTTGCGGTTTCACCTGAACAGGGCGTCATCATCGGCATTCTCGGCTGGGGGGCAGCCGGAGCCATCGCATTTCTTCTGCTGGCCAAGGTGTTTGGGCGTGTTCAGGTTGAGACTGATGAGGCTGAAGCGCCCTAACAAAGGCATCGAGCGGACGGCGTCAGCGCTAGACTGATGCGAGGCATGGGCCGCCGCTCATGCCTAACACGTTAGCTTCAACGGTCGCTGCTGTGCGTGAGAGCCGCCACCGCGTGCATCCAACTTCGGTGGTATCGGGCGGACTCTCCGTCTGCGATCTTCTCGGCCAAGCGGGTGAAGGCAGCGGCGATAGTACGGCGGCTCGGTGTCTCATCTGAGATGCGTGGCTCAGTCGTCGGGCTCGCCCGGTGTTCTTGCGGCTTCGCGACTTTCGGCGGCGAGCGTGCAAGATGGTGTGCTGGGTCGTCGGGCTCGCCCAACCTGCTCCGGCCTGCGGGTCGTGTGGCGAGCGTGCGGTCGCCCGTGTGCGAGACCAGGAGCCGTGAAGCTAACAGGCGCATGGAGCTGACGGCGAGAGGTAGACTCGACCAGTGAGCTCGCGACCGCAGCTCATGCGCATAGCGTTAGCTTCAACGGAAGCGTCTGCCCGAGAGAGCCGCCATACGCGCCGTCCGTCCCGATCCACCGACGCGGCTCTCCGTCTGCCCTGACATCGGACCAGCATTGTGCCCACACATCGGCACGCGTCTCCCGGCTCGGAAGCGTCTCGGCGATGTCAGCGCGCTGCGACGGGAGCGGGCTCGCGGGTCAGGGCGTGCCGGGCGCCCGCGGCGTCAGGCGAGCGTGCATCCGCACGGCGCGTCGGGCTCGCCCATCTCGGCCACGGCTTGCGACCGCGTGTGGCGAGCGTGCACGCGCAGTTGCACGGGACCTACCGCCGTGAAGCTAACAAGCGCATGAACCTGACGCGACCAGGGTGGACTATCCTGAGAGC
>CAIKZH010000059.1 GCA_903831865.1 uncultured Coriobacteriia bacterium
GCCCTGAAGGAACCCGACCAGGTTGTTGGCGATGAGCTGACCGACCACCAGATACATCACACCGAGGAGCAGCAGGAGCATCGGGATACCGGTCAGAGGATGCATCATCCACGAGGAGAGCTTCGCCCTGAAGGTAGCGGAGCGGATGTCCTCGTGCACGACGTGTCCGGTGACGTCGTCGACGCGCGCGCGGCGGTGCGTGTAGATCTCGTCGCGCATCGTCCCGGGTTCGACACCGTGACGCGAGGCGACCGCTTCGTCGCCCTCGAGAAGCAGCAGCGCCTCGGCTCTCGTGCCCACAAGCGCCTCGGCGTCCGCGAGTGGCTTCATCAGCGCCGGATCGGCGTGGCCGGGGCGGGCCGACGCCAGCGCCGCCTTCAGCTCGTCGATGCCGCTGCCGTCGACCGCCACGGTCTCGACGACGGGGACCCCGAGCAGGTCCTCCAGCAGGTCGCGGTCGACCGCCACGCCCTCCCGTCGCGCCTCGTCGGCCATGTTGAGGGCGACCACAAGGGGCAGACCCATGTCGACGAGCTGCAGAGTGAGGAAGAGATCGCGCTCGAGGTGCACCGCGTCGACGACGTTCACGACCCGGTCGGCGTAGAGGATCACGTCCCGTGCGACGGTCTCTTCGTCGTTGAAGGAGGAGACGCCGTAGACACCCGGAGTGTCCACGATGTCCGTGGCGCCCATCAGGCCGTGGGTGAGCTCGACGGTCGTGCCGGGGAAGTTGGAGACGTCCACATAGGCGCCGGTCAGAGCGTTGAAGACGACAGACTTGCCGACGTTGGGATTCCCGGCCAGAACGACCGCGCCCTCGAGGACGCCCTCAGGTGGGGCCGCGAGGGCCGGACGACGTGCCATGCCCCGCTACGCCGGGTCCGCGATGGGACGCACGCAGATGCGCTTGGCGAGCTCACGCCCGACAGCGATCTCCTGGCGTCCGCTGCGAAGGACGATGGGGCCGGCCGGGATGCGCGTCACACAGTGAACGCACGCGCCCTCCGCCATCCCGAACCGCAGGGCCGTGATGCGGGCGCGCTCGTCTCCCACGTCCAGCACGAGGAGACGCTGGCCGGCACACGCATCCGCAAGAGTGCAGTCCGCGCAGACCTCGGTCACGCGAGCGCTCTTCTTGCGCATGCGGCGGCTCCTTCTCCATGCTTCGGGCTGACGGGCTCCGGCCTCTTGGTTAGCATCTACTAAGCGATTTCCTTGCCACATACTAACAAGGTTGCGGTCCCGGGTCAAGACCCGAACGCCGGACGCGATGCTACCATCGACATCGCGCTCCGCAAGGCTCGGGCGCAGCCGGTACCGCGAGTGCGGAAGGACCCGGGACATGGGCTACGGAAGTTTCGCGGAGATCCTTCGGGCGACGGGGTCAGCCGGCTCCATCGGTGAGGCTGCTGTCCTCCGTGAGTGCGAGGAGACAGGGGCCACTCGCGAGGCCGTGCTCGCCCGTCTCGAAGAAGCGCTCGACGTGATGCAGGCCGCGGTCGCCTCCGGGATGCGCGGCGAAATACGTTCGAGGTCGGGCATCACGGGCGGTGATGCCCGCCGGGTCGCCGAAGGGCCGGCGGCGCTCGCGGGGACCACCTTCTCGCAGGTCATCGCCTCGGCGCTGGCCGTGGCCGAGGTCAACGCCGCCATGGGACGGGTCGTCGCGGCGCCTACGGGCGGGGCCTCCGGCGTCCTGCCCGGCGTCCTGCTCACGATCGCCGAGAAACTCAAGGCGCCGCGGGAACGCGTCGTGCTCGCCCTCGCTGCCGCCGGGGCGATGGGGGGCGTCATCGCGTCGAAGGCATCGCTCTCGGGCGCTTCGAGCGGGTGTCAGGCGGAGGTCGGCGCGGGGGCGGCGATGGCGGCAGCCGCGGCGGTGGAGCTCGCCGGAGGGAGTCCGACGCAGGCGGGACACGCCGCCTCTCTCGCGCTCCAGGGACAGATGGGACTCGTGTGCGATCCGGTGGGCGGTCTCGTGGAGGTCCCATGCGTCGCGCGCAACGCTACGGGGGCGGCGGTCGCCCTCGCAGGCGCTGAGATGGCTCTCGCAGGTGTCGAGTTCCCGATCCCGTTCGACCAGGTTGCCGCAGCGATGGGAGCGGTGGGCCGCAGCCTCCCGCCCAGCTTGCGAGAGACCGCGATGGGGGGCCTCGCCCGGACGCCCGCCGGGAGAGACCTGGCCGCGAGCGCCGAGCGTGCCCGCAAGGCCGCAAGGTGAGCGACGGGGACGACGCGCGTCAGGAGCCGTGGCACCTGCGTGAGGCCGCAGCCATCGTCGCCGGCCTTCACTCTGACGCCGAGGCCGGGCTGACCTCCGCGGATGCCGCCAGCCGGCTCGCGGACCTTGGCCCCAACGTGCTCGAGCCCGTCCGGGTCACGCCTGCGTGGAGGATATTCGTCGGGCAGTTCAACGACTTCATGATCTGGGTCCTCTTCGCCGCCGTCGCCATCTCCGCGCTCGAGGGCGAGCTCGTCGACGCGATCGCGATCACGGCGATCCTCCTGCTCAACGGGGTGCTCGGCTTCGTTCAGGAGTACAGGGCCGGACAGGCCATGGCCGCCCTCAACGAGCTTTCCGCGCCCACCGCGGCGGTGATCCGAGACGGAGTGGAGACGCGGATCGGCGCGGGCGCTCTCGTCCCCGGCGACGTCGTCCTCCTGGCCTCGGGCGACCGGGTGCCCGCCGATGGCCGCCTGCTCGCCGCTGCGGCGCTGCGCGTCGACGAGGCCACGCTCACCGGAGAGAGCCGGGCCGCTTCCAAGGTCGTTGAGCCCATGCAGGACCCGGAGGCGGCCATCGGCGACCGTGCGAACCTCGTGTTCTCGGGGACATCTGTGGCCGTCGGCCGTGGCCGGTTCGTGGTGACCGGGACGGGCCGACGCACCGAGATGGGCCGCATCGCGCGGCTGCTCGCCGAGCAGGTGGAGGAACCCACCCCGCTCCAGCGGGAGCTGCGATCGGTGGGGAAGTGGATCGGCATAGGCGTGCTGACGGTATGCGCCCTCGTGTTCGTCGTCAGCGTCCTTCGGGGCGCCGCGCCGGGCGAGACGTTCGCCGGACACGTCACCCTGGCCCTCCTTATCGCCATCTCGCTCGCGGTGGCCGCCATCCCCGAGGGCCTGCCGGCCATCGTGACCGTCTCTCTATCTCTGGGAGTCCGCCGGATGGCCGAGCGAAACGCGATCGTGAGGCGTCTGCACGCGGTGGAGACCCTTGGCTCGACCACCTTCATCTGCACCGACAAGACCGGCACGCTCACACGCAACGAGATGACTGTGACTCGTCTTGTCGTGGGCGAGGACGACGTCTCGGTTGCTCCCGACTGGACGCTGACACCAGCCGCCCGTCCCCCCGATGGCGGAGAGCTCCAGCTGATGATGCAGGCAGCGGCATCGTGCAACGACGCGCGCATGAGCGCCGACGGCACGCTCGCGGGCGATCCGACAGAGACCGCGCTGATCGTGGCGGCGGACCACCTCGGGAGCGGGTGGCCCCGGCCGCGAAGGCTGGGCGAGGTGCCCTTCGACTCCGCCCGCAAGAGGATGACCACTGTCCACGAGGCGGGGCCGGGCCGCCGGGTCGCCTACATGAAGGGTGCGCCCGGAGTCGTGTTGCGCCTGTGCACCCACGCGAGGTCTCACGGCGTGACCGTCCCTCTCGACGATGCGGCCCGAGGGGCGTCTGCCGCGCGCGCGGACTCGATGGCCGCTGGAGGTTGGCGGGTGCTCGCGCTCGCGTTCCGGGATCTGGAGCCGGCCGATCCCGACGAGGGTGAGGTCCTCGAGCACGACCTCGTGTTCCTCGGGCTCGTCGGCATGCTCGACCCGCCCAGGGCGGAGGTGCCGGCTGCCATCAGAGAGTGCCTGCGCGCCGGCATCAGGATCGCGATGGTCACAGGCGACCACGCGCTGACCGCGCAGGCGGTGGGCGCGAAGATCGGGTTGCCCGGCGCCGAGGAGACCGTGACCGGCGCCGAGCTCCAGCGGATGACTGACGCAGAGCTCTTGCGCCGCGTGGAGTCGATAGGCATCTACGCTCGCGTGGACCCCGAACACAAGCTGCGGATCGTGGAAGCTCTCCAGCGCCGAGGCGAGATCGTGGCGATGACGGGCGATGGGGTCAACGACGCGCCGGCTCTCGCCCGCGCCGATATAGGCGTCGCCATGGGGCGCGTCGGCACCGACGTGAGCCGTGAGGCGGCGGACATGGTGCTCGCGGACGACGACTTCGCGACCATCGTGGCGGCGGTCCACGAGGGGCGCGCGGTCTTCGCAGACCTTCGCAAGTTCATCCTGTACCTGGTGACCTGCAACATCTCCGAGGTGCTCGTGGTCTTCACGACCACCTTCTTCTCCTCGGTCCCGGCGCTGAGGCCGCTCCAGCTGCTGTGGGTCAACCTCATCACCGACGGACTGCCCGCCCTCGCGCTCGGCGTCGACCCGCCCGCGGCGGACCTGATGGGCCGAGCGCCGCGCGCCGCGGACGAGGGGATCCTCACGCGGCACAACCGATGGCGCGTCGTGTGGCAGGGTTCGCTCATCACGCTCGGGGCGCTCGCCGTCTACGCGTACGCGGCATGGATGATGCCGGGGCACGGGCCCGAGAAGGCCCAGACGATGCTCTTCACCACGATGGTCGTCGCACAGCTCGCGTACTCGTTCAGCTTCCGTTCTGAGACGCGCAGCGTCCTTTCGAGCGAGTCCCTGCGCAACCGCTGGCTCCTGCTCGCGCTGGTGGGTTCGCTCGCCCTGCAACTCCTCGCGATCTACGCTCCCCCCCTCCAGGCCGTGTTCAGCACCACCGCCCTGAACGTGTCGGACTGGGCGGCCGTCCTCATCGCCGCGCTGCTGCCCTCGGCCGTGATCGACATCGTGAAGACGGCATCGGCGCGCCGGACGCCCTGAGAAGACCGCCGACCGGCGGACACTTCACACATCCGAGCTTGCGATAGCTACCATTGTCGCGACCACATGCGCGAGGTAGGTCGAGCCTCGCGTCGGAGACGGGGCGTCGCATGGCACGATCTCAGAACCGGCCGACCCCCCGCGGGCCCGGCCCGGCGCCCGACACCATCGGCGGGCGACTCGCGATCATCATGGTCCTGCTCGCGTTCGTGACCGCCGCTGTCGTCATCGGCGTCGACACGACGCTGGCGCTTCTCGACCTTCCGGTCCGCACGGTGATGTTCACCTCGATCCTGGCAGGAGCGCTCGCCGCCGCAGCGGGCGCGGGTCTCGCCTTCTGGATGACACGCAGGACCCGCGAGTCGATCGTCTTGCTCGTGGACCGCGTGAAGACGCAGGGCTACATGGCTGCCGAGGGGGCGCCCTATGTCACCGGTGAGGTGGACGATCCCTCGCTGCCGGCCGAGCTGAGAGAGCTCGCAGCAGTTGTGGAGGACCTGCTGGAACACCTGGGCACGCGCCAGGCCGAACTGAAGGACGCCATCCGGGACGCGGAGGCCGCGGAGGAGACGCTCGGTGTCGTCGTGAGCGAATCGACCGAGGTCAAGATCCTGCTGGAGGATGGACGCGTCGTGCTCGCCAACCCGGCCGCGGCGACCGCCTTGGACCGACCGATGCTCCTTGGCGTGACGATGGGCGAGGCCCTCGCCGACATCGATCTCCGCAGCGAGGACAGCCCGTCCATCACGCCGCTGCAGCTGCTCGAACGGGCACTGGAGGAGCCCACGATGGTCGCGCTCACCTCGGCTGACCGCGCCGAGCGGTGGTACGTGGCCCAGGCTGTCCGGCATCCGGACGACCTGCACAACCGGATACTGTTCTCGGCTCGCGACGTCACGGAGGAGCGGCGCCTGGAGCAGATCCGCGCGGAGATCGTCTCGATCGTCTCGCACGATCTGCGCTCACCTCTGTCGGTGGTGGTCGGCTACCTCGATCTGCTTCGGGCCCCGCTCGCCGACGAAGCGCGCAACCGGGCGATCGACACGGCGCAGCGCAGCGCAGCACGCATGGCGGACCTCCTTGAAGACCTGCTGTCGGCGACACGAGCCGAGGAACTGCTCGCCCCCTCGGAACTCACACCGCTACCTCTGCTCATGGTCGTGGAGGAGGTCGTGGGTTCTCTCGGACCCACGCACGCGGAGCGCGTCCTGCGGCTGGAGCACGACTGCAGTCCTGTCGTGATGGGCGAGGACAAGAGGCTCCGCCAGGTGCTCGTCAACCTGGTGACGAACGCTTTCAAGTACGCTCCGGAGACCGAGCCGATCGTCGTGCGAGTCACGTGCGCCGCCGGCCGCGCCCAAGTCGCGGTCGTCGACCGGGGTCCGGGGGTGCCGGAGGACGAACGCGTCCGCATCTTCGAGCGGTTCGCCCGCGTCGAGACGACGAGTGAGCGGCCTGGGGTCGGGTTGGGGCTCTACATCGTCAGCATCATCTCGCGCAACCATGGCGGGTCCGCGCGAGTCGAGGAGACGCCCGGAGGCGGCGCGACGTTCGTGGTCGACCTCCCGCTCGCAGGCCACCTCGTCGACGGCGAACTCGTGCTCGATGAAAGCCCGGCCGGCGACTCCGCTCTGTAGGGATCGGACGCGAGTCAGCCGCGCCTGTCCTGCCAGTCGTCGAGCGCCAGTCCCACGAGCCTCTCGCAGAGATCAGGGAAGGTGATGCCGGCCGCGGCCGCGGCATCCGGCAGGAGACTCGTCGCCGTCATGCCGGGGATCGTATTGGTCTCCAGAAGCAGGATGTGGCCATCAGGGGTGACGATCGTGTCGGACCGGGACATCCCCGCGCAGCCGAGGGCGACGTGGGCGGCGACCGCGATGCTCTGACACGTCGCCCGCGCCTCGTCGCTCACCCTGGCCGGGATGATGTGGGTCGACATCCCCGGGACGTACTTGGACTCATAGTCGTAGAACTCGTTCTCCGGAACGATCTCCAGCGTCGGGAGCGCCATCGGATCGCGATTGCCGATGACACCCACGGTGACTTCGATCCCTGCCTCGAACCGCTCGACCAGCACAAGAGCGTCGTGCTCGAAGGCGTTGGCGATCGCGGCGGACAACTCCGAGGGATCGTGCACGATGGCCATGCCCACCGAGGACCCTTCCCCCGACGGCTTCACGACCGTTCGCGGACCGAGTGCTTCGGTGATCGCCGCATAGTCGACCGGCTCGCCACGGCGAAGCACGAGATCGGCGGGTGTGGGCAGACCCTCCATCGCGAAGAGCTTCTTGCTCATCACCTTGTTCATCGCCAGAGCGCTCGCAAGCACTCCGGAGCCCACGTAGGGCATGTCGAGCAGCTCGAGCAGGCCCTGGACGGTCCCATCTTCACCGAAGCGCCCGTGAAGGCAGATGAACACGACCTCGGGCGCCGCCGCGCGAAGACTCTCGATGAACCCGGACTCGCCCGTGTCCACCGCCACGACCTCGTGGCCCCGCTCCTCCAGAGCGGACACGACCTGCCTGCCGGTGTTGAGCGAGACCTCCCTCTCGGCTGAGCGACCGCCGAGGAGCACCGCGATCCGATGTCGGACCGAGCCGTCCATCTTCCGATGACTCCCTTCGAGGACTAGCGGATCACTCCGGTGCGATGCAGATCGAGGGCGATGAGCGCGATCCACCACAGGACGACGCCGACAGTCATCCATCCTGCGGTCCTCAGGAGGATCGCCTGCGTGAGACCCTGCTTCTCCTCCGTGCTCGCTCCCGACCTTCCCGTGAGCCATGCGGCAAGGCCCACGAACAGACCGATGACGGTGAGCCCGGCCCCTCCGAGGACGAAGATCGCGTAGCGTGACGAACCGGTGAACAAGCCCGCGGACACCGGCCAGAGCAGATAGGTCATCGCGCCCGCGAACACGACCCAGACCCCGCCGTACACCCAGAACGGAACGCGGGTGTCCATGCGCTCGCGTGCCAGCCCGGACTCGGTCGCAGCTTCTTCAACCGTCGCCACAGCCTCAGCAGCGTCCGCGGGGGCACCCTCGACGGCGCCCTCGGCGCCCTCTTCGGCGACAGTCTCCGTGGCGCCCTCGGCGCCTTCGCCTTCGGCCGCTTCGGACTCAGCGGTCTCAGCGACCTCACCTTCAGCGGCCTCGGTCCCGTCCGCATCCTGCGTCTCGCCAGACGCGGGCTCCTCGGCTCCCTGAGACTCCTTGATCTCGGCGACCATGTCGTCGAGCGTGAGACCGGCCGCTGCCGCCGCGGGTTCCGGCTCCCTCTCCAACACGAGTTCGGGAGCGGGGTGCTCTTCAGGAGCCTCGGGACTCTCGGCGGCTGCCGACTCCTCGAGCGGCTCCGGCTCCTGCAGCGGCTGCCCCTCCTCAGCAGGCTCGGGCTCCTGGTCGGCTGCGAGCGTCTCCTCGACGTCGCTCCCCGGCTCGTCGAAGGAGGTCTCCTCCGCGTCTCCAGGCGTCGGGGTCGGAGCCTCGTCCGCCGGCTCGGCCTCCGTCGACGGGACCGTGACCTCTTCCGTCTCCATGTCGCGCGAGTGGGGCGCCTCGTCCATGCCGACCTCCGCCTGATGTGGGTACCTTCAGGCAGTCTATGCGAGCGGAGGGGGGCGGGCAACGCGACCATGTCGCGCGTGAGGGGATGACGCCGTCCCACGTGAGGAGGGCGACCGCCGACACTCCGACAGACGCCTTTCCGAAGGTCTGGTAGGCTCGGTCACCCGGCGGGCACAGCACCCGGCACCGATCGACGCCAGGACCCGCCCCCACGAGGACACGGAGCACGAAGACATGACAGACGCGCCGCAGCCGATAGAGGCCCTCACTTCAACGGGGATCGCCGCCGCCATGGACGCTCTGGGCGAGCCGCGATACCGCGCCCGACAGGTCGTTCGGTGGCTCTACGCCCGCGAAGCGGCGAGCTTCGACGAGATGACCGACCTTCCTGTGGCGCTGCGCGAGCGCCTCGCGACGAGGTTCATCGTGCGCGGCGCCGTCATCGAAGCGTCGCAGACGTCGAGTGACGGCACCCGCAAGTATCTCGTTCGATTCGGCGACGGGACGGCTGTCGAGACCGTCGGCCTTCCTGATGAGGGGCGTCTCACGGTCTGCTTCTCAACGCAGGCCGGCTGCGCGATGGGCTGCACCTTCTGCGCCACCGGCCGTGGTGGGTTCTCGCGAGACCTTCTGCCCGGTGAGATCGTCAGGCAGGTGCTGCTCGTGGCGAGGGACTTCGGACGCCGCGTCACGAACGCCGTCGCAATGGGTCAAGGCGAGCCGTTCGCGAACTACGACGCGGTCCTTGGCGCGCTGAGGCTGCTGAACTCTCCCGATGCGCTCGGGATAGGCGCGCGACACCTCACCGTCTCCACCTGTGGGCTGTTGGCTCAGCTCCGCCGCTTCGCGACGGAACCCGAGCAGTTCACGCTCGCCGTCTCGCTGCATTCCGCGGTGCAGACCACGCGCGACCGCCTCATGCCGGGGCTTCGAGGCGTCGGGGTCGGCGCCCTTCGACAGTCGCTGATCGAGTACGCGTCGGAGACGGGGCGCCGGCCGTCTCTCGAGTACACACTGATCGCCGGGGTCAACGACTCCGATGCTGAGCTGGAGTCACTCGTCGAGTTCTGCCGAGGGATGCTGGTGCACGTGAACCTCATCCCAGTGAACCCGGCCGGCGGCGGCTCCTTCTCGCGCTCGAGCGCCGACCGCGCCCGCCGGTTCCGCGATCGACTCGTGGCCACGGGCACGGAGGCGACGATCCGCGTCGAGCGCGGCGCGGACATCGACGCCGCGTGCGGGCAGCTGCGGCAGCGGGTCGGGGACGCCTGACCTCTCACTCCGCCCGAGTCCGGCGACCTCGCCCGGCACCTGAGCCGTGCGGGTGGACGATCGGACACAACGTCCCCGATACGGGGCAATCGGGGCATACCGACGCGTCATAGTGCGGGCGTCGCTCGAACGCCTGCGAGGCGATGCGGGCGACCACTCCTTCGATACGCTGTTCCAGCACACCGGCGTCCTTGGCGCCGAAGAGGAACGAGGACGCAGCGCATCCCTGCTCCACTGCGACGAATCGGACTTCGACGGCCTCGAACCCGGACCTGAGGAGAGCCAGTGAGTACACCTCCGCCTGGCGTCGGTGCTCACCCTCGCGACCGGCCATGTCCCCGGTCTTGTAGTCGAGCACGAGGGCTGCCGGGCCGTCGCGAACGAGAAGATCGAGCGTGCCCCTGAGGACCGCATCCCCACTGAGTGCCACCGCGAACGGGACCTCAGCCTCGCCGCGATCGAGCAGCGCCATGAGAGGCGAAGACCGAACCGCCGCGAGCGCAGCTCTGATCCTCTCGAGCCCTGCAGGGCCCAGACGCTCGGAGGCCGCGAGCGCCCGGAGCCGCTCCTCGTCCACCGGGCGGCCAGCAGCGAGCGTCTCGAGCGCCCCGTGGAGAGCCGCGCCCACGGCCCGCGGATCGTCCTTCTCACGCGCCACGATCCCCGGGACGCCCAGCATGGCCTGTGCGTAGAACCGGTACGCGCATCTCTCGTAGAGCGACAGCGTCGTGTAGGAGAACTCGCGAATCCGCGGCAGCGTCTCGTCCGGGTTCGCGCGCAGACCCTGCGTGGGGCGTGCGCACGCGCGTGCAGCGGGCGCGGGAGGCGGCGCCATCTCGCTTGCCGCCAGGGCGGCGTCCCCGGCCCGGCGCGTGACGACGTCGGGCACCCCTCCGGGTCTGTCGAGCGCGGTCCGGATCCAGTCGACGGCGACGTCCCCGGAGGCCGGCTTGTCGAGGTCGGCAGCGCCGGAGAGAAGCAACACCTGCTCCGCTCGAGTGCAGGCGACGTAGAGGACACGCTTGGCCTCGGCGGACTCCAGCTCCCGATCGAGGTCCCGCGCCTGCTCCCATGCCTCCGGGTCCGGCACGTTCCTCTGGGAACCGCACACGGCCGGGCGCACCGCCAGGACGGGACCACCGGGGGCCTCCCCGAGAAGGAAGCGGGAGGAGGCGGGCGCGGCGCCATGCCCGAGGTCCGCGACCGCGACGATGGGGAACTCGAGGCCCTTCGCGGCGTGGACTGTCATCACGCGGATCGTGTGGGGGCCTTCAGCGGCTGCCGTCGCTGCAGGTTCCCTCCGGACGTAGGCCTCGCGCTCGTCGAGGTAGCGGAGGAGCGACCGCGGGTCCGCGGGCCTCCTCGCCTCGTACTGAGCGGTGACGCGGGCCGCCTTCCGGATGTTCGACCAGGCGACGTTCGCGCGCTCGGGCGTCGATTCGACCCCCAGGGCCTCAGCGGCATCGAGCAGTGCGTCCGCGAGGCGGACGCGCGCAAGACGGCTCCGGAGCTCCTCGACTGTGCGGCGAACGTATGCCACGCGCCGGCAGGCGCTTGGCGACAGACCGAGTACCTCCCCGTGACCAAGCGCCTCCCACATGCCCGTTCGTGGTGACGCGAGGAGGCCGATAGCGCCGTCACCGAGCCCCCCGAATGTGCCGGCGAGGAGGCCGGCCACCGCCTCATCGTCGAGCGGGTTCGCCAGGACACGCAGCAGCCAGCGGACCGAGGCGACCTCAGGCGCCTGGAAGAAGCCCGTGGCGTCGCTGGCGGACACGTCGAGACCCTGCCGCGCGAGCGCCTCAAGATACGGCGTCGCGGTCTTCGTGGACCGCACGAGCACCGCGATGTCGCCGGGTCGAGCCGCTCCTTCGTCGACGATGCGACGGATCCTTGCCGCCAGCATCTCGGCCTCAGCCTCGCGCCAAGCCCCGGGTCCGTACATCGATCTGTCTGTGAGGAGGAACTCCACTCGCGGCTCGCCACTGGGCCATGCGATGGCGTCCTTGCCTTCGCCCCCGGGCTCGAGTCGCAGCAGGCCCTCTCCTGAAAGGACCGGTGCAGAGAAGAGATCGTTCAGCGCTGAGAGGAGACGCGGGTGGGAGCGATAGTTCACGGTGAGGTCGTGCTGGCCGCCTCCCGCCGCGGCGGCGTTCCTCTGCGCCAGGAACACACCGACGTCTGCGTCACGGAACCTGTAGATCGATTGCTGGACGTCGCCCACCAGGCACAGCCGGCGGGTGGCGACGGGCTCGATGGCCTGCAGCTGCAGGGCCGTCGTGTCCTGGAACTCGTCGACGAGCACCTCGATGAACTGCCGAGCGTAGCGACGCGCCGTGCCCGGACTCTCCGTCCACAGGCGCCGAGTCAACAGTTGGAGGTCCTCGAAGTCCACGCTCCCGGACGCCGCCTTCAGCACCTCGTAGCGATCGGCATATGCCTCGCACAACGCCGCGAGCGCGTCCGCCTGCTCGGCAGCGAGCTTGGAGACGACATCGCGCGCCAGGCTGACGACGAGATCGTTCATGTGCGCAGTGGCCGTCTTCACCGCGTCGTTGCCGTATCGGGCACCGAGACAACCGGCGAGCTCGAGAACCAGCCCAGGATCGGCCGCGCGAGTGCCCGTCTGCAGCGCGTCCACGAGGGCGAGACAGCTCCCGTACCCCTCCAGGTTCTTCTGGATCGTCACGCCTGACCCGAGAGAGCGGTAGTCAGCCATCAGTCCGAAGAGGTCGCGACGTAACGCCCGGATGTCGATGGACGATCGAGGCGGCGGCTGGGGCATCAGCGCGTTCACGCTCACTCCCCTGGAACGAAGCGTGTCGTAGGTCGCCATCACCGCCTCCCGCACCGACTCGACCCCGTGCCCCTCGATCAGTCGCTCGGTCCCGGCGTCGCCCGTCGCCGCGGCCACTGCCGCGTCCTCGAACGCTCTGCGGCGCATCAGGGAGACCTCGGGGTCGGCGATCACGGTGAACGCCGGATCGATCCCCAGTTCGATCGCGTGACGCCTCGCGATCCGGGCGCAGAACCCGTGGATGGTGGAGATCCACGCCTGGTCGACCTGCCGTGCGAGGTCTCGCCGGCCGCGGGAGAGCAGGACCCTGCGCACGCGATCGACCAGTTCGCCCGCCGCCTTTTCGGTGAATGTGATCAGGAGCACCGAGTCCATCGGGTTGGTCGCGCCAGATGCGTCGAGTTCGCCGATACGGTCACAGAACCTCTCCGCCAAGACGAGAGTCTTGCCGGACCCCGCACCCGCGCTCACGACCACCAGCGCACTTTCGCATTCCACTGCCGCTCTCTGCCCGGCGTTGAGCGTGGCGTCGCTCACGGGTGGGCAATCCCGCAGATTGCCGAGGAACCGCACCACGCGCACCCGCGGGCATCCACGGACGGCTCGATGAAGGACCCCGCGATGCCCTGCGCGGCGTGGCGCGCCGTCTCCACCGCGGCGTCCAGGATCGCTTGCAGGCCGGCCCCGTTCACGACGTCGTTCGGTTTGAACGCGCCCGGCAGGCCCGACACCACGAACCCCCGGTCCTCCGGACGGTCGAGCCGACGATAGAGTCCGCCGGCGACCGGAAGCCCGATCCTGCTCGAGGCGGCGAGCGAGTAGAGCTGAAGCTGGAGGCGACCCTCTCTGGCTATCGCGGCGAGTGACGGTGCGGTCGACCGCTTGTAGTCGATCACGACGAGTCCGGCGGGTCCGACGTCGATCCGGTCGGCGCGTCCCTTGATGGTCACGCCCCCGATGTCGACGCCCGGGTCGCCCTCGGCCGCGCCGAAGGCCCATTCCAGATGCGCCGGTTCGTATCCCGGCAGGAAGGCGGCATCGCGCTCGACGATCGAGAGCACGCCGCTGCGGATGGACGCGACGAGCTGCTGCTGCTCGAGGTCCGAGGGCACGGTGAGCGCCGCTATCGCCTCCTCCGCAGCCCGTGACGCGACAGCCCGTGCCTCGGCCGCGAGTTCCGAGGTCACTCGTCGGTGTCCGTGATCTGCTCGCCATCGTCGATAGAAGAGCGCGAGCGCGCGGTGGGCGGCGGAGCCGGCGGCCATTGCGTCCAAGGAGAGATCGAGCCCCGCTGCGCGCACCACGTAGTCGCGGTACCAGCGATACGGGCAGTCGACATAGGTCTCGATCTCACCTGCGCTGAGCGCCGTCCGGCCTGCGACGCTCCGAACAGCCCCCTCGTCCTCAAGCACGCCGCGCGCGACCGGCGAGCAGACCTCAGCCGAGAGACAGTCGAGCTTCTCAGCCGCACACTCGCGATCGACCGACATGAGCATGCGGCCGTCCGTGGTGCGATAGAGGTCCAGGAACTCGTCCCAAAAGACCGAGGGCCGCAGTGGGCGGTCGTCATCGGATTCCTGCATCGCCAGCCCGAGGAACCGTCGCGCGCGGGTGACCGCCAAGTAGAACAGGAGCCGCTCGGCGCCTGCATCGATCCCCGACCCCGGATCGATACCGAGCGCCGACAGCGCCTGTCTGACGGCGTCGCCCTGCAGCCGGTCCTCGTCGCCGATCTTAGGGAACTCCGACGCCGAGAGCCCGCCTATCGCGACGGCGTCGAACCGGCGGGCGCGCACGCGTTCAACCGAGGTCACCAGGACGCGATCCGCGGGGTCGACGGAGTGAGGAGCGACCCTGCTGCGCATCAACTGCGCCCACCACTCGCCCGCACCCACCTGGCCCTCGCCCAGATCGATCGCCTGGTCCAGCCCCTGGTCGAGCGCGCGCAGGACGGATGCGTCGGAGGCGCCGGCGCGGCCCGGCGTCGGAGTGTCTGCCCCGTGCGCGTTCCTGAACAGTTCGCCTACCAGATTCTGCCAATCTATCGCTGTGTCGTGCGTGATGGGAAGGTCGGCCAGGCGGCGCGTCTCTACGATGAGCCGAGCGAGCCCCGGCATGCGAGCGATTGCGCTGTCGAAGCCGCCACCGCGTCTGATCGAGCCGTCGGCGGCGTCACAGTCGGTCTGTGCCACGCCCGAGAACGGGGTGCGCGCGAAGGCCACAAGGTCCTGCGGGGCGCCCTCGACCGCGCATGCCCACAGGCGCTGCAGTGCGGCACCCAGGGCTGTATCGACCAACGACAGGGGTACGTCGTACTCGGCCGGGATCCCCGCGATGTCGAACGCTCGCCGGAGCAGCGGAACATGGCGGGCCGGGTCACGGAAGGCCACGGCGATCCGCCCAAGCGGCACTCCAGCGGCGATCCAATCGCTCACATAGCGGACGAGGAGGCGGTTCTCGGCCTCGTTCCCCTGCGCGACGCCCATATAGACCGCACCTTCGGGGACCACACGAAAGGGTCCCGCGAACAGCCCCGTCACGATACTGCGGAGCTCATCTCCGGACGCCTCCGGCATCTCGCGCGCAGATGGCGGGCACATGGCCTCGATGACGGCGCCGCCGCGCTCCATCCCGAGTACCGTCCGCGTGAGTGACTCGGTCGCGGGCAGACCCGCGGCCCATGGCAGCGACACCACGATCCTCTTCTCGCTGCTCCCCCAGGCCTCCAGGAGCAGCCGGTGATCCGGGTCCAGATCCGAGAATCGATGGACCGCCACGGCGTCAGCATCAGGGACCTCGTGTCGCAGCAGCCGGAGCGCCTCGGTCGGCTCGATCAGTCCGCAGGAGTCGAGTCGGCGAAAGTAGCCGTCCAGCGCGGACAGCAGGTCCCCCGTCGCGCCTGCTCGCTGCGGCGGCGTGGCCGCCCTCGAGCCGCCTCTCCGGGCAGCGAGCGCCCCCAGCAGCGAGACGGTCCCTGGGCCCGACCCGCTCGCGAGCGAGGTCTCCGCCAGTGCCGCCTCGAGGAGCAGTCCACGCTGGAACGTGCCGACGATACGGCGGCCGTCACCGCGGTGGGCCCATTCGAACGCCAGGAACCTGTCCACCTGCTCGATGCGTACCCCGACACTCGTCGTGGCTGCGAACTCATCACGAGCTCGCGCGACGTCCGGTGCGGATGGCAGCAGCAGGACGGCTCGGCCGCCGTTCGCGGCCGCCGAGCGCAGCAGGTCGTAGACGCGACCCGTCTTGCCCGAGTTGGGCGGTCCCGTCACAAGCCTCAGCGACACGTCGCTCCTTCGCCCGCAAGAGTCGCACGAAGCAGCAGCGTAGCGGAGCGCCCTGACACCGCCCTAGAGAGGCTGTGCCTGGGTGTAGCGCTCGACTCCCTCGCGGATCTCTCGGACCTTGCGCCAGGCGACCTCTTCGTCGCGGCCGAGGTAGTGATCGACGCGCTCTCCGAGCGCCTCGGCGGTCACCTCGGCGCGGTCGGCCACGTCGCGGGCGACCTCGACGGCGCGGCGCGTCCGGGTGGCCAGGAGCCGGCGCATCTCCCCGCCGCTGAACGGGGCAAGGAGCAATCCGAAGATGATCCCCGCGGCGATACCCACAAGACAGCCAATGCCAAAATATTCCAGTCGGCGCATCACCCTACATCGCCTCCCCGTTGCCCGCACGATCTGCGAGAAGTCCGTATATCCGTTCGAGCTCGTCCTCGCCCTGGAAGTCGATCTCTATGCGGCTGCGGCCGGCGCTCTCTCTGACTCGAACGGCAGTTCCCAGGAAGCGCCGTAGCTTGCGCGCCACGACCTTGTACGCCTTCGGCGCGGCCAGTCTCGGCGCGTGCTCCGAACTCCCACCGGCGCTCAGGAGACGCGCGATCGACTCAGCCGCCCTGACCGACAGACCTTCGTGCACTATCTTCCTCGCCAGGCTGAGACGACGCTCGTCGTCCGGGATGCTGAGTACTGCGCGCGCGTGTCCGGCTGTTAGCCCGTCGTCGCCGATCATCTCCTGAATCTCGTCCGGCAGATCGAGGAGTCGCAGCGTGTTCGCAACGGCCGAGCGCGACTTCGACACACGCTCGGCGAGTTCTGCCTGCGTCATCTCATGGTGCGCGATGAGCCGGCGGTACCCTCGGGCCTCCTCCATCGGGTTCAGATCCTGGCGCTGAAGGTTCTCGATCAGCGCCAATTCGAGCGACTCGATGTCCCCGGACTCCATGATCCGCACGGGAACCTTGGACAGACCCGCGGCCTTCGCGGCGCGCCAACGCCGTTCCCCAGCGATGATCTGATAGCCGTCGGCGAGCGGCCGGACGATGATGGCCTGCAGGACACCGACCTTCCCGATCGAATCGGCGAGTTCGTCGATGGCGTCCTGGCTGATCAAGCTGCGGGGCTGGTCGGGATTCGGAGCGATGGCCGTCACCGCCAATTCGGTCGCGGTCTCGGCAGTCATCTCCGCGCCGCCCGGTATCAGTGCGGCAAGACCACGTCCCAGACCACGCTTCTGCTCAGGCACGAAGCAGCACCTCCTTCGCCAGTTCCCTGTACGCGATCGCACCGCGCCCGGTCGTGTCGTAGAGCGTAACGGGCATGCCGTGACTCGGCGCCTCGGAGATCCGGACGCTTCGAGGGATCAGTGTCCTGAAGACCCGATCGCCAAAGAAGTCCCGAACCTCGTCCACCACCTGTTGAGACAGTTTCGTGCGTGAGTCGAACATCGTCATCACGGCCCCGAACAGTTCCAGCCCGGGATTCAGGTGTGTCTTGACCAGCCGGACGCTGTCAAGCAACTTGCTCAGCCCCTCGAGAGCGTAGTACTCGCACTGGACGGGCACGATCAAGCCGCTGGCAGCCGTGAGACCGTTGATCGTGAGGAGTCCGAGCGATGGCGGACAGTCGATCAAGACGAAGTCGAAATCCGCCTCTACCGGCTCCAGCACGGTTCGCAGCCGCGACTCTCGGCTCAGCGACGAGACAAGCTCGATCTCCGCCCCGGCGAGTTGGATCGTCGCCGGAGCGACGAAGACATTCGCCGACTCGCTCGGCTCGATGACCTGGGCGAGAGGCGTGTCGCCCAACAGAGAATCGTAGATACATGACTCGCGCTGGTTCTTATCGAGGCCGAACCCGGAGGTGGCGTTCCCCTGCGGATCGAGGTCGACCATCAGGACCTTCTGGCCGAGCTCGCCCAGCGCGGCAGCCAGGTTCACTGCGGTCGTGCTCTTGCCCACGCCGCCCTTCTGGTTGACCACCGCCAGAACCCGCCTGGGCCTGTGCTCCTCGTCCGATCTCCAGTCATAGATGCGCGGCTCCGCAGGAGGCGCCGGCAGCATTGGCGCCTCGATGCCCTCAAGAAGCGGAACCTTCTGTGTCGAGGAAGGTTCCGGCTCCGGGGCGGACGACGCGGACGCGACAGCTGCTGCTTCCGTGCCCACTCCGGCATCCGCTTCAGCCGCATCGCCCATGTGTCCCGCCTGGTCCTGCATACGGTCCCTCCGCTCGTCGACGTCACGAGTATACGCGCCCGAACCCATCCGGATCATGCCAAAGGCCTGCTCTGAGCCATCCCGGGTCGCCGAGGCAGCTTGGCGATCCCTCCCCCAGTGCGCTGGTAGATCACCAACACCCGGGCGGCGTCCAGGCCGGGGACAGAGACAGGCCACAGCTGTCCGGGTCCCATCCCACACAATGGGGCGGCCGCGTCGGCGGCGCGGAGTTCCTCCTGACTCGGCGCGCCCTTCAAGCAGATGAGCGATCCGTTCATGGCGAGGAGGGGCGCGGCGAGTTCCACCAGTGAAGCGAGTCGTGCGACGGCCCGCGCCGTGACAGCGGCGTAGGATCCTGCATGGTCCACGGCGAGCTCCTCCGCCCGAAGCGGTCGGACCGTGGCATTCAGGCACAACCTCCCGACGACCTCCTGGAGGAACTCGGCCTTCTTCTTGGTGGATTCGACGAGTTCCGCAGTGCGCCCGGTCAAGACGCTCAATGGAATGCCTGGGTATCCTGCTCCCGTGCCGATGTCGGCGAAGGGACCTGCCGGCGCTCGAGTCAACGCTTCCGTGGCGGCACAGCTGTCCAGCACGTGTAGGACGACCGCGTCCTCTGGCCTCACGGCCGTAAGATTGAGCGTCCGATTCTGCGCCATGACAGCTTCCAGATGAGCCGCGAGCTGTGCCGCCTGCGCCGACGTGACTTCCAGGCCCATTCGGGAGAGACCGGCCGAGATGCGTTCTGCTGGATCCATACCGCAATCATAGCAGGCGGGCCTGCCGGCGTTTCACGTGAAACACGGTCGGCGAACACACCATGCCACCATTCTGTGTTTCACGTGAAACAAGCGGGCTGGGTCCGCCCAGTGCCGTCTTGGCGAACGCCGGAGGCCCGCCGAGGCGGGCCTCCGGGTGCCACTTGGCGGTGAGTCGCTACTTGGGAGTCACGACGACGGAGCGAGTCGGCTCTTCCCCCTCGCTGGCCGTCACGACCCGCCGATCGTCTCGAAGAGCGACATGGATGATCCGCCGCTCGTAGCTCGTCATCGGCCGCAGCTTGACGGCACGCTTCTGTCGGTGGACTCGCTCTGCAGTGCGTCGCGCCATGTCCTCGAGCTTCTCGCGCCTGCGGCCGCGGTACCCCTCGACGTCGACCACAACAGGGTAGCGGAAGCCGATCTTCCTGCTTGTGATCGCGCTGACCAGTGTCTGAAGCGCGTCGAGTGTCTTCCCGTGGCGACCGATCAGCATGCCGAGATCGCCCGACACGATGTCGAGGATGATCTCGCCTTCGTCGCCCTCGTACTCGTCGATGGCGGCCTCGATCCCAAAGCCCCCGAGAATCGCCTGGATAGCCTCCACGGCGGTATCGGCGACCCCGTCCAGTTCTTCCTCGCTCAGCTTCGCGACCTCAGTCTCGACGCGAAGTCCCTCGGGAAGCTCTTCCTCTTCCTCGCCCTCTTGGGGCTCCTCACGGGAGAGGGCCTCGACGAAGTCAGGCTTCAGCCACACGCGGACTCGGGCCGCCTTGCCAGACGAGAAGACCCCGCGCGCGGCCTCCTGAAGGACCTCGAACTCCGCCGCATCCGCCTGGACGCCGAGTTCCTCCAGACCCGCGTCGACGGCTTCCTCGACCGAAGGACCCTCTGCGATAGTCTCGGTAAGCATCATGCTAGGCTTCCGCCCCCTTGGCACGCTCAAGCTTGCGCTGCATCAAGACCTGCTGCACTACCTGCCAGCCGCTGGACGTCACCCAGTAGATCAGCACGCCGGCTGGATAGATGAACCCGATATAGAGCATGACCACAGCCATGATGGTCCCGGTGCGACGCTGCATCGGATCCTTCGTCATCAGGTACTGCGGTAGCCAGACGCTGAGCCCGAAGAGTGCGACGAAGATCATGTAGGGGAGCGCAGCCCAGATCCCAGCCAGGACTCCTGCTTTTGCGGCGGCGACGTAGACCGCCTGCGGAGTCTTGGTAATATCTGGCAGAACCACCCAGAACGCCTTGCTGATCGTCGGGTGGGCTATCAGGTGAGCCAGCAGGTTGCCGGGCTTCTGCAGCGTCCCGCCGAGAACGCCGATGAGGGCGATGAAGAGCGGCATCTGGAGCAACAGGGGCAGACACCCGCCGAAGGGATTCACCTTGTTGTCCTGATAGAACTTCATCATCTCGGCCTGCTGCTTTTCCTTGTTGTTCTTGTACTTCTCTTGCAGGGCCTTGATCTTCGGCTGGATCGCCTGCAGCTCGTACATCGACTTCGTCTGCTTGGAGGTGAGCGGCATCATCGCCAGCCTGAAGACCAGGGTCAGCAGGATGATCGCGAAGCCATAGTCATGGGTCCAACCATAGAAGAACTGCAGCACAGAGAAGATGATGCCGAGAAACCAACTCCAGATCGCTCCCACTGAGCGAGCCTCCTTACTCGGGCCGCTTCGCGACCCAGGACACTATCGTTTGCGAGGCTGTACGTCAGGCACGGGGTCATAGCCGCCGGGGTTGAACGGGTGGCAGCGCGCGATGCGCCGAAGCGCCAACCATCCTCCCTTGAGTACACCGAATCTCTCCACAGATGTTAGCGCATACGCTGAGCAGGTCGGGTAGAACCGGCACGAGGGGGGCAGAAGGGGCGAGATCGCCTTCCGGTAGACTCGGATGGCGCCCACCACCGCCGCCCGCAGCCCTCGAGAGACCAAGGTGGGGGCACGTTCGCTCATGACACGACGCCCGCCCCCCGCAGCCCGGCCTGGAGATCGCCGTCCAACTCCGCGGGTGATGCGGATCGGGTTCCCGGTCGTGCGATGACGGCGACGTCCCTCCCCGGCCACGGCCCGGCGGCCCGGCGCACCATCTCCCTCATCACCCGCTTGCAGCGATTGCGAACGACGGCACCACCCAGCTTCTTGCCTGCGATGAAGACGACGCGACCCCGCGGGTCTCCCGATCCAGGAGTCGGCGATGCGAGGATGACCAGCAGCCGGCTGCTGCTACGCCGACCGTGTCTGAACAGAGTGTCGATGTCGCCCCGTGAAGTGAGCGTCCGCAAACTCATGCGCCTCCCGGCGTGGCAACTACCCGGGCGGGGCGCTGGCTAGGCGCTCAGGACCTTGCGTCCCTTACGGCGTCTGGCTGCGAGAACCGCTCGACCGCCTGCGGTGGCCATGCGTGCGCGAAAGCCGTGCGTCTTCGCACGTCTCCGGTTGTTCGGCTGGAAGGTCCGCTTCATAGAAGGTCACTCGATCCCTTTGAGGGCGTGGTCATAGTCGTCAGAAGGCGTACGCGCCGCTCGGGCGCAGAGCCGCACGATTGTAGCGTCGGGTCATCAAGGGTGTCAACGAACTCGGGCCCGTTCGAGACGCGCTGGGCTTCGTCAAGCTCGTGATCCGCCCTGTCCGGCGGGCGTCATGCCGTCGTTGGTGGTTTTCGGGCGGCCGGTGAAGAAACTGTGAAATCTGTGGATACTGTGGAAAACGCAGGATTCCAACGCGTTTCGCCTGTGGATAACTTGGTCGACGACGTTGTGAGCCAACGGGCGCTCTGGTAGAATCCGCGGCGTCGTTGACACGGTCTTAAGAGTAGCTCGCACCTTCAAAACCCCTGTTCAGAGGCGTGGTCGTCTCATCGAGCTCTTCATGCGCCCCCGCTCCTCCCTGGCTGTTATCCACAGTCTCGAGGGAAGTGCGGGGGCACTGTCGTCCCTTATCCACAGTCGGGCTCGCGGAACGGCTTCGGAAAGCCCGCGATCGCTGCGCTACACCCGCTACCTACGCTTTCGTCCTGTCGTGGAGACACGCGGGCATCGCAGTTATGCACAGTTGTGGAAAGTTCTGTGGATAACTCACGAATCCGCAGGTCGCCGGCTCTCAATGGTTTCCGGTCGCCGTGCAAGCCACAAGATGGATACGCCTCTGACCTGCGGGTTCGCATTTCGATGATCGGCTGAGGTTGTGGACGACGGGACGGACGAGACGGGGGGCGCGACAAGGGGTGAAGCAGTTCTTCGATGATGACCAGAGACCGGGTCGCGTCAGGCCCGGGACTGCTTCGCGGGGCGACCTGCTCCTTGTCAGTGCGAACCGGGCGGGCGCCCGTATCGCTGTCTACGACGGACTCATCGCGGCGCCCCGCGTGGAGGATGTCGCGGCCGACGATCTGGGCGATGCGATCGAGCAGCTCGCGTCACGTACATACAACATCGCGAGAGACAGGGGCGGTCCCATCCCATACACGATCATCCGCGAGGTCTCTGAGAACCTGATCCACGCGGGCTTCCGTGAAGTCGTCGTGACCATCCTCGACGATGGCTTCACCATCCGATTCGCGGACCAGGGCCCTGGGATCCCCGACAAGGAGAAGGCGTTCCTTCCCGGGTTCTCGACCGCCACGGGCGACATGAAGCGTGTGATCCGCGGTGTGGGCTCCGGGCTACCGATCGTCCGGGAGACTCTATCCTTCACCGGCGGCACAGTCGACGTCGACGACAACATCTCGTGCGGCACGGTGGTGACGTTGCACGCCCCGCGACCTAAAGACACGGAGCCGGCACCGGAAGCGCCGCCTCCGGTGCCGCGCCTGAGTGACCGGCAGAAGCACGTCCTGTCGATCATTCTCGAGAGCGGCGCGGCGGGGCCTTCCGCACTTTCCAGGGAGCTCGAGGTGGGAGTGGCGACCGCATACCGCGACCTGGCTCTTCTCGAGGAAGCGGGTCTCATCGCGGCCGATGAGAACGGCAAACGGCGACTCACCGAGTTCGGTGTCTCATGCCTGGAGCGGGTGTTCGAATGATGGTCGTGGAGGTGGCTGATACAGATGCAGCAGCTTGAGGAATCAACCCCGGTCGAGGTCGACGCCGCCGTCCGCGACCTCTGGTCACGTGCGCTCGACGTAGTCCGGGGCGAACTGAACGAACTCGTGTTCAAGACGTGGTTCCACGACACCGAGCCGCTCGGCCTGGTGGGAACGGACATCCTCGTCTCCGTCTCGAACACGTGGGGCCGGGACTGGCTCAAGAACCGGTATTCCGGATTGCTGTCCGCGGCGCTCAGCCAGATGTCCGGTCACGCGATGGGAGTCCAGTTCGTGGTGCGCCAGGCGCCCGGAACGATCGATCAGCAGCCGGCCGCGGTAGAGGAGACGTTCCCGGCTCGCGACGAGGACCTCGCTCCCCAGATCTCCGAGCCAGCGAGCGATGCGGGCATCTCGCCTCGGGACCCGGGGGCGTCCTCGGACCTCAGCATGCGCTACACCTTCGACCGCTTCGTCGCCGGAGACTCGAACCGGCTTGCCTATCAGTGCGCGCTCGCCGTGGCGGAGACGCCCGTCTTCAAGTACAACCCTCTGTTCATGTACGGCGGCTCGGGTCTCGGCAAGACCCACCTGTTACAGGCTATAGGCAACTACATCATCACCTACTACCCTCACCTCAAGGTCCGGTATGTCGACGCCCAACACATGGTCGACGACTTCACCGATGCGATCCGTTCGAAGAGCATGGACAGCTTCCGCAGACGCTACCGCGAGAACGATGTCCTGCTCGTGGACGACGTGCAGGCGCTCATCTCCAAGAAGGAGACCCAGGAGGAGTTCTTCCGGACGTTCAAGGTGCTTTCCGGGGGCAACAAGCAGATCGTGCTCACATCGGACCGCCCCCCCTACGAACTCGAGACTCTGCACGAGCGTCTCATCAGCCGGTTCAACCACGGGATGATCGCCGACATCAACCCGCCTGAGCTTGAGACCCGCGTCGCGATTCTCAAGAAGAAGGTGGAGGCAGAGGGCGGAGCCGCGGTCCCCAACGACGTGCTCACCCTGATCGCCGAGCGAGCTTCGGCCAACGTCCGTGAGTTGGAGGGGGCGCTCATCCGCGTGCGGGCGTACGCGGTGCTCACCCCCGACCGAACGATCACCGTCGAGCTCGCCCGCGACGTGCTGAAAGGCATGTTCCCTGACAGGGCGACCCGGCCGATCTCGGTGCACACCATCCAGAACGAGGTCTGCAAGTTCTTCGCGATCCCGATGACCGACCTGGTCAGCAACAAGAGGTCGCAGAACATCGTGTTCCCGCGACAGATCGCGATGTACCTCTCGCGTGAGTTGACCGATCTGTCACTTCCCCGGATCGGCGCGGAGTTCGGCGGCCGCGACCACACGACTGTCATCCATGCCAACGCCAAGATCACGCATCTGCTCACCGAGAGACGAGAGGTCCTCAACCAGATCCAGACCCTGACCAACTCGATCCGACAGAAGAGCTGAGTGCGGTTGTGGACAGGCGTGTGGACAAAGGGGTCGCGGCCTGTGCGCAACAACCTCAGGTGTGTGGACAGAACAGCTCCCGTTTCGGATCCTGCACAGTCTCCACAAACCCGTCCACAACCGCGACCCTCAAGAGACACACCTCACGACCTGCCAGGACGACACCTCTCCACAGAACGCACAGCCCGACGGTTACGACGATGTGCTGTAAGAAGCTAAGACCGTAGAAGACCGGACCATCACGACATCGGACAGGGGAGACCATGAGACTCACGGTCGCGAGGGGTGCACTGCTCGAATCACTCAATGTCACGACGAAGGCCGTCTCGGCTCGGACGACGCTTCCGATCCTCTCCGGGGTCCTGCTCACCGCCGCCAAAGACGGCGTGGTGCTGCAGGCTACCGACCTGGAGGTCTCGGTCCGCAACACGGTCCCTGCTGAAGTCGAGACCGAGGGTTCCGCGGTCCTCCCGGGTCGGTTGTTCGCGGACCTCGTCCGCCGCTTGCCTGATGTCGCTCTGAGTCTCGATTCCTCCGGACCCGACAAGATCACACTCTCCTGTCGATCCGAGAAGGCCGGTGAGATCTCGTTCGAGTTGAGGACTCTCTCTCCCGAGGACTTCCCGCGCTTCCCCGAGGTGACTCCGGAGTCCAGCGTCACCATCCCCACGGCACAGCTGTCGTCGATGGTGCGGCAGGTCACCAAGGCCGTGAGCCGCGATGAGGCCCGACCGATACTCACAGGGATCCTGCTCGTCATCGAAGGTGAAGAGATACGCATGGTCGCCACCGATTCCTACCGACTCGCGGTGCGTACCGCGACAATGGAGGAGCCGGTGGCCGCACGCGTCGAAGTCATCGTTCCAGGCAAGGCGCTGGACGAAGTGTCCAAGATAGCCGCCGGCGCGGACGCCGTGACCCTGGGAGTCTCGGAGAACCAGGTCGTCTTCAGCGTCGGAACAACGGTCTACGTCACAAGACGGATCGAAGGGTCCTTCCCGAACTATCGCCAGCTGATCCCGACCGAAGGCGAGACCTCCATGGTCATCGACCGGGAGGAGCTTCTCGAGGCGATCGGCCGCGTGTCGCTCCTTGCGCAGCACAACGCCCCGTTGCGACTGAGAGTGGCGGACAGCACCCTCACGCTGACGGCGGCGACACAGGAAGTGGGCGAAGCGAGTGAGAGTCTGATGGCGGAGACCGAGGGCCAGCCGCTGGAGATCGGGTTCAACCACGCCTTCCTGCTCGATGGGGTCTCGGCCGCCGATGAGGAGAGGATCTCCTTCATGGCCTCAGGCCCTTTGAAGCCGGGGGTGTTCCGGTCGGGCGCCGGAGGCGAGTACACCTACCTGGTGATGCCGGTCCGTCCGTGATCTGGCGGACCGGTCGTTCGTGATGATCGAGCGGCTCGTGCTGGTCGACTTCCGCAACTACGCGTCACTCGATCTCGACCTGTCGCGCAACCTCACGGTGCTCGTCGGGCCGAACGCGTCCGGCAAGACGAACGTGATCGAGGCGATCCAGCTGGTGACAGCGGCACGCTCGTTCCGGCGACCGGCTCCGGGAGAGGTCGTGAGGTGGGGCGCGGAGTGTGCGCGCGTCACGGCGAGAGCAGCAGCTCATGAGAGGTCCGTGGAGATCCAGCTCGATGTCCAGCGCGAGGGTGCGCGGGCCTTCCGCGTCAACGGCCAGACGCGCAGAAGACTGAGCGAGATCACCTCACAGGTCCCCTCCGTCGTCTTCACACCCGACGATCTCGGCATGGTCAAAGGATCGGCGGAGAGACGGCGCAGCGCCGCGGACGATCTCGGCGAGACGCTCTCCGCAACGTATGGGTCGCTGCGCCGTGACTACGGGCGGGTGGTCAAGCAACGCAACGTCCTGCTGCGTGAGGGAGCGAGCGCCTCGTCGCTGGAGCCGTGGGATGCGCAGCTGTGCGCGCTCGGCGCCAAACTCGTCACGCATCGCCTCCGACTCCTCGAGCGCGTCATGGGGCCGGCGTCGGAGCGATACCGGTCGATGGCGGAAGGCGAAGAGCTCGGCTATCGGTATGCGGACCGTTGCGCCCTCGGGAGCTGCTCGACACTCGAGGAAGAAGAGGTCGCCGGAGCTATCCGCAGTGAACTCGTCAGCAGGTCCGGCGAGGAGAGAAGGCGTGCGGTCACGCTCGTCGGGCCGCATCGGGACGACATCGTCTTTCTGATCGACGGGCACGACGCGCGCTCGTTCGCGTCTCAGGGTCAGCAGCGGACGATAGCGCTCGCGTGGAAGCTGGCGGAGGTCGAGGTCGTGAGGGACGTCCTGCGAACGGACCCGGTGCTGCTGCTCGACGACGTGATGTCAGAGCTCGACAAGGAGCGACGGAGTGCCCTGTCGGACCTCGTGTCCGAGGACATCCAGACAGTGGTGACGACCACCAACACCGGCTACTTCAGCCCCGAGATGCTTTCCGGGGCGTCCGTCGTCCCCATCGGCGCCGGAGGCAGGGCGTGAGCCGCAGGGCGAACAAGGAGCTCGGAGTAGGCGTGCTCGCGGGCACCATCCTCGACCGTATGGACAAGGGAGGCGGAGGCCGGCAGCGGGGTCGCGCCGTCGCCGCATGGTGCGAGGTCGCCGGACGCGAGGCGTCCTCGCACGCGCGTGGGTTCGCACTGCGCGATGGGGAACTGCTCGTCTTCGTCGACTCGTCCGTGTGGGCGACCGAGCTCTCGATGATGTCCGAGCACTACAGGGCGGCGATCAACACCGTGCTGGGTAAGGAGACGGTCAGCTCGATGCGCTTCGCTGTGTCACGCAAGGCGGTGCCGGAGACGGACGCAGAGGTCGGAACGTTCGCGGCCGGCGGCGCAGCCACCCCGTGCGCCCCTGTACCCGCCACCGCCAACGAGATCGCCCAGATCCGCCAGATGGCCAAGGTCGTCCAAGACGAGGGACTCCGCGAGGCGGCCGTAGCGGCCGCCATTGCCCATCTGGAGTGGCGGAAGGGTATCGAAGCCCGCAACGAGGCGGAGACGGCCGTACAACGCGCCAGGGACCCAGAAGGGCGCGCCGACCACTAGTTCGTGGTAGAATGGGCGTTGTTCCCACAAGATATGGTGTTCGTCCTCGCGCGCGCTCGCGCGCGAGCGAACGGCGCGTGAATACACTGTGGACTGACTCGAAGGAGCGTTGCGCGTGGCGCAGTCGCGGGGTTCGTATTCAGGCAAGGACATCCAGGTGCTGGAAGGCCTCGAGGCCGTCCGCAAGCGCCCAAGCATGTACATCGGATCGACCGGACCCAAGGGCCTGCACCACCTGGTCTACGAGGTGGTCGACAACTCCGTGGACGAAGCGCTCGCGGGCTACTGCACGAAGATCGGCGTCGTGATCCACAACGACGGATCGGTCACCGTCACCGACAATGGGCGCGGCATCCCGGTCGACAACGTGCCGAAGTACAAGAAGCCCGGAGTCGAGGTCGTGCTCACGCAGCTTCACGCGGGCGGCAAGTTCGGCGGCGAAGGATACAAGGTCTCCGGCGGCCTTCATGGCGTCGGCGTGTCGGTGGTCAACGCGCTGTCCACGCGGCTCGACATCGAGGTCAAGCTCGGCGGCAAGATCTACACCCAAGAGTACGACCACGGGAAGCCGGTCCATCCACTGAAGGCGGGCGGCGCGACGAAGACCACCGGGACTGCCGTGACGTTCTGGGCGGACCCGACGATCCTCGAGACCGTCGACTACGACTACGACACGCTCGCCTCGCACATGCGGGAGACCGCGTTCCTCAACCGGAACCTGCGCATCACCCTCACCGACGAGCGCGAACTCGATCCGAGGCGCGACGAGTTCAAGTACGAGGGCGGCATCAACGACTTCGTGAAGTACCTCACGGGCGCCAAGGAGACGGTGAACGCAAAGCCGATCTACCTGGAGCAGAGCGGCAAGGAGGGCGCGGTCGAGGTCTCGCTCCAGTGGAACAGCGGCTACTCCGAGACGGTCCTTGCCTTCGCCAACAACATCAACACGCACGAGGGCGGCACGCACCTCGACGGCTTCAAGAACGCGCTCACGCGGACCATCAATGAATACGCGCGACGCGCCGGCATCCTGAAGGAGAAGGACGAGAACCTCTCCGGCGAGGACATCCGCGAGGGCCTGGTCGCCGTGATCAGCGTGAAGCTGCGCGATCCGCAGTTCGAGGGCCAGACGAAGACGAAGCTCGGCAACACGGAGATCCGCGGGTTCGTCCAGCAGATCGTGACGCAGGGGCTGGCTGAATACCTCGAGGAGCACCCGAAGCCGGCGCGCGCGATCATCCAGAAGTCCTCGCAGGCCGCGAAGGCGAGGGCCGCCGCGCGAAAGGCGCGCGAGCTCACTCGCCGCAAGGGCCTGCTCGAGTCCTCGACTCTCCCCGGCAAGCTCGCCGACTGCTCCATCAAGGACGCCGCGTTCTCAGAGATCTTCCTCGTGGAGGGCGACTCGGCAGGTGGCTCGGCGAAGCAGGCCCGTGACCGCTCCTTCCAGGCGATCCTGCCGCTTCGAGGCAAGATCCTCAACGTCGAGCGTGCGGGACTCAACCGCGCGCTGGCCAGCGAGGAGATCCAGGCGATGATCGCCGCGTTCGGCACGAGCGTGGCCGAGGAGTTCGACCTGTCGGCGGCTCGATACCACAAAGCGATCATCATGACCGACGCGGACGTGGACGGCGCCCACATCCTGATCCTCATCCTCACCTTCTTCTATCGGTACATGCGGGAGATGATCGAGGCCGGCTACATCTACATCGCACAGCCACCGCTGTTCAAGCTCTCCCACGGCAAGACCAACAAGTATTCCTACAGCGACGCCGAGTTGCAGACCGACCTGGGTAAGTTGAGCGAGAGCACCAAGTACTCGATCCAGCGCTACAAGGGCCTTGGCGAGATGAATCCCGAGCAGCTGTGGGACACCACGATGGACCCCACCACCAGGACGCTGCTTCAGGTGAGCATCGACGACGGCCTCGCGGCCGAGGAGGCGTTCACGAACCTGATGGGCGACGATGTGGCGCCGCGCAAGGAGTACATCCAGCGGCACGCTCGAGACGTGAGGTTCCTCGACATCTAGGCGGCGCCCGCGGGCGCGGAGGTCGCATGAGCGACGGGCAGAGGCGTGAGAAGCCGAAGTTCGAGCCGCCCCCCTGGGAGCGGGAGGCGTTCGATGAACTCGCGCGTCGCCGGGCGGAGCAGGACGCGGCCGATATCCGCAGGGCGGCGAAGGCGCAGGAAGAGGGACCGGGTGTCGCGACCCCCAGCGCGGACTCTCGCACCGAGGGGCAACGGGACTCCGGGGCGGCTCCGAAAGCAGGCGCACTCGGCGAGACCAACGTGGACGCGATGCTTCAGGAGCTGCGCGCGGAGGAGACCACCCCCTCCGTCGCGGGAGGGATGGCACGGCTGGCAGGCGCGATGACGGCGGTGATCGGGGCGGCCATGACGGTGGTCGGGCTGCTGTCGCTGGTAAGGACACGCGGCGGATTCTCGCTGCTGGGCAGCTTGACGGTGACGGTCTTCGGGCTGGGTTTCCTCGGCCTGGGTGCGTGGGTGTGGATGAGTTCGAAGAGCGCGAAAGGAAGCTGATAGGTGTCTGACGAGCAGCACGATCAGATCGTCCCGGTCGACATAGAGAACGAGCTCCGAAGCTCGTTCCTCGAGTACGCGATGTCGGTCATCGTCGCGCGCGCCCTGCCGGACGTCCGCGACGGGCTCAAGCCGGTGCATCGCCGCATCCTCTACGCGATGAACGGGATGGGGCTGAGTCCCGGCCGCGCGTACAAGAAGTCGGCGACCACCGTCGGTGAAGTCCTCGGCAAGTACCACCCTCACGGCGACTCCGCTGTCTACGACACCATGGTGCGCATGACGCAGGACTTCTCGATGCGCCTGCCGCTCGTGGACGGGCACGGCAACTTCGGGTCGGTCGACGGTGACAGCGCCGCCGCCTACCGCTACACCGAGTCCCGGTTGGGTCGCCCGGCGGTCGAGCTCCTTCGGGATCTCGACAAAGAGACCGTCGACATGGTGCCGAACTACGACGAGTCCACGACCGAGCCGAGCGTGCTGCCGGCCCGGTTCCCGAACCTGCTGGTGAACGGCAGCTCGGGAATCGCGGTCGGCATGGCCACGAACATCCCGCCGCACAACCTCGGCGAGGTCATCGACGGCACCATCGCGCTGCTCGACAACCCCGAGGCCACGATCGAAGACCTGAAGAAGCACATCATCGCCCCGGACTTCCCGACCGGCGGTGCGATCATGGGTCGCGAGGGGATCCAGAACGCGTACATGACCGGACGCGGGTCACTCAAGGTGCGCGGCAAGGCGCACATCGAGCAGACCTCCACGGGCCGGATGCGGATCATCATCACCGAGATCCCGTACATGGTGAACAAGTCGCGCCTGGTGGCGAAGATCGCGGACCTCGTGCACGAGAAGAAGCTCACTGAGATCTCGGACCTTCGCGACGAGTCTGACCGCAAGGGCATGCGCGTCGTCATCGAGCTGAAGCAGACGTGCATCCCGCAGGTCGTCATGAACAAGCTCTTCAAGCACACCCCGCTGGAGACCGGTTTCGGCGTCATCATGCTCGCCCTCGTCGACGGCGTGCCGCACGTGCTCACGCTGAAGCAGATGCTCGCGTACTACATCGAGCACCAGAAGGACGTCGTCATCCGCAGGACCCGCTTCGACCTGCGCAAGGCGGAGGAGCGGGCGCACGTCCTCGACGGCTACGTCATCGCGCTCGACAACATCGACGAGGTCATCCGGATCATCCGGGCGTCGGACGACGACGCCGAGGCGAAGGCGAGCCTCATGGCGCGCTTCGCCCTGTCCGAGATCCAGACCGACGCCATCCTCGAGATGAGACTCCGCCGACTCACCGGCCTCGAGCGTCACAAGATCGAGGAGGAGCTCGCCGAGCTGCGCGAGAAGATCGACTTCTGGCGCCGCGTCCTTGGTGACGAGGGCCTGCTGCGGCAGATCATCAAGGACGAACTCGGCGAGATCCGGGACAAGTTCGCGGACCCGCGGCGCACGGAGATCTCAAGCGAGGCCAGCGACCTTGACATCGAGGATCTCATCGCCGAGGAGGACATGGTCGTCACCATCACGAAGGCCGGCTACGTGAAGCGGCTTCCCGTGGCGACCTACCGTCAACAGAAGCGCGGCGGCAAGGGGATCGCGGGCGTGAACCTGAAGGAGAACGACTTCGTCGAGCATCTCTTCATCAGCTCCACCCACGACTACGTGCTCTTCTTCTCGACCAAGGGCAAGGTCTACCGGATGAAAGTCCACGAGCTCCCGGTGGGCAGCCGGCATGCGCGCGGGACCGCCGTCGTGAACCTGCTTCCCTTCGAGCAGGACGAGAAGATCGCAGCGGCGATCACCACCCGCGAGTTCGCGGCGGATCAGTTCCTGCTCTTCGCCACGCGCAACGGCATGGTGAAGAAGACGGCGCTGCAGGCCTACGACCGGTCACGCCGCGACGGCATCATCGCGATCGCCCTGAAGCCGGGTGACGAACTCATCTCCGTGCGCCGCGTGAGCGCCGGCCAGAGAGCGATGATGGTCTCGGCGCTCGGCAAGGCGATCAAGTGGGACGAGAGTCAGGCGCGGCCGATGGGGCGCGACACGATGGGCGTCCGAGGCATGAACGTGAAGGCAGCCGAGGACTGGGTGTTGGGCATGGAGATCGCGCCGGATGACGCGGAGCTCTTCGTGGTGACCGAGCGCGGCTACGGCAAGCGGACGCGCGTCGGCGACTATCCGCAGCAGAACCGCGGCGGGATGGGCGTGAAGACGGTCCAGGTGACTGAGAAGAAGGGCCGGCTCGCCGGCATGAAGATCGTCCTGCCGCAGCACGAACTCATGCTCATCTCGCAGGAGGGTGTCGTCATCAGGGTGAAGGCCGAGGACATCTCACGCCTGGGCCGCTCGACACAGGGCGTGAAGGTCATGAACGTGGGGCCGTCGGACTGTGTGAGCGCCATCGCCCGCGTGACCGCCAACAGGAAGAAGCGCAAGCCCGCGGCCGAAGGGCAGCAGGTGCTGGTCGAGGACGACACGATCTCGCCGGAGGCACTCGCGCGCGAGGCCGAGGCCGAGGAGCTCGTGAGCGAGGAGTTCGAAGAAGAAGAGTAGCCCCGCGGGTTCCCGCGGATCGCGCAGGGGCGGCCCCGGTGGGCCGCCCCTGCTTCGCGTTCAGCCTCGGCGAAGGACGAAGACCGCGGTGTCCGCCAGCAGGTTGGGCAGGAACCGCGTGCGATGCCCGTTCTCACCGGGAGCGCCCTTGAGGGCGATCTCATGCTCCACCGTCGCGCAAACGTCACGGCAGAAGTCGCGGAAGTCCTTGATGGTCGTGTGGTGGATGTTCGGCGTGTCGTACCACGCGTACGGGATCGAGGGGTTCACCGGCATCCTGCCGCGAAGGGAGAGTGTGGCCCGGGTGCGCCAGAAGCCGAAGTTCGGGAAGCTCACGAGCGCCCGGCCGCCCACCCGCAGCATCTCCTCAAGGACGAACCGAGGGTGGCGCACGACCTGGAGGGTCTGCGAGAGGACGACGACGTCGAAGCTCCGGTCGGGGTAGTCGCCGAGTCCGTCGTCGAGGTCGGCCATGGTGACGGGCACACCCCGGGCGATGCACGCGGCCACGCCCTCAGGCGACAGCTCGACGCCGCGCACGGTCGCGTCGCGCCGGTCCCGCAGGAGCGCCAGCAGCTCACCGTCGCCGCATCCCAGGTCGAGCACGCGTGCGCCGCTCGGGACCAGATCGGCGATGAGTCGGAAGTCGCGCCGGAACAGCTCGGTCGGCGTCATCTGTCCTCACTCCCGGCGTGCGCAAGGAAGGGCGCGATGTAGGCGTGCTGCCGCTCCGGTTCGAGCAGGAACGCATCGTGCCCGTACGGCGACGTGATCTCCGCGTAGCTCACCTCGGCGCCCACCACCTGCAGCGCTCGCACGAGCTCGAGTGACGAAGCCGTCGGGAACAGCCAGTCGGAGCTGAACGACAGCACGAGCCAGCGCGCCCGGGTCTCGCGCAAGGCCGCGGCGAGCGAATCGGCATCGACCGCCAGGTCGAAGTAGTCCATCGCCTTGGTCATGTACAGATATGTATTGGCGTCGAACCGGTCCACGAAGGATCGGCCCTGGTGCGCCAGATAGCTCTCCACCTCGAACTCGTGGACGAACTCGTACCGGTAGTCGGAGCGGTCGACCAGCCGGCGGCCGAACTTCGCCCTCATCGAGTCGTCGGACAGATAGGTGATGTGCCCTATCATCCGCGCGATCCCAAGGCCCACGTCCGGCTGGGCCAGCGCGTCGTAGTAGTGGCCGTTCGCGAAGTCGGGGTCCGTGAGGATGGCCTGGCGACCGACCTCGTTGAACGCGATCGCCTGCGCTCCGAGCCGCGGCGTCGTCGCATCGGCGACGATCGCGCGGACGCGCTCCGGGTAGCGGCGCGCCCAGGCGATCGCCTGCATCCCGCCCATTGAGCCGCCCACCACTGCCGCGAGCGAGTCGATGCCGAGAGCGTCCAGCAGCTTCGCCTGAACGTCGACCATGTCCTCGATGGTCACCAGCGGAAAGCCCGACGCATAGGGCGCGCCCGTGGCAGGGTCGATCGATGCGGGACCCGTGGTGCCGGAGCAGCCTCCCAGAACGTTGCTGCACACGACGAAGAAGCGATCGGTGTCGATCGCCTTGCCGGGTCCCACCATGATGTCCCACCAGCCGGGTTTCGCGCGTGCGGGGTCCTCACCCGGGCGCAGGCCGGCGACATGGCTGTCGCCCGAAAGTGCGTGGCACACGAGCACGGCGTTCGACGCGGTCGCATCGAGTTCCCCGTACGTCTCGTATGCAACGTCGACCCGCTCCAAGGTGCGGCCGCCCGCGAGCGTGAAGAGGCCGTCGAGCGCGAGCGTCCGCACTTCCGAGACGCCCGCGCTCGCGGTCTCTTCCCATGGCCGGCGGGGAGTTGGCGCCGCCGTCATGTCTACACCTCCTGAAGGGCCTGCTCGAGGTCCGCGATGATGTCGGCGACGTCCTCGATCCCGACCGAGATGCGCACGAAGTCGGGCCCTATCCCGGCGCGGACGAGCTCCGCGTCGCTCAGCTGTGAGTGCGTCGTGCTGGCTGGATGGATGATAAGTGATTTCGCATCGCCGACGTTGGCGAGGTGCGAGAGGAGCTTGACGCTCTCGATGAGCTTGCGCCCCGCCGCCGCCCCGCCCTTGACCCCGCAGACGACCATGCCGCCGTAGAGCTCGTGATCGAGGAACGCGTCAGCGTTGGCCTTGGTCGGATGCCCGTCGAGACCCGGGTAGGTGACCCAGGCGACCTTCGGGTGCGCCTTCAGGTAGTTCGCGACCGCCAGCGCGTTGGTGGAGTGACGCTCCACACGCAAGGAGAGCGTCTCGACCCCCAGCAGGAACTGCTGCGCGTTGAACGGCGAGAGCGTGGCGCCGATGTCGCGCAGGAGATCCACGCGCAGCCGCAGGGCGAACGCGATGTTGCCAAGACCGGGGAAGTCGCCGAAGACCTCCCAGAACTTGAGACCGTGGTAGGAGTCGTCCGGCTCCGTGAACTGCGGGAAGCGCCCGGATCCCCAGTCGAAGTTGCCGCCGTCTATGACCGCACCGCCGATGGAGGTGCCGTGGCCGCCGATCCACTTGGTGAGCGACTCGATGACGACGGCCGCGCCGTGCTCGATGGGGCGGGTGAGGTAGGGAGTGGCGAAGGTGTTGTCGACCACCAGCGGAACGCCCAGCTTGCGGCCGGCGTCGGCGAGTCCCTTGATGTCGGGGACGTCGAGGCGGGGGTTGCCGATGGTCTCGACGAACCACGCCTTGGTGGTGTCGTCCGTGGCGTCGACGAAGCCTTGTATGTCCGTGGGCTCGACGAAGCGCACGGTGATCCCGAGGCGCTTGAAGGTGTGCAGGAAGATGTTCCAGGTGCCGCCGTACAGAGAGGTCGACGAGACGATGGAGTCGCCGGAGCCGGCGAGGTTGAGAAGCGCGAGGTTCTCCGCCGCGTGACCGGACGCGACGGCGAGCGCGGCCGTGCCACCGTGGAGCGCCGCGAGCCGCTGCTCCAGCACATCCGTGGTGGGGTTCATGATGCGTGAGTAGATGTTGCCGAACTCGCGCAGGCCGAAGAGGTTGGCCGCGTGATCGGTGGACTTGAAGTTGTAGGCGACCGTCTGATAGATGGGGACGGCGCGAGATCCGGTGGTGGGATCGGGGGAGGCGCCAGCGTGCACGGCGCGGGTGTCGAAGCCGGGATGGGTCGAGTCGCTCATGGTTTCATCTCCTGATCGTGTCTGGAAGAGCCGATGGATGAGAGTCGTCACCCGGTCCGCCTAGCGGACGTCGGGACGGCGGAGCCGCCCGGTCCCCGCGCACGTTCGCACGGACCCGGGCTGGGTCATCATCATGTCCATCGCCATCATCAGCACGTTCAGGCGTACCATGATGCCTCGTCTCACCTCCCCTTCTCACGACGCGATATCGGGTGTTCGGCCGTCGCCGTGACGCAAGATGCTCCGTAGCGAACGGTGAGGGGACTCTACCACACGGGACTGACGACTATCACGCACGCACGCGGTGAGATAAGCGAGTGCTAGTATCTCGCCCGTGTACCGACGCCCCCCAGACATCGACGACCCGGACGACGCGGTGCTTCGGGACCTGCGCGAGCGCATCGCCGGCACCCGGGCCGTCCTCTTCGATCTGGACGGCACTCTTCTCGACACCGTGGAGCTCATCCGCGTCTCGTTCCGTTTCGCTACGAGACGCGTCCTTGGGCGCGCAGTACCCGACAAGGTCACGATGAGCGGCGTCGGTCGTCCGCTCGTGGAGCAGTTCAGAGAGATGGCGCCCGGCCGCGAAGACGAGCTGGTCGCGGTGTACCGCGACTTCAACATGGCCCATCATGACGAGCTCGCTCGCATCTATCCGGGCACCGTGCGGACGCTTCGCGCGCTCGCCGCGAGGGGCATGCCGATGGCGGTGGTGACGAGCAAAGGAACGCGTGCCGCCTCGCACGGACTCACCACGTTCGGACTCGCGGGCTTCTTCGATACGGTGGTCACCGCGGACGACGTCGACCGGCCCAAGCCGGACCCGCTGCCGCTGCTCAGGGCTGGAGAGTCACTGGGCGTGGACATGGGTTATTGTGTCTACCTGGGTGACAGCCCGCATGATATGCAGGCGGCGCTGGCGGCGGGGACCGTCGCGGTCGCGGCGTTGTGGGGGGCTTTCACGCGGAGTGACGTCCTTGAGCCGGACCCCGGTCTTGCACTCGACCGGATCGAGGATCTGTTGCCGCTGCTTCAGGGGGACGTTGGGCGTTTCCGGGTGCGCGCCACGAAGTGAGGGGCCGCGCTTCTCGCGGCAGGACGTGACAGGAGGGGCGTAGTGAGCAGGGGCAGGATCATCGCCGCGGTCGTGGTGCTCGCCATCATCGGCGCGGTAGTCGCGGGCGTGCTCTATTCGAACGCGGCGGGTGCGCCGAGCGTGACCACGGCGAAGGCCAAGACTCAGACGCTCGGCGTGCTGGTGACCGCGTCCGGCAAGATGGAGGCGGCGTCACGCTACGACGTGTATCCGCCCACTGCCGGCACACTCGACAGCGTCGAGGTGACTGACGGCGCGCACGTCGACGCCGGCGACACGCTCGCCCAGATGGACACGGAGCCCCTGGAGCTGCAGGTCCGGCAGGCCGCCTCGGCGGTCGAGCAGGCCGAAGCGCAGCTCGAGTCGATCGACCGCGGAGTGCCCGTGGGGATCGACAAGAAGGCGGCCTGCGCGGCGGTATCAGCCGCCAAGGCGGCCTACGACGCGGCCTTGAGCGCCTACCGGGCGTTCCAGTCGGCCTATTCCGCCGCCCCGCCGCTGGTGAAGCCGTCCATGGTCGCCACTCTCACGGCCCTGAACGTGCAGCAGAAGAACGCCTACGCCTCGTACCTGGCCGCGAAGTCGAATCAGCACAAGGTGGCGACGGGCGGTCAGGTCGTCGAGGCCCGCGACGCGGCCGAAGAGGCTGAGAGCGCCGCGGAGTACTCGTTGAAGGTCGCCAAGGACACGCTGGACAAGGCGACGCTGACGGCTCCGGCCGCCGGCACCGTGGTCTTCAACGCCGTGGGCACGCCGGGCACCGACAACGGGTTGCCGAAGGCCGCCGCAGGAGCCGCCGTGACGCCCGCGAGTTCGCTCTTCACGATCGTGCAGCTGGGCAGTCTCAACTTCAACGCACAGGTCGACGAGGCCGATGTCGACAAGGTGCGCCCGGGCATGAAGTCGCAGGTCTCACTCGATGCGTTCCCGAGCGCCAACTTCCAGGGCACGGTCACGACCGTGCGCACGACCGCGATCCAGACCACCACGGGCGGCATCGCGTTCCCGGTGCTCATCTCCGTACAGCCGGCGGGCAAGAACCTGCTGATCGGCATGAGCGGATCGACCAACATCGAGGTCAACGCGGTGGAGGGGGCACTCACGGTGCCGATCCAGTCCGTGCTCGACGCCAACGGCGCCAAGTACGTGTTCGTCGTGCAGTCGGGAGGCACCGTCAAGAAGACGAAGGTGCAACTCGGCGCGCTGACCGACACGCAGGCCCAGGTGCTGAGCGGCCTGGGGGTCGGCGACACCGTCGTGACGAGTAACCTCTCCGGCCTCACCGACGGCGAGACCGTCCGGACCCAGTAGCGGCCCCGCCTCGTGCCGAGCCCCGTATCCGAAGATGACCTGAACGCCGCGAACGCCTCGGACGCGACCGGCGCGCCTTCGGCCGGCCCGCGCGCCGTCCTGCAGCTCGTCGACGTCACGAAGACCTACGCCCTCGAGGGCGTGGACGTCCACGCCCTCGCAGGGGTCACGCTCGACGTCCACGACGGCGAGATGCTCTCGATCATGGGGCCGTCCGGGTCGGGCAAGTCCACGCTGATGCACATCATCGGCCTGCTGGACCACCCCACCACCGGAGTCGTTCGCGTCGAGGGCGAAGACGTGTCAGGCATGACGCCCAACCAGCTGGCCGCGGTGCGCAACAAGCGGATCGGCTTCGTGTTCCAGGCGTTCAACCTGCTCGCCCGCACGGGTGCGCTCGCCAACGTCGAGCTGCCGCTGGTGTATGCGGGCGTCAGTGGCAGCGAGCGTGTCCGCAGGGCCCGCGAGGCTCTCGAGCGGGTCGAGCTTGGCGACCGTCTGCATCACACGCCGAGCCAGCTCTCGGGCGGTCAGCAGCAACGCGTCGCCATAGCCCGGGCGCTCGTGACCGATCCGTCGATCGTGCTTGCCGACGAACCCACGGGCAACCTCGACTCCCGCTCCGGTATCGAGGTCATGGAGCTGCTCCAGCAGCTCAATGCCGCCGGCATCACGGTGGTGATCGTCACGCACGACGCCAACGTCGCCCGGCATGCGCAGCGCATCGTCGAGCTCCGCGACGGCGAGATCGTGCGAGACGAGCAGGTGGCCGACCGGCTCGACGCCGCAGCCGAGATGGTGCAGCTCGGGATGAACACGGTGTCGCGTCCCGCGAACGTGGTCGACGGCGCCGGCGTCGCGGGCGGGGCGGCGTCATGAACTTCATCGAGTCCTTCCGCGTGGCCGTGCGGGCGCTGCTCGCCAACAAGGTGCGAAGCACTCTGACCATGCTCGGCGTGATCATCGGGGTCTCGGCGGTGATCCTGCTGGTCGCCATCGGGGCCGGAGTGCAGGGGCAGGTCACCAGCACCATCCAGGGACTCGGCAGTAACGTGCTCTTCGTCTTCCCCGGCGTCATCAACAGCGGAGGCGGTGGAGGGGGCGGGGGCTTCGGAGGAGGCACCGGCGCCAAGCCCTTCTCGCTCGTCGACCAGCAGACCCTGCAGCGGCAACTCGGCGGTGTCGACGCCGTGGTGCCTCTCGAGACGGCTCAGGTCACAGCGAAGTACCTCGCCCACTCGGTACTCTCGCAGGCGAACGGATCGACGGACCAGGGGCAGTCGGTCGTGAGCGCCACCATCGGCGGTGGTCGGTTCTTCAACGCCTCCGAGGACGACGCCGGGGCGCGCGTCTGCCTGATCGGCTACACCGTCAAGACGCAGCTCTTCTCCAACGGCCAGGACCCCACGAACGAGCCGGTCACCATCAACGGCCAGCGCTTCACCGTGATCGGCTGGTACCAGAAGGTCGGCGGCTCGCTGGGTGGCGACCAGGACAACGTGATCCGGATGCCGATCACGACCCTGCAGAACCTCACCGGGAACCCGAACGTCTCGATCATCCTTGTGAAGGTGACCGACTCGTCGCAGATCGACTTCGTACGCAGCCAGATCAAGCGGATACTGTCGCCGTCCTACGGCGACCAGATCACCGTGTTCTCGCAGGATCAGACCCTCGGCATCTTCAACCAGCTGCTCGGCACGCTCACGATCATGCTTGCCGGCATCGCGGGCATCTCGCTGCTGGTGGGCGGCATCGGGATCATGAACATCATGCTCGTCAGCGTGAGCGAGCGCACGCGGGAGATCGGCATCCGCAAGGCCGTGGGCGCTCGCACCTACGACATCCTGAGCCAGTTCGTGATCGAGGCCGTGCTGCTGTCAGTGAGCGGGGGCATCATCGGTATCATGCTCGGCGCCCTGGGCGCCCTGTCTCTCAGCTCCGTGGTGCCGACGCAGATCACCTGGTGGGCGGTGCTGGTGGCGTTCTTCTTCTCGGCGGGCGTGGGCGTGTTCTTCGGGGTCTACCCCGCGTGGCGCGCGAGTCGCCTCGACCCGATCGAGGCCCTCCGCTACGAGTAGCCGAGCTGGTCTCTAGTCTCCCGCCAGCCGCTCGAGCGCCCAGGCCATGTCCCGGCCCAGCGTCTTCATCGTCTCAACGCCCTCGGTGTCCTGCTCCACGTCGCCGATGGCGCGTCCGTAGCCGACGTTCCAGTAGCTCGAGCCGACCACCAGCATCTCGCTGATCAGGAACAGGTGGTTGATGGTGTCGAATGCGTGGATGGCCCCCGCGCGGCGCACCGCGATGATGGCCGCCCCGACCTTGCGCGCGAGCCGGTTGCCGCCCTGCCGCGACGCGTAGCCGAGCCGGTCGATCAGCGCCTTCGTCTCCGACGTGACGTCGGCGAAGTAGACCGGCGAGGCGATGATGATCCCGTCCGCCTCCAGCGCGCGCGGGATGCACTCCTCGGAGATGTAGTCGCGAATGCCGGCACAGTTGCCGTCGCGGGTCTCGGCGCACTTACCGCACGCGAGACAGCCGTGCGCCTTCTTGCCCGCGAGCTGCAGGAACTCGCACTCGACGCCGGCGGCTCCCAGCTCGTCGAGAGCGTGGCGGACCAGGATCGCGGTGTTGCCGTCCTTGCGGGCGGAACCACTGAACGCGACGACCTTCACGGGCGCGCCTCCTTCTTCGGCAGAGTGATCGGGGTGGGCCGCCGGAAGAGTCCGGGCTGACCCTCTAGGAGGTGGAGCCGAAATCCTCGGGCGTGACGTGCTCGAGGAAGTCGCGGAACTCGGCGACCTCCTCCTCGGCCTCCTGCTCCGGAACACCGCCGGCCTCCGCGAGGACGGCCTCGTCGGCGAAGATGGGACAGCCGGCGCGCACCGCCAGCGCAAGAGCGTCCGACGGCCTGGAATCGACCGTGACCGTGCCGCCTTCGCCCCGCAGGACGATCGACGCGAAGAAGGTGCCGCCTTCGACACGGGTGATCTCCACACGCTCGACGACGCGGTCTGTGGCGGTCACGACGCTCAGGAGCAGATCGTGGGTGAGAGGACGGGGCGCTTCGACGCCCTGGACCGCGAGCATGATGGCCATCGCTTCCGGATGCCCGATCCAGATCGGGACCACTCGCAAGCCGTCGTCCTCGCGCAGGAGGACCACCGGTTGCCGGTTCGCCTCATCGAGCCCGAGGCTGTGGATGTGGATCGGGACCATTCGAACGCCTCCAACGGGCTCGATACCCTTCGAGGACATCATAGGGCAGGGACCAGCGGAGGGCGCCCAGGGGCGGGCCGGGTCGCGCGGACGGTCGGCGGCGACGGCCCGTCTGAGCTTCCTTGACGCTCCGCGCGCCTCAACGCTATGGTAGCGAAGCGTTTCGCCACCCCGGGGGCCCGTAGCTCAGCTGGTTAGAGCGCACGGCTGATAACCGTGAGGTCATTGGTTCGAATCCAATCGGGCCCACCACGATTGATAGAAGGCCCCGGAGGAGTCCATCTCGAGGACTCCGAAGGGGTCTTTCCACTGGTAGGAGGCTATGCGGCCCTCTTTCACTGTCAGGTTCGAAAGCACCGTGGCGAGGACCTCTCGCTTCACCTCGTCGGAACCGGCCTCGAAGGTGACCCGAGCTGCCGACGCAACAGCGGCCAGCCTCTCTACCTGCGACGATGTGTCTTTGGGCGCTGCATCCAGCTCCGCGAGCCGAAGTTCGAAAGTCACGAGCTCCTCTTGGAGCTGAGCTTCCTTGGAGCGGTAGATCTCATCTGACACCGTGCCGTCCAGGAGTTTGTCCAGCAGCGCACCCTGGCGGGTCCTCACGCTCTCGATCTGCCGGGAGAGGCGTGCCCGCTCCTGCTCGACGTTCGAGCCGCTCCCCGCGTCACGCTCACGTGCGGCTGCGGCAAGCGCCGTCACGACCTGGGGTGAGATCGCGATGCGTCCGAGCACCTCCTCGACCTGAGCCATCAGGGCTTCCTCGCGGGTGTAGCGACGCTCGGCACACACGTCGCGGCCTTTGCCGTGCGTGCAGCGGTAGTAGACGTGACCCTTTTGCCGCTCGGCCGTGATCTTGCACCCGCACACGTCGCAGGTCATAAAGTCGCGCAGCACGAACACGTGGCGCACGCCTTTGTGGGCCTCCCGGTTGGGATTCAGCGCCGACTGCACACGCTCGAACAGCTGCATCGAGATCAGCGGCTCGTGCACCCCGGGATACAGACGGCCGCAGTAGCGCACCAGCCCCGCGTAGAGCGGATTGTGCAGCACGTGGTGCAAGGTGGCCGTGCTCACCTTCCCACCCCGCTTGGAGCGCAGGCCACGGCCCTCGAGCTCGGCGGCGAGCTGGGACAGGGACACGAGCCCCGTCGCGTATCGCTCGAAGGCCCAGACGACCAGCGGTGCGGCGTCAGGGTCGAGCACGAGGCTGCGGCTGTTGCGGTCGTTCAGATACCCGAGCGGCGCCTGATGCGGCCACCCACCTTGCTCGACCTTCTCCTGCATCCCTTTGATGACCTCTTGGCGAAGGTTGGCCCCGTACCACTTGGACACCGACAGGTTCACGTCGCGTACGAGCTCGCCCTCTGGGCCGTCGCCGAGATCGCCCACGACGTAGCGGGTCCTGACCCCGAGCGCATCCTCGAGCGTGCCCTTGTCGGCGAAGTTGCGATACAGCCGGTCCTGTTTGTGCGCCACGACGACCCTCACGCCGGGATGTGCGGCCAGATACGCGAGCATCTGTCCAAAGGCCCGACGCCCGATGCGACGGGCGGATTCCATCTCGATGAAACGCTCGGCGATGCTGAGCTTCTCGGCGGCGCAGAAGGCCTCCAAGGCCTTGAGCTGCGCCGGGATGGAGTAACCCTCCTCGGCCTGCTCCCTGGTGCTCACACGGGCGTAGATGACGCACTCGGCCATCTTCTCCAAGCCCCCTCGCATCCCAGTCGCGATCACTCCGTGCACCGAACCTTACTACCGCCTCCACGCACGAGATGCCACGGGGGCCGGGGTTGGTCGCCCTCGAACAGGAAGCCAAAGATCGCTCCCTCGTCGTCCGTGAGCTCGAAGAAGCCTTGAGAGCCCCACCACACGCCGAGCTCCAGGGCCGCATCCTCCAGAGTCTCGGCGCGCCACGCCTCGCCTTTGGGGACCTCGCCGCCGCACGTGCGGTAGCGGTGCTCGCCCTTGAGCCGTGCAAGCTCTGCAAAGCCTTTGCTCAGGTACTTGCACAGGTAGAGCGCAGCCCGGCGGGAATCGCGAAAGCCGGCTTTGTAGCGGCCCTGGTCGTCGCCCACGTGGAAGCGGTGTGTGCTCGCGCTCGAGTGCCACCCACGGCGCTCCATAAACGCGGTCCAGGTCTCGATGATGGCCGAGTAGTCCAGTCGCCACCCACGCCGCATCGCGCCGTGCACGTGCAGCCGGCCGTTTCGTCCTCCGGGCTCGACGATGAAGCAGATCGGTCCCTTGAGCTCGAGGGTCTTGCCGTGTGCCTTGAGGAATGCCCGCGTGTCGGCCAGCGCCTCAGCCGGGGTCGCCCAACCTGCCGGATCGCCGTTGGTGAAGGTCAGAAGGCGAGTGAGCCCGTGGTGGCGGACGAAGTGCCTCACCGAGCTCTTGGCCCGTCGCACCGCCCGCAGGTCGTTTCGTTCATCACGCTCCGCCCTTTCCTCCTCAGAGACTTTGCCACCCCCACTCCCAGAGCCAGAGCTTTGCGAAGGGACGCCACTGGCCACGGCGCTGGCCTCCCAGGTCCCGTCCGGATAGTCGAACACGCGGATCGCCACAGGAGGGACCAGACGCTTGAGCTGTCCCAGAGTTCTACGGACAGAAACGTCCTTTGAACAAGGATAGAGACCCTCGCCCTCGCCGGGATGCGGTGGCGCACTCACGGCGTGCCCCCACGACCGGCAACCAGGTCCGCAGACGACCCGAGGCCCGTGCGACCAGGCGGCATCCGCCCAGCGTCCGCGCCATCGCGGGGCCCTTCGGCCGGGCTACGCCCGACCACAGGTCCCGCGACCGGCGCGAGCGGACGCAGATCAGGCCCCGCAAGCGCACCCAGCTCAGCGAGTCGCAGAAGGGCCCGGGCGAGCTCGCGCGCACCAGTCTCGCTCAGCGTGCGACCGCGCAGCGCAGCATCTTCGCGCAACGCGTGCACCAGTGTGTCGAACGCTTCGCCCACCACGATCCTTCGCAGGTCGGGAACCTGCAAAGAACCGTGACGCGGCCGCGCTCGAAAACCGTGACGCTCAAAGGGCCAGCCCGTGTCCCGCTACAGCCGGGAGATCATCTTTCTCAGGCGGTCCATCTCGTGGCGATGCAGATCCCCGTAGTCGACCTCGCGCCGCGCGCGCTCCTCGTTGTTGTCGATCGGGAGCACCGGCACCTCTTCGCGCTCCTCAAGCAGACGCCACGCGACCTCCGAGGGCTTGAGACCCTCTGATCGCAGATGCAGGATGCGAGCGGCGTCGGCAATCGTTTCGGGCTCGTGGACTCTCACGTCTTTGAAGGCCACATAGCACGCGTCGCGCACCTGGACCATCAGCTCATCGAGCGAGGTGTAGGGAGTCACCGCGACCAGGACCACCGGCTCCGCGTCGGCCTCCGTCAGTCCCAGGTTGAACGGAGGAAAGACGTGGCCTTTGATGTGCGGGATGTAGAGCGCGGGAGCGTTGGTGTCGTAGGACCGCTCCACGTAGTCGAGCAGGAAGTCGTCCCACACACCGGGAAGTCTGCTCAGCGCCTGACGGATCGTGAGCGGCCCGTACTTCGCCGTCGAATCCACGACCAGCTGGCCCAGCCACAACCAGAAGTTGTCCTCGAGGCGCTTCACCTCGACCCCGGCGCCGGCCACAAGTAGCTTCTCGCTTGAGAGGCCAAGCTCAGCCGCCTTGCGGCCGACGAGCTCGGCGACCTCCTCCGCACCCGTGCCCTTCGGCAGGCAGCGGCGGTACTCCAGCAGCTCGCGCATATCGGGCAGCTCCGCGAACAGCTGGCCCATACTCGCAAGCTCCGTGAGGCGTGAAGGCTTCGCATTACCCGACGCGCGCGAGCGTCGTGAGCCGTGCGAGCGCCGTGAACGGTATGTGCTCATTACAAGCGCAGGGTAGCAGGCGAGGAAGCCATAGCGGCTTCGGGCCCAGGCCCGACCACCGTTCCCACCGCCCCCGAGCTGCCCCTACGGGCTCGGGAACCGTAGAAACCGTGGACGGGAGCGCGGCGCGGGCCGAACGTGGTCTGCATCAGCGGCGGGCCGCGCCGCCTCCGTGAGTCACCAGCTTACGCCGTCCGCTGGATGCAGTTGTTGGACGGCGCGGATTCAGATACTAAGTGCAACGCCCGACCCCCGGACGATGGGTGAGGCAATCTGGGACACTCCGGGTTCCTCTCCACCGCCAA
>CAIKZH010000060.1 GCA_903831865.1 uncultured Coriobacteriia bacterium
ACGATGCCGTGCTCGGCGTTGACCAGGTTGAAGTCCGCCGACTGCAGCAGCCGCACGAGGATGTTCTCGACGTCCTCGCCGACGTAGCCGGCCTCGGTCAGGCTGGTGGCGTCCACGATCGCGAACGGCACCTTGAGCACCTTGGCGAGCGTGCGCGCGAGCAGCGTCTTGCCCGTGCCGGTGGGACCGATGAGCAGGATGTTGGACTTCTCCAGCTCGATGTCCCCCGTCGAGGGCGGCGAGAAGATGCGCTTGTAGTGGTTGTAGACCGCGACCGCGAGCGTCTTCTTGGCGCGGTTCTGGCCGACGACGTAGTCGTCGAGGGTCTTCTTGATCTCGGCCGGCTTGGGCAGCGCTCCCGACGCGGAAGGCTGCTCCCGTTCGATCTCACCCTCGAGGATGTCGTTGCACAGCTTCACGCATTCGCTGCAGATGTAGACCGACGGTCCTGAGACCAGCCGGGCGACTTCGTCCTGTCCACGGCCACAGAACGAGCAGCGAATGGGATGAGGCGTGGCGATGCGCTTCTTCATGGAATCCAGTCCCCGAGCCTGCCAGAGCTTGGGCGTTGCGGCGCCTTCGCGCCGCCCCGCGGGATCAACGACGCTTGTCCAGGATCTCGTCGATCAGGCCGTAGGCCTTGGCTTCGGCCGCCGACATGAAGTTATTGCGATCGGTGTCCTTCTCGACCTGCTCGATGGTCTTGCCACAGTGCTTGGCCAGGATGCCATTGAGCTGCTCCTTCATCTTGAGCATTTCCTTCGTGTAGATCTCGATGTCCGTCGCCTGCCCCTGCGTCCCGCCGAGCGGCTGGTGGATCATCATGCGCGCGTTCGGCAGCGCGTAGCGCTTGCCCGTCGCGCCGGCGCACAGCAGCACGGCGCCCATGCTGGCCGCCTGCCCCATGCACAGCGTGGAGACCGGGGGCTTGACGAACTGCATGGTGTCGTAGATCGCGAGGCCCGAGGTGACGACACCGCCCGGGCTGTTGATGTAGAGATTGATCTCGCGGTCGGGATCCTCCGCCTCGAGAAAGATCATCTGCGCGACGACCAGGTCGGCGATCTGGTCATCGATGGGCGTGCCGATGAAGATGATGCGATCCTTCAGCAGCCGCGAAAAGATGTCGTACGCCCGCTCCCCGCGCCCAGTCTGTTCGATGACGATCGGTACGAGACCCATCCCGTTCGACCCTTTCTCTGGAGTCCTCCACCGCATCGTGCGGTGGCCCTGCGTTATCGTCCGCCCGCCGCGCCGGCCAGGGCCGCGAGAGGTTCGTCCTTCACCTGCGCCGCTGCGATCACGGCGTCCATCGCCCTGCGCTCGAGAATGCCCTCGCCCAGCGCCTGGCGGCGATCCGCCGTCTGGTACCGCGCCCTGATCTTCGCCGCCTGCCGCGGATCCGCCACGCACATCCGGTCGATATCCGCGGACACGTCCTCGTCCGACACCGTCAGCGACTCCTGCCGGGCGATCCCCCCGAGCAACACCTCCCGGCGCAGCGATCGTTCGACACCCGGGCGGTAGTGCTCGTCGAGCTGCTTGCGCAGATCCTCGCCGACTTCACGCCCGCCGGTCTGCTCGCGCACCACCTGGTCGAGCATGTACTCGACGAGCCGCGCGGGCATCTCGAACGGATTGCGACGGATGAGTTCTTCGGTGGCGATCCCTTCCATTTCGCGGCGCATCCGGGTGGCATCCTCGGATTCGAGGTTGAGCCGGACGCGATCGCGAAGTGCCTGCACGGACTCCAGACGGAATAGTTCTCTCGCAAAGGTATCGTCCAGGTCGCGCAACTTCTTCTCCTGGATCTTTCGAATCGACACCACATAACGCACGCACTTGCCGGCCAGCTCCTCCTGCCGGTGGTCGGCCGGGTAAGTGACCGCGATCGTGCGTTCCTGCCCCGCCTCGCAGCCCATGAGCCCCGCCTCGAGTTCCGGCATGAGGTCGGGCGCACCCAGTTGGATGCGCGCACCCTTCGCGCGGGTGTGCGTGAGCCGGCGGCCATTCGCGTCGAGCCGCTGGGAATCGAGCAGCACCACGTCGCCCGACTGCGCCGGCCGGTTCAGGTCCACGAACACCGCGGAATCCTCGCGCAGGTTGCCGACCACGGCGTCCACCGCGGCATCGTCGATCACGCGGGCACGGCGCGTCAGCGCGATGCCCTTCCAGTCCTTCACCTCGACCACGGGCACGGCGTCCACCTGCGCCTCGAACGTGAGCGGCTGGCCCGGCGTGAAGCGCAGGTTCGTCACG
>CAIKZH010000061.1 GCA_903831865.1 uncultured Coriobacteriia bacterium
CGGTATCGATCATGTCGTCGGCCACGATACAGGTCTTGCCTGCCACGTTTCCGATCACGTGCGTGATCTCCGCCACGTTGTGCTCCGGGCGGCCCTTGTGCATGATGGCGAGCTCCGCGTCGAGCATGTCCGCGAGCTTCTTGCACACCTTCACGCGGCCCACGTCCGGCGAAACGACGACGACGTTCTCGAGGTTCAGGTTCTGGAAGTAGTCCGCGAGTATCGGCAGGGCGGTGAGATGGTTGACCGGCAGGTTGAAGAACCCTTGGATCTGGCCCTGGTGAAGGTCCATCGTGATGACCCGGTCGACACCCGAGACCGTGATGAGGTCCGCCACCAGCTTGGCGGTGATCGGCTCACGCGCGGCCGACTTCTTGTCCTGGCGTGCGTAGCCGTAGTGGCTGATGACCGCGGTGATGTTGCGCGCGGATGCCCGGCGTGCGGCGTCCGCCATGATCAGCAGCTCCATGAGCGACGCGTTCACCGGGTTCGCAAGCGACTCGACGAGGAACACGTCCGCGCCTCGCACGCTCTCGAGGAACCTCACGTAGATCTCGCCGTTGGCGAACCGGCGGATCTTGACGTTGCCGAGCTCGATCCCCAGGTGCTGCGCGACACCCTCGGCCAGCTCGCGGTTCGCAGTGCCGGCGAACACCTGCATGCGCTTCGTCATCTCGCTCATGTCGGCTGCTTCACGCCTTCCGCTCGTCGGGGCCGTGCGCTTCTCTGCGCTCCACGAATCCTTCGATGTTGCGCTGCTCTGACCGCTCTATCCCGAGCGCTCCGGGCGGGACGTCCTTCGAGATGACGCTGCCGGCACCGGTCATGGCTCCGTCGCCGACGTTGACCGGCGCTACCAGCATCGTATCCGAACCGATGAAGGCGCCGTCGCCGATCACGGTCGTGTGCTTCTCGAACCCGTCGTAGTTGCAGGTGATCGAGCCCGCACCCACGTTCGTGTCGTGGCCGATCGTCGCGTCTCCCACGTAGGAGAGGTGCGGCACCTTCGAACCTTCCCCGATGGTGGAGTTCTTGACCTCGACGAAGGAGCCGACCTTCGAGCCGGCGGCGAGGACGGTCCCCGGCCGCAGGTACGCGTTGGGACCTACCGTGGCGCGATCGCCGATCACCGCGTCGCACACAACCGATCGCTCGACGGTGGCGCCGCTGCCCACCTTCCCATTCTCGATCCGCGTGCTCGGGCCGATCACGGCGCCCTCCCCGACCGTTGCATCCCCGACGAGGAAGGTCATCGGCTCGAGCACGACGTCCCGGGCGAGGGTGACGCCCGGGGAGACCCACGCGAGGTCAGGGTCGGTCATGGTGACGCCGGAGAGCATGTGGGACAGGTTGATCCGCCGTTGCATGATCCGGGAGGCGTGCGCAAGCTGCACGCGGGTGTTCACGCCCAGGCACTCCTCGGGCTCGGCCGTCTCGATCGCGTCCACCTCGAGCCCGTCCGCGACGAGCATCCCGATCACGTCCGTGAGATAGAGCTCGCCCTGTGTGTTGGCCGGCTCGAGGCGGGCCACACGGTCGAAGAGCTCGTGGACGTCGAAGCAGTAGACGCCGACGTTGCACTCGTCGATCCAGCCCTGGTCGGGCCTGAGGTCCCGGTGCTCCACGATCGCGGCGACGCGCCCGAGTGGCCCACGCACGACGCGCCCGTAGCCATCGGGATCCGCGAACCGGGCGGTGAGCATCACGCACGCCGTCTCGCTGCTCTCGTACGCGTCCACGAGCGTGCGGATGGTCTCGGCGCGGATGAGGGGCACGTCGCCTGCGAGTACCACGACGCACCCGTCGACTCCGGCGAACGCCTCGCGCGCGCGACTGACGGCGTCACCGGTGCCGAGCCGCCGTTCCTGATGGGCGATCTCCGTGTCGGACACGATGGCGGACACGGCCTCGGCGTGGTGCCCGACGACGGTCACGACTCGCGCGATCCCCGCCGCATGCACGGAGTCCACCACGAATCGCACCATCGGCACACCCAGGATCTGGTGCGCGACTTTGGACAGCGAGGACCGCATGCGAGTACCCTCGCCTGCGGCGAGCACGATGGCAGAGGCCTGCATCTTGAACTCCTAGACCACGGGATCGGACTCCACGAGAGACGTCCGCGCCCAGCCGGCCCGTGAGTGAACGGCTGGCTGGGGCGGCAGGATTCGAACCTGCGGATGGGGGATCCAAAGTCCCCTGCCTTACCGCTTGGCGACGCCCCAAGACTACGGGCGCAGTTTAGCAGAAGGGATGTGCGACTCCGACCAGCGAGCGATCAGGCCTCGGCGTCGGCGTGCGGCTGCCCGGCGACGGCCTTCCCCGCTTCGACGAAGTGCTCAAGACCGCCGTCGTCGTCGAACTGCTGGAGCACGGAGCGCTCGATGTCGGCACGGGCCTCGGCGGAGATCGGATGGCAGATGTCGCGGAACTCGCCGTTGGGAAGCTTCCGCGAGGGCATCGCGACGAAGAGGCCCTTATCGCCATTCACCACGCGCAGATCGTGCACGACGAACTGCTCGTCGAAGACCACACTCGCGATCGCGCAGACCTTGTTCATGGCGACCGGCCTCAGGGACACCTTGGTGACCTGCATATCCCTGACCCCCCCCCAGTCCCCGGGGCGCTCGCGCGCACGCCACACCGTGGAGGTTCGACGCACCGGCGCCATTCCCTGCACTCTCGTGACTGTTCCCGATCGGACGACCGTCAGCCGCGAGCCTGAAGGATCCTCTCGGCCAGGACCAGGTCCGTGGGCTTGTCCACGTCCATCGCGATCGACGGGCGTCTCACGACGACGGCGGCGCCGCTGCCGCCCAAGATCTCCCGGATCTTGTCGGAGAGGTTCTCCGGCTCCAGTCGGCCCAGGAGGAACTTGATGACGAATCCGAACCCCGCGGTTCGAACGAGCGCCACGGCGTTCTTGCGGTCGTCGAACATGTGCTGACCGATCTCGCGCGCCCGTGGCAGCAACAACGGGTTGACCATCATCGCGTTCCCGCCTGTGAACCGGCCGCTCTTGAGCTTGAAGTAGGTCCGCGCGGCGCCGGGATACGCGGCCTCGATCTCCTCCTGGCGCACGAGCGGGTAGACGAAGTCCGCGCCTGTCTGCAGACCCTGGGAGATGAACTCGTCGACCTCCGCTCCGGTGATCAGCGGTATGTCGCCCGTCGCCACGACCACTGGGCGGTCCTCGCGGAACGCGGAGACGCCCGCCAGCACGTTGTCCATGAACTCGCGGTCGGACACGACGAGCTTCTCGACCCGATCGACCCACCCACCGAGGTTCTCCGCTGTGGGCATCACCACCGCGACCTGGTTCACCAGCCCGGCGTCAAGGAAGGCGTCCACGACCCACTCGACCAGCGGCTTTCCCGCGATCGGGACGAGGCCCTTGAACCGGCAGGCGGGGTCGATGACCTCGCCGTCGCCGCCCGCCAGGATGACGGCGTCCACCTTTGTGATGCTCACAGGACCGCCCCTCTCACAGATGCGCGGGTACCCCCGACCCTCGGACGCGCGACCGCGGTCCACAGGCCACGGTCAGAGGCCTCGCGAGCCGCGTCCGCCGCGTCATCCTCCACGTCGAAGACACCGAACACCGTCGAACCGCTGCCTGCCATCGCGGCGCCAAGACAGCCGTGTGCCGACCGCAGCGCCAAAAGCTCCTCGGCGATCGAAGGCTGGATCCTCACCGATGCGTCCGTAATGCCGTTGAAGAGCGCGGCACCGATCCCGAGGCCGTCGCCCGCCTCGATCGCGGCCTCGATCGGCCGCGTTCCCGCAGACGCCTCGAACGGCCGTCGGTCGAGTCCAGCATACGCTGCTGCCGTCGAGACCGGCACGCCAGGGTTCACGAGTGCGAAGCAGACCCGAGGCGTCGCCAGCCGGCGCTCCAGCGCGTCTCCTCGCCCGCCCAACACCGCGCACCCCCCGTCGAGCAGGAAGGGCACGTCCGCTCCCAGAAGACGTGCGACGGCCGACGTGCGCGGGTCCTCATGCGCCAGACCCCAGGCGCGCTCCAGCGCCGCCAGGACCGCAGCGGCGTCCGAGCTGCCGCCTCCCAGCCCTCCCGCCATCGGGATGCGCTTGCGCAGGCTGATGTGCACGGCGGCGTCGCGTCCTACTGCCGCGCCCAGTGCCTCCGCCGCTCTCCACGCGAGGTTCTCGCTCTGGTCGATGCCGAGGGAGGGGTCCACGTCCACCCGAAGCGTGTCGGCGCTCTCGACGACGACCTCGTCACACAGATCGAGAGCGCATAGCACCGTGTGGACCTCGTGATAGCCGTCGCGACGGCAGGGCCCCACGCCGAGGAAGAGGTTCACCTTCGCGGGCGCCTCGACACGGATGGTCACCGCGGCCCCTGCGACCCGCGGGGACGAGACCGCGCCGCGCGAAGGCGCGGCGCGGTTCCTCCGGTGGAGCGCGGAGCCGAAAGGCCCGGGACCGGGATCAGTTCAGCCAAGGAAAGACGCTTTCCCCACTATCGGGATGCGTCAGTTCGACGGTACCGGTGAGCACGTCGACGTAGGAGTACGACACGCGAGCGGTGCGCTCGCGCTTCTCCTCGACCTTGACGACGA
>CAIKZH010000062.1 GCA_903831865.1 uncultured Coriobacteriia bacterium
CCGCGAAGGCCAGAGAGCCGACTCCGGCACGCTGCGCGCGCTTACCCGGCTGTAGCTCGTTGGGGATCGGCATGCTCCCTGGTCGCCGCGTTTCAGTCATGTCGGCCGGGCTGTTCCGGACACCTCAGAGGTCCCGCCTCCGGCCCGCCAGCAATGGTACAAGATGCTGGCCGGCCGGACCGCTCGCGAGGACGGCACGCGCCCCCTTCCACACGGTCCGAGGTCGTAAAGACTCAGGCTCGACCGCAGTCCCTGCCGGAACCTGCAGGAGGAGCCTCCGGGAACAGTCTCCTCTCCACCAGGCCGGCTATCACGTGGCAGACGAACTCGTGGCACTCCTGGATGCGAGCGCAGTCCTCTGAAGGCACCGCCACCACAGCGTCGCACAGCGGCGCCAGCCTGCGTGCTCCCGACTCCCCGGTGAATCCGACAGTGAACATGCCGCGCTCCCTCCCGGCGGTGAGGGCGGCGATCACGTTGGCCGATCCGCCACTCGTGGACAACGCGAAGAGCACGTCGCCCGACTGGCCGAGTGCTTCGACCTGACGCGAGAACACATCGTCGTAGCAGGCGTCGTTGGCGACGCAGGTGAGCACGGAAGTGTCCGTCGTCAGCGCCACGGCCGGGAGAGGGCCCCGATCGAGGCGCAGGCGGTTCATGAACTCGGCAGCGATGTGCTGCGCGTCGGCCGCGCTGCCCCCGTTGCCGCACACGAGCAGCTTCCCGCCATGCAGGAACGACCTGGCAAGCCGCTCCACAACATCCCCGATCGTCACCGATGATGCGGCCACCATCCCGGTGAGCGCCTCGATATGTGCGGTCAGTTCATCGTCGAGTCCCATACTCCGCTCCCCGCGTGATGTGGCAGAGACCAGCTCCGCGATGGTAGCACGTCCGACCCGGTCTTCCTCGGCCGCCCGAGCCCGTCGCCACAGGCTGCGGGCAGCCGCTTCCACGGGTACCGGAGCAGATGATACGTTCACCTCCGACCAGACGGCGCGAGACTCCACTACGCCGGACTCCACGACGCCGAGAGACACGCGAATGAAGACGCTGCACCACGGTCCGTCATGAGCGAATCCGGACATCCCCTGAAGCGTGACCTCGAGCACGTTCTCGCCCAAATAGACGGACTCTGGGAAGAGTTGCGCGGCGGACGCGTCTTCATCACCGGCGGCACCGGCTTCGTCGGCCGCTGGATGCTGGAAAGCCTCCTCTGGGCATCCGACCAGCTGGAGTTGGGCGTGCGCGTCACCGTCCTGTCGCGGTACCCTGAAGCCTTCGCGCGCAAGGCGCCGCCAGTCACAGGCCACAAGGCGGTCACCATGCTCGCGGGCGACGTCACGACGTTCGCGTTTCCGACCGGTGAGTATGGTCATGTACTTCACATGGCGAAGGAGCCGGAGGACGGGCTGAACGCCGCCGGCGAGGATGCTGCCGCGCTCGCCCCCGGGACCGCCCGGGTGCTTGCGTTCGCGGCCTCACACGGCACCGCGAAGCTTCTCTTCACGAGCTCCGGCGCCGTGTACGGCCCACAGCCTGTGGATTGCGAGCGCCTCCGTGAGGACTACGCCGGTACGCCCTCCCCCGACGACCCGCACGCCGCCTATGCCGCCGCCAAGCGGGCGGGAGAGCAGCTCTGCACGTCAGCCTCACGGGACTCATCGGTGAGCGCCCGGATCGCGCGCTGCTTCGCCTTCATGGGCCCGTTCATGGACTTCGACGGCGTCTACGCCATCGGGAACTTCATTCGCGACGCCGTCAGCCGTCCGGCCGTGGAGGTAGCCGGCGACGGCACGCCCCTGAGGTCCTATCTGTACGCCGCAGACCTCGCCGTCTGGCTCTGGACGATCCTCCTGTCCGGCGCGAACGCGACGCCCTACAACGTGGGCTCGCCGTACCCGATCTCGATCGGCGATGTCGCCCGCCTGGTCGCGCGGACGGCCGCGCGGGGCACGCCCGTGCATATCGCTCATCAGCCGCCACGGGATGCACGCGCCCCGTCCCGCTACATACCGGACACATCCCGCGCCGCCTCACAACTCGGGCTTGCGCCGCAGGTCGAGCTTGCAGACGCCGTCAGGCGCACGGCACACTGGTACCGGTCGCATCGCTCCCCGGAGTAGGTCAGACGATCTCGAGGCCGGAGTCGCGCAGGATCGCGACCGAGAGCTGCGGGTCGAAGTCCCGCCGGAGGATCGCCGCCACCTCGTCGGAGTAGCTCGCTGCCGCGACAATGACCGCGTCGACCGGATCGCCGCGGAGGGCCTCCGGGGCCACGATGGGCAGGTGAGTCGCCGGCGTGAAGCGGCCCTGCTTGAACTCCGCCGAGTCCACCACGTAGCGGATCCTCCCCGCGATCCCGGTCAACGCCATGATCGCAAATGCCTGATGCCCGGCGCCCCACACCGCGACCCTCTTGGCCGCGAACC
>CAIKZH010000063.1 GCA_903831865.1 uncultured Coriobacteriia bacterium
GCGCAAGATCGCCGTCGCGGCGACACCGGGAAGCCTGAAGCAGCTGGACGCACGAATGAGCAACATCAGCAAGCGCAACGAGGCGCGGCGCACGGATGCCGAGTCGGTGGCCGCCGCGCTCAACGGCAAGACTGTGGTCATCGAGGCCAAAGCGGGCGAAGAGGGCAAGCTCTTCGGCTCCGTCACAGCTCTCATGATCGAAGAGGCGATCGCCGCGCAGCTTGAGCGCGACGTCGACCATCGTCGCATGGACCTCCATCACCCCATCAAGACCACGGGCGAGCACCATGTGACGGTGAGCGTGTTCGGGGACGTGAAGGCGGAGGTCGTGGTCAGGGTCGTGCCCGAGGGCGGCGTGCTCGAGCCGACCGCTCCGGCGGCGGAGACCGTGGCCTCCGAGCCGTCTGAGGGACCTGACGCCGAAGAGGCGCTCGAGGCCGTCGAAGAGGACGAGGACCCTGCGCCCGCAGCCGATGCTCCCGCCGAGGACGAGGAAGCCGGCGCCGCGGAGTAGTCAGGCGCGTGCCGAGCGAGCTCGCGGCGCGGCACAGCCGCGGCGGACATGATGAGTGACCCCAGAGGAGGAGCGGTGGCCGGCGAGAGCGCCAGAGCGCGTGATCGTGGTGCGGCGTGGGCCGCCGACCGGGTGCCTCCGCACAACCTCGACGCGGAGCGCTCGCTCCTGGGCGCCATGCTGCTCAGCGGCGACGCGACCGCGGTGGGCCTCAGTCGCGTGAAGACGGTCGACTTCTACCGTCAGGCGCATCAACGTATCTTCGACGCCGTCGCCGCGCTCTTCAATCGCGGCGAGCCGTGCGACGTCGTCACGCTGGCCGCGCGCCTGGAGTCCACCGGGGAGCTCGAGCAGGTCGGCGGCAAGCCCTACCTCCTCGAGGTGGTCGACAGCGTGCCGCTCGCCGCGAACGTCGGGCAGTACGCGGACATCGTGAAGCGCATGTCGCTCCTGCGGCGGCTCATCATCGCCGCCACGCAGATCGCCGCGCTCGGCTACGAGGCGCCCGACGACATCGACGACGTGATCGAGCAGGCGGAGAAGCAGGTGTTCGACGTGACGAACGAGCGCGTCGAGACCGCCTTCCGCGGGATCGACGAGCTGCTGACCGACGGCTGGAAGAAGCTCGAGGAGCTCTACGAGCGCCAGGAGCACCTCACCGGGATCTCCACCGGATGGGCCGACCTCGACAAGGTCCTGGCCGGGCTCCATCGCGGTGACCTCATCGTGCTGGCCGCGAGGCCTTCCGTGGGCAAGACGGCGTTCGCGCTGAACCTCGCGGTGAGCGCTGCCAAAGCGGGAGTGCCTGTAGGGCTCTTCTCGCTGGAGATGTCGTCGGAGCAACTCGTCATGCGCATCCTCGCTTCCGAGTCGCGCGTTGACGGGCAGAAGCTCCGAACGGGGAGGCTCTCCGACGCCGACTGGAAGCCGCTCATGGACGCCATGGGCCGGCTCGACTCCTGCGACCTGCGCGTCGACGATACTCCCGCGCTCTCGATCATGGAGCTGCGGGCAAAGGCGCGCCGCATGTTCCGCGGCAAGAAGTCGGGGCTCGTGATCGTCGACTACCTTCAGCTCATGCAGCCACAGCAGCGGCGCAGCGAGAACCGCCAGGTGGAGATCGCGGAGATCTCCCGCGGCCTCAAGATCCTGGCGAAGGAACTCGACCTGCCGGTGGTGGCGCTCTCGCAGCTGTCCCGAGCGGTCGAGCAGCGCGCGGACAAGCGGCCGATGCTCTCGGACCTTCGCGAGTCCGGCGCGATCGAGCAGGACGCCGACGTCGTGATGTTCATCCACCGTGACACCCAGAAGCGCGACGACGGCGCGTACGAAGAAGAACGCGGAGGGCGCGTGCCTCCGAAGGGCGTCGCCGAGATCATCGTGGCCAAGCACCGCAACGGGCCGACCGATACCGTGCAGCTGGTCTACCTCGAGAACTACATGCGTTTCGTGAACCCGCCGAGCGGGTCGACCATCGCTCCTCCGGTGCACGCCATGGAGCCGCCGCTGTAGCGGGCGTCCGCCGCGCGCCACCGTCGAGGAGCGACATGGATCGGGAGCAGTTCGACGTCGTCATCGTGGGCTCCGGCCCCGCCGGCATCTTCGCAGCGCTCGAGCTCTCGCGGGCCGCGGGCCGGCCGCGGGTGCTCGTGCTGGAGAAGGGACACGCACTCGAACGTCGCCGCTGTCCCGGACGCGAGCGAGGCTGCGCGGGCTGCACCGTGTGCGACATCATGACCGGTTGGGGAGGCGCCGGCGCGTTCTCGGACGGCAAGCTGACGCTCACGACCGAGGTCGGCGGTTGGCTCGGCGACTATGTGGGGCACGAGGAGCTGCGCGAGCTGCTCGCGCGCGCCGACGAGGGCTGGGTCGAGTTCGGAGCCACCCGCGAAGTGACCGAGCCGGACGAGCCCACAGTGCGGCGACTCGAACGCGAGGCGTCGAACGCGGGGATGAAGCTCGTTCCCATGCGGGTGCGTCACCTGGGCACCGACCGCTCGCCTGCAGTGCTTCAGGCGATGCGGGCCGGGCTGGAGCGCGCGGGAGTCGTCGTGCGCACCGATGCCGAGGTCACGAGGATCGTCGTGCGCGATGGCGTCGCCACGGGCGTCGAGCTCGCGGACTGCACGACGATACAGGCGGCGGCGATCGTGGCGGCGCCGGGTCGCGAGGGCGCCGACTGGCTCGCGGCGGAGGCGAGACGTCTGGGCATCGGGCTCACCAACAACGCCGTCGACATCGGCGTCAGGGTCGAGGTCGCGGCCGGTGTCATGCGGCGGCTCACGGACCCGCTGTACGAGGCGAAGCTCCTCTATATCTCGCGGCAGTTCGGCGACAAGGTGCGGACCTTCTGCATGAACCCCTCCGGCGAGGTGACGACCGAGTCCTACGGCGGCATCGTCACCGTCAACGGTCACTCGTTCGCCGAGGAGCGGACGGCGAACACCAACTTCGCCGTCCTGGTGTCCCAGACGTTCACCGAGCCGTTCGACGACCCCATCACCTACGGCGAGTCGGTCGCGCGCCTTGCGAATCTGCTCGGGCACGGGATCATCGTGCAGCGCCTCGGCGACCTGCGCGCAGGTCGCAGGTCGACCCCTGCGCGCATGGCCGCATCGTCGGTGAAGCCCACGCTCTCTGGTGCGACGCCGGGCGACCTTGCGTTCGTCCTGCCCTACCGGCACCTCGCAGACGTCCTGGAGTTCATCGACGCTCTGGAGTCCCTGGCGCCGGGCGTGTCGGGACCGGAGACCCTGCTGTACGGCGTCGAGGTGAAGTTCTACTCGTCCCGGGTCGCCGTCGACTCCGACCTGCGGACCGCGATCGCCGGGTTGTACGCGATCGGGGACGGCGCCGGGATCACGCGGGGCCTCCTGCAATCCAGCGCGAGCGGCATCGTCGCGGCGCGCGGCGTGCTGGCGCAGCTCGGGAACTAGTCGGACAGGCGCTTGTGGAACCGCGAGACCGCGAAACCGAAGATCGCGGCGGCGAAGACGGCCATCGCCAGCAGCGGTCCGGCCAGGTCCGCGATGCTGGAGCCCTTCAGGAACGCCGCCCGCAGCACGGCCACCGCGTAGCGCAGAGGGATGAGGTACGTGAGCGGCACGACCGCGGCCGGCATCGACTCGATCGGGAAGAGGAAGCCGGACAGCACCATCGTCGGGATCATGATGAACATGACCGTCTGCTGCGCCTGCTGCTGGGTGCGCGAGACCAGAGAGATGAGCAGGCCCATCCCGACGGACGTCAGGGTGAACAGCCCGAGCCCCAGCACCACCGTCCACACGCTGCCGTTGAACGGCACGCCGAACCACAACCGGCCGACCAGCACGACGAACGCCATCTGCACGATCGCGATGAGCACGTAGGGCAGCACCTTGCCGAGCAGGTACTCGCCCCTTGTGACCGGCGTGACCATCATCTGCTCCAGCGTGCCTCGGGCACGCTCCCGCACGACCGCCTGGCTCATGATCACCATGATCGACAGCATGAGTATGGAGCCGACAAGCCCCGGGATCATGGCGTTCGCGCTCTTGAGCGAGGGGTTGAAGAGCACGCGGACCCGTGCGTCGATCAGGGAGCCGACGCTGGTGGCGCCTGCCGTATGGCGCTGGTCGAAGTAGGCGACGAGCTGCGAGGCGTACCCGCTCGCGACCGAGGCGGTCTTCGAATCCGCGCCGTCCACGACGATCCCCAACGGCACGGTCTGCCCCCGCGAAAGGCGCTCGGACGTCCCGCGCTCGATCACGATCCCGACCTTCGCTTTGCCGCTGTCGATGAGCGGCTCCAGCGCCGCCTCACTGGATGGCCGCTCGGTGATGACGAAGTAGCCGCTGTTCTGGAAGGCGTCAGCGATAGACCGTGACATCGCGGTGTGGTCGCCGTCCACCACGGCGGTCGGCAGGTTGCGGACGTCTGACCCGACCACATAGCCGAACATGACCACGTACAGGATCGGCATGATGAAGACGAGCGGCAGAAGGAGCCGGTCGCGCCGCAGTTGGAGGAACTCCTTCCACACGAGCAGGCGCAGCCGTTGCGCTTTCATGTCCGTCTCCGGTTCAGCAGGGTCGCGATGCCGAGAGCCGCGACCGCGTAGACGGCGAGCGAGAGCACCTCGGGGTAGAGGGCGCCCCAACTCGTCCCTCGCAGGAAGATGCCGCGGGAGATCTCGATCATGTAGCGCGCGGGGAACAGGTACGAGATCACCTGCAGTGGCACCGGTATGGACGCGAGCGGGAACGCCATCCCCGAGAGCATGAATCCGGGGAGGAAGGAGACCAGCAGGCCGGCCATGTTCGCGGACTCGATCGTGGGCGCCACCGCCGAGATCACGAGCCCGAGCGACAGCGAACAGACGATGAACAGCAGCGTCCCGATCGCGAGAACGGCGATGTCCCCCCGCAGCGGCACGCCGAACACGACGAGCGCGATCGCGGTGATGAGCACCATGTCGACGAAGCCGAGGATCGCCCACGGCGCGACCTTGCCCAGGATGAGCTCGCCGTGGGTCAGCGGGGATTCCATGAGCTGCTCGAGGGTCCCGTTCTCGCGCTCCCGCACGAGCGTGACCGAGGTCTGCTGGATCGTGACGATCATGATGATCACGACCATCAGACCCGGGATCAGGAAGTCTGCCGACCGCCTCTCAGGGTTGTACCAGGTGCGCACGAGCGGTTGCAGCGTGCCGGCGGTCGGCGGCGAGAGCCCTCGTGCGGCGGCCCAGCTCACGGCGGCCTGACGGCCGAGCGTCTGATCGAGTGCGAGCGCGTAGGTCTGGGCGAGCTGGGCCGAGTTCGGTTCGCTCCCGTCGATCAGCACAGACACGGGGCCCGGGCGTCCGGAGGCGATGTCGTCGCCGTACCCGCGTTCGACGATGATCGCCGCTCGCGCCGTCCCGCGGTCGAACGCTTGCATGACGCCTGCCTGGTCAGTCACCCCGCCCTGCATGCTGAAGAACCCGGAGTGTCCGTAGGCGTCGATGAAGGCGCGGCTGGCAGCAGAGCGATCGAGGTCCAATGTGACCGTTGGGATGTTGCGCACGTCGAAGCTGATCGCGTAGGCGAAGAGCAGCAGTTGGGTGAGCGGGAGGACCAAGACCGCGACGATCATCCGCCAGTCGCGGGAGATGTGGATGAACTCCTTGCTGGCGATCGCGGTGATCCGTGCGACAGAGCCCCTCATGCCTCTCCCGACGACGGCCTGGGGCGTCAGATCCGGGCAGGCCCGTTCCAGCCCATCAGCAGGAGTATGGCATCCACGATGCCCTGGTCGTCGGAGGGCATCGCGAGCGTCTTGGACGTCGTGAAGTAGCCGACGAACAGCGAAGCGAACACTCGTACCGCCCTGTCGAGTCCAGCCGGCGAACGCGTGATGCCGAAGAAGCCGTCGATCCTGGGGATGAAGTCCCGGATGCCCGACACCATCGGTTTCGCGAGGTGTTCGCGGAAGGCCTCGATCAGGACCTCGTTATGTGGTGCGGAGGCGAGCATCATGCCCATCATGCCGCCCGGCTTGGCCCCTCGTCGCGCCGGTCCCCACGCGACGAGTCCCAGCAGCGATTCGCGCAGAGTCTCGGGTCGCACCTCGGCCATCTTGGCCCCGGCTGTCGCGACCACCTGGTCTCCCGCGAGGCCGAGCAGGTCCGCGTAGAGCGCTTCCTTGCCTGCGTAGTGCCGATAGAGCGCGGGCTCGGTCACGCCGAGGCGCCGAGCGACGTCGCGCATGGTGCCGCCTTCGTAGCCCTTCTCTCGGAAGACGACGAGCGCGGCGTCGAGGATCTCCCCCCTGCGGCCCTCGACGAAGTCGGTGAAGTAGGGCGCCGATGTCACGGCGGCGCGAGTCACTACGCTCGTCCTCCCTGCTCCGTCACGAGGTGGACGAATGCGTCCTCGAGCGTGGGCTCGACGCGCTCCACACCATGGACGAGGAATCCCGCCGACCCGAGGACAGCAGGAAGGTCGGCCTCGTCGGCGCTCAGGTGGCCGATGTTGACCTGCAGCGACGCGCCCTGCATGTAGGCCTCGGCGACCGCGGAGTTGCCCTGCAGCGCGGCAAGCGCGCCCTCGCCGTCGTCGACGTCGAGCCGCAGGATCGTATCCTTTGCAAGGCCGGCCTTGACCTCCTGAGGCGTGCCGGCGGCGATGATGTCGCCACGGTAGATGAAGGCGAGCCGGTTGCAGTGCGTCGCCTCGTCCATGTAGTGGGTGGTCACGAACAGCGCGACACCGTCGTTCGCGAGATCGTAGAGGAGCTCCCAGAACTGGCGCCGTGCCGTCGGGTCCACGCCGGAGGTCGGTTCGTCCAGGAAGATGAGCTTCGGCTCGTGCAGCGTGGCGCAGCCCAGCGCGAGGCGCTGCTTCCAGCCCACCGAGAGGTTCTTGGTGAGCTCGGTCTCGCGGCCTTCGAGGTCCGCCATCTTCAGGATGTAGGCGCGTCGCTCCGCGTACTTCTCGGCGGTCAGCCCGTACAGGCCCGAGTAGAAGCGCAGGTTCTCGTCGACCGTGAGGTCCTGGAAGAGCGAGAACTTCTGCGACATGTAGCCGATGTTGCAGCGGACCTTCTCGGGGTCCTTGCAGATGTCATAGCCCATGACCGTCGCGGTGCCGCCGCTCGGCTCTATCACGCCGCACAGCATGCGGATGGTCGTGGTCTTTCCGGAGCCGTTGGGGCCCAGGAACCCGAAGATCTCGCCTCGCTTCACGGTGAGGTCGATCGAGTCCACCGCGACGAAGTCCCCGAACGTCTTGCGGAGCTTGCTCACGACGATGGCGTCGTCGCCCAGAGTCTCCGCCTGGGGGACCGCCTGTTTCCTGTTGCCGAACAGTGACATGGTGCCTGCCTTCGATGACTAGTCGGCGAGGCGCTTCTGGAAGCGCGAGAGAGCGAACACGAAGATGACCAGGGACAGCGCCGCGAGCGCAGTGAACTGCGGCCACAGCGAGTTGAAGCTGGAGCCCTTCAGGAAGTTCGAGCGCACGATCACGATGATGTAGCGCAGCGGGATCACGAAGGTGAGCGCGTACAGCCACGTCGGCAGCGCCGCGAGCGGGAACATGAACCCGGACAGCATCATCTGGGGCATCTGCAGGAACACCGACGTCTGTTGGGCCTGCTGGCGGGTGCGGGAGAGAAGCGACAGCAGCATGCCGACGCCGAGCGAGCAGAGCATGAAGAGCAGCAGCCCCACTCCGATGACCAGGAACGATCCGCTGAACGGGACCTGGAACCAGAGCACGCCGACGATGAAGACCACCACGACCTGCATCGTCCCCAGAAGGAAGTACGGGGCGATCTTTCCCACCAGGTAGTCGGTCCGCCCGATGGGGGTCACGAAGAGCTGCTCGAGGGTGCCGCGCTCTCGCTCCTTCACGATCGCCTGACTCATCAGGTTGGTCGCCGACATCAGGATGATGAACGCCAGGAGCGCCGGCACCATGGTGTTGACCGCCCGCAGCGTGGGGTTGAACAGCACCCGGGTGCGCGCGTTGATGCCTACCGCCGGCGTGGATCCCGGCGCGATGGGTCCCGCGCCGTAGAACTCCGAGCTCACGCTCTGGACGATCTGTGCCCCGTACGCGGACGCCAACTGCCCTGTCTGGCTGTCGGAGCCGTCCACGATGATGCTCAGCTGCGAGGGTCGGCGCTGCCCGACGAGCTGGCCGAACCCCTTCGGGATGATGAGCGCGGCGCCGGCATTGTTGCCGTCGATGTCGTTCTCCATCGCTTTCTCACTGGTCGGACGTGCCGCGACCCTGAAGTAGCCCGAGCTTGTGAACGCCTCCGTCACCAGGCGGGACTGCACCGTGTGGTCCTGGTCGAGGACCTCCAGGTTGATGTTCTTCACGCTGGAGCCGACCACGTAGCCGAAGAGCAGGAGCTGGATGATCGGCAGGATGATCAGGATCGGGAGCATCGCGCGGTCCCGCGAGATCTCGATGAACTCCTTCCAGATCAGCAGGCGTATGCGTCGCCATGACATCGGCGTCACGCCCTCTCTCTGTAGGAGGCGGCGGCGAGCACGATGATGGCGACCGCGAACACAGCGAGGGCCGCGAACTGGGGCCACAGCACCGCGAACGAGCCGCCCTTCAGGAAGATCGTCCTGGTGATCACCATGAAGTAGCGCGTCGGGAAGATGTAGGAGACCGCCTGCAGGACGATCGGCAGGTTGGCGATCGGGAAGATGAAGCCGGACAGCATGAACCCGGGGAGCACCGCCAGCAGCGCCGAGAGCTGGTTCGCGGTCTCCACCGACGACGCACGTGCGGAGACGATGAGCCCGAGCCCCAGGGTGCAGATCACGTAGAGCAGGCTGCCCAGGGCGAAGAGCAGCACGGAGCCTCGGAACGGTATCTGGAAGACGAAGATGCCGATCGCCGAGACGATGATGACCTCGAGCGCGCCGATGAGCGCCCAGGGAGCGATCTTTCCGACCATGAGCTCGATCCTGCGGATCGGAGAGACCACCAGCTGCTCATACGTGCCGTTCTCCTTCTCGCGCACGAGCGTCAGAGCCGTCTGCTGGATCGTGACGGTCGTGAGCAGGATGACGATGAGCCCCGGGATGAAGTAGTTCGCCGACCTTCCCTCGGGGTTGTACCAGGTCCGTATCGAGGGAGTGATGCCGGCGGCTCCGGAGGTACTCACGCCCTTGGCCTGTGCCCGACTGATGGCCACCCGCCCGCCGAAGACCGCGGAAAGGGCCGCCGCGTATCCCTGCGCCACCTGGGCCGTGTTCGGATCGGATCCGTCGATGAGCAGCTGGACCGCGCCGAGGCGTCCCGCCGCGATGTCGCTGCCGAAGGTCGGCGACAGCACGACCACCACGTTGGCCTGGTTCTGCGCGAACACCCCGTTCACCTGGGACATCGATGAGAGGTCCCGGTTGACGGTGAAGTAGTCCGACTGCTGAAGAGCGCTCACGTATTGGCGGCTGTAGGTGGAGTTGTCCTGGTCCAGCACCGCTGTCGGGATGTTCTTCACATTGAAGGAGAGCGCGTACGAGAACAGGAAGAGCTGGATGAGCGGCATGAGCAGGATCGTCGCCAGCAGGCGGCGGTCGCGAGTGATGTGGATGAACTCCTTGCGCGCGATGGCCAGGACGCGGTTCATTGCGGCACCACCTCTGCCTGGTCGCCCGCGGTCGTGATGTGGGTCTCCGGGACGAGGGTGGCGAACGCCATCTCAAGATCGGTCGCGGCGGGCCGCACGTGGTCCACGATGAAGCCGGCGCCCGTGAGCGAGGATCGCAGCTCACGCTCGGCTCCGGCCTCGTCCACCGACGGTCCCACGAGCACGCGCAGCAGGTCGCCGGAGGCGTCGACGCTGTTGACGAACGTCAGCGATCTGACGAGCGCCATGGCACGCCGATAGTCGCTCACCGCGACCTCGAAGACGTGACCCGGCACGCTTCGCTTCACGCCGGCCGGCGTGTCGCGGAGGATGATCTTGCCCTGCGTCATGAACGCGATCTCGTTGCAGCGCTCCGCCTCGTCCATATAGGGCGTCGCGACGAACACGGTGATGCCCTGCCGGTGCAGGTCGGAGATGATGCGCCAGAACTCACGCCGGGAGACCGGGTCGACCCCGGTGGTCGGCTCGTCGAGGAAGAGCAGGTCGGGCTCGGAGATCAGTGTCGCGGCAAGCGCGAGCTTCTGCTTCATCCCTCCCGAGAGGAACTGGGCCTGGCGCTTCGCGAACTCTGTGAGCCCGGAGAACTCGAGCAGCCTCTTCGCACGCTCCTCCATCGCGTGGCGCGGCACGCCCCGCAGCTCCGCGAAGAAGTCGAGGTTCTCGCGCACCGTGAGATCGCCGTACAGCGAGAACGCCTGCGACATATAGCCGATGCGTGGCTTGATGTCGTGGGACTGGCTCACGACCGACTTGCCGAAGATCAGGGCGTCGCCGGAGGTCGGCACGAGGACGGTCGTGAGCATCCGGATGAGCGTGGACTTGCCCGCGCCGTCCGGGCCGATCAGCCCGAAGACCTCTCCGCGTGGCACCGTGAAGGTCTGCGAGTCGACGGCCGTGACCGCGCGGAAGCGCTTCGTGAGCTCCCGGGCCTCGATCGCGTTCTCGGCGCTGGTGTTGCGGTCGGTCACTTCAGCACCACGTCAGCGGGCATGCCCGGCTTGAGCGCACTGTCGGCGTCGGTGATCCGCAGCTTCACCTGATAGACGAGATTGACCCGCTGGTCCTTGGTCTCGATCGAGGATGGCGTGAACTCGGCCTGCGAGTTCACGAACACGACATCGGCGTGATACTGCTTCGTCGTGGAATCGGTGGTGAGGGTGCCGGTCTGGCCGACCTTCACCTGAGCTATCTGGTTCTCGGCGATGAAGATCGTGACGGTGAGACTCGCCGGATCGCTCAGGATCGCGAGCGTGCTGCCGGGCACGGCGTTCTCGCCGGCGTTGGCCGCGATGTTGGTGAGCACGCCGTCGATGGGTGACGCGATCGTCGTGTAGCCCGCCTGCACCCGCGTCATCGCCAGGGCGACCTTCGCCTGATTGAGCTGCGCCTTGGCCGCGTCGATCTGCGCGTTGGTCGATGCGGAGTCGTTCTTCACGTCGTTGTAGTTCGCCTGCGCGGCGCCCAGGCCGACCTTCGCCTGCTGCACCTGAAGGTTCGCGAGCGTGGAGTCCAGGCGGTATATGACCTGGCCCTTCTTCACGGTGACGCCCTCTTCCGGAGGTGCCGCCACGATGCGTCCGCTCGTCTGCGGGGTGATCGCGAGCTGGTCGGTCTCGATCGTGCCGCTGCCGGCCAGACCGTTGGCGTTCGCGCCGGTGGTCGACTGGTAGTACTGGTAGCCGTAGTACCCGACCGCCGCCAGCACGACGATCACGATGATGATCGGGATGATGCGTCTCATATCGCCTTCGGACTCCTTCTTGTCGACGCCTGTTCCGGGTCCCGCATCTTCAGCCGCGCGTATGGATCGTCAGATCGACGGGTGTCCCCGGCGGTGGCGCCGGCCCGCGA
>CAIKZH010000064.1 GCA_903831865.1 uncultured Coriobacteriia bacterium
CCACGAGGAGAACGGTTGCCAGCAGGACGGGCTTCGTGAGCCAGAGGGAGCTGGTCCCCGGAAGGACGAAGGCACTCCCGAGGAACGCCAGGGCCGAGAGCGAACGCGCCGCGATCCAGAACTGCGACGCCTTGGAACTGGAGTTCGGGGTGATGAAGTCCGGCATCCCCGCGAACCCCAGCGTGTGCATGACGTCGAGGAGCCCGATCGCGAGAAATGTCGGTTTTCAGAACCATGGGACCCCGGATTTGCAGAACCATTCCCCCCCGGATCCCTCACCGCGTGACGGGTGGAACGTCGTCTATGCAGCCTCCTGTTGTCCAGACCCGAGCTTGGGCTTGAGCCGTGGCCGGTACGACTCGCCCTCGATGACGAGGTCGTAGGAGTTGCTGGTGAAGCGGTCGATGGCGCTCTGGGCGCGCATCGGGTCGGCGAAGGTGGCGAGCCACTCGTCGGGGCCCCGGTTCGAGGTGACGATCATGGAGCCGAGGCGGTGGCGCTCGGTGAGGATCTCGTAGGCATCGCGGCTTTCGGTGGGGTCCATGGCGTCCAGCCCGAAGTCATCGACGATCAGAAGTTCGACCGCGATCAGCTTGCGCAGTTCGGCCTCGTAGGTGCGATCGAGGCGGGCATGCTGGAGGGTCTTGAGCATCTGGTCGGCTCGCACGGCGAGCACCGAGGCGCCGCGACGGCAGGCGATGTGGCCGAGCGCGTGCGCGAGGAACGTCTTGCCCACCCCGACGTGACCGACGATGGCGACGTGGGCGTGCGCCTCGAGGAAGCGCAGCGAGACGAGCTCGTTCAGCAGCGCACGGTCGTACGCCACCTGTGCAGTCGGGTCCCAGGCCTCGAGCTGGAGCGCAGGGTCGAGCCGGGCGCGCTGGGCACGGGTGACGGTGGCCTGGCCGTCGCGGCGCGACACCTCATCGCTCAGGGCGAGCAGCAGGAAGTCGGCGTGCGGCATCTTCTGCTGACGTGCGAGCACGAGCCGCTCGGGCAGGGTGTCGATCATGCGGCCGAGCCGCAGGCGCTTGAGCACCGACTTGAGATCGGGGCTGATCGGATCAGGCATCATGGCGTGAGTTCTCCTTCGGGGTCGGGGTCAGGGGTGAAGCACAGGGCGTACTGCTGGGCGGGCCGCAGGTAGCGCGCGAGCGGGATGATTCGTGCGTGCGCCGCCTGCAGCGCGGCAGGCGTGGCGAGTTCGAGCATGCGCTTGAGGCGGTGGACGTCGAGCATGTCGACCCCGAGCGCGGTGACGCACACGGCCTCGACGCGTTGTGCGCCGTGGCGCTTGACCAGGCCGAGCAGGGCGTAGACACGACGCATACGGGTCCACGGCAGCGGCACGTCGAGCAGCGCGTGGGCGTAGCGACCGATTGCCTCGCCGTGACCGGCGGCGCGACCCTCGAGGAACGCGACATCGCGCCGCGCATAGACGCTCTTCTCGGCCGGGAAGTCGTTGTCGTCGGTGGAGCGGTGCCCGGGCGCGACGCGGGGATGGGTCTTGACCAGCACCAGCCGGTCGTAGAAGCACACGGTCGAGAGGTCGGCGCGCGCGGTCAGGCGCCGGCCGACGAAGCGCGTGGGCAGCGAGTACAGGGCGCGGGCGACCTGGGCGTGCTGGTCGCGAGCGACCTTGGGCTCGCACCACAGCGGCAGGTCGTAGCGCGATGTGGGCGCCGGCAGCAGGAACGCCCGTTCCTCGGCCTCGAAGTGCTCACGTGGCAGGCGCTGGGTGGTGCCGTGGCGGTGCATGCCGTACTCGTCTCGGCACCAGTGCAGGGAATGGACGCGGGACGCTTCGACGTCGATGAGGCGCTCGCCGGCGAAGCAGTCGTCGCGCACCGTCGACACCGAACGCTCGACGCGAGCCTTGTCGCGCGGATGCCGGGCCCGGGTCGCATCGATGTGGAAGCCGCGCGCCTGGGCGTACTCGAGGAATGCGCGCGTGAAGCGTGGCTCGAGCGGATCGGCCACCTGGACGATGGTCTTGGTGTTGTCCGGGATCAGGGTGCGGAACACGCCGCCGTAGAACTCCCACGCCGCCTCGCACGCCTCGATTGCCGTGGCCGTGGTCTCCTGCAGGCACGGGTAGACGAACCGGTAGCGCGACACACCGGGCGTGAAGATCCAGGCGCGCAGCCGCCGCCGCTTGCCCGAGGCGTCGGGCTCCAGGGACCCCATCCAGCCGGTGTCGACCTGCAGCTCGTCGCCGGGCTTGCCGTCCGCCAGCGGGATCGTCGCCGCGGTCCGCCCGAAGTCGAGCTCGACGATCGCGAACCGGCGCAGCGTCGGATACGACACCTCGACACCGCGGCGCCGGAGCAACTTGCGGATCTTGGTCAGTCGCACCCGCGCCTCCAGGTGCGAGGCGATGAACTTGCGCTGCCCGGCGCACACCGCCCAGTCCTCGCCGCGCTGCCGGCCCCAGCCGGGCTGCAAGGCAGCCACAACGGCAGCGACCTGCGTTTCGTCCAGCGGCCCCTCGCCCGCCGGCCACACGCCGCACCTTTGCGCTTCGCGCAGGTAGCGCCGGACCGTCTTGATGTCGAGACCGAGCTGCGCCGCGATCCGCTTCTTCGCGACCCCGGCACACCACAGCCTGAGGACTTCCTTGATCTCCAGCATCGTGACCTCGCGATAGCTCATGGACCCTCCTGGGGAGGAGTCCTAGCCGCTTGGTCACGCGGGGGGGGGAATGGTTCTGAAAATCTCAGCTCAGAGGGGGGGGGAATGATTCTGCAAATCTGGCCCTGCGGGGGTCCCATCATTCTGAAATCTGACAATCCGCGCCGTCCGA
>CAIKZH010000065.1 GCA_903831865.1 uncultured Coriobacteriia bacterium
CTGATGCGATACAGCCGCACCGCCTCGCTGCGGAACTCCGGGGGATACCGGTTGGACATGTTGACCCCTTCCAGGATGCGATTGCGCATCCTACTCTCAGGGTGTCAACGAAACCGGGTCAACTCCCCAACGCCCAGAACTGGGCATTGGACGTGTACGGCGTCACCAGCGTGCTTGGCCCCAATTGGTACTCGATCGCAGGATCCACCAACGGCTCCAACCAGTCGGTCGCCTACGTTCAGGGCGTCCCGGACGCGATAAGCGGCACGGCCCTTGGTAGCTCGGTCAACCCGGCCGACTGCTGGGCGATCGGGTCGGTCATGTACGGCAACGGCGCATGGGCGTCCGGGTATCCGAACGCGGTCTTGAAGATGGGCGAAGTCCGTGTGTCAAACATCCAGCGGAGCTCCGACTGGCTGAAGGCAACCCACTGGTCCCTCAAGGGCACATCATGGCCCGGCGATGGCTGGCTCTCATGGGGAGTGGAGTCGCCCACGGTGGACACGGCACCGCCCGCCACGACGTCGAGCGTCGTGCCCCTCTACTCCAACAGCGCGACTATCACTCTCACCGCCACCGACGCGTTCTCGGGTGTGGCCGCGACCTACTACAAGTTGGACACGGGCGCCGTCTCTCAAGGCACCACGATCGTGGTGTCCGCGCTTGGGACTCACAGCCTGGAGTTCTGGTCGGTGGACAAGGCTGGCAATGCCGAGTCACACCACGTGGTGAGCTTCGCGATCCAGGACACGCTCGCACCGGTGACAGTTCCGAGTCCTCCCGCCCAGGCGCTGTACGACAACACATGCGCAATCACCCTGTCGGCGACGGACTGTGGCTGTGGCGTCGCAGCGACGTTCTACTCGCTTGACGCGGGCCCCACGCTCCAAGGGAACGTGGTCTCCGTGAGCACACCCGGTTCTCACTACCTTGAGTACTGGTCTGTGGATAAGGTGGGCAACGTCGAGGCGCGTCACGCGCTGAGTTTCACGATTGTTGAGGTCGCCCCGCCCGCGACCACCATCACCATCAACCGGAGCACGTCCTCCGTCAGACTCCCTACGCCGTTCGTGCTCTCGGGGGTGCTCACGCCCGGAGTGCTGAACGCACCGTGCGTAGTGGAGGTCCAGAAGCCGGGGAGTGCGCGCTGGTCGTATTCGTCCGCACGCCTTGCCTACTCGACGACCGGCGCCGGGGCCAACTGGTGGTATCGGTATACGCCGAAGTTGCGTGGCACCTACTCGTTCCGCGCTCGCTTCGCTGGTGACTCGACCGGTTTGCCGTCGCTCTCACGAACGCTAACGGTGGTCGTGCGGTAGCGCCGCCGCCCGTCTGGATCCTCGGCTTACCAATCCAAGGGGTGCGCGCGGTCTGGGCAAACGCTGTCATGGCTGCTGGCCGTCGGCTAGACTCGGCATCGACCATCCGAAGTCACGCATCTGATTGGGAGCGTCGATGGATCTTCGCGGCAAGAAGGTCGTTGTCACTGGTTCCGATGGCTTCATCGGCAGCCATCTCGTCGAGGCGCTCGTTGCTCATGGGTGCGCGGTTCGCGCCTTTGTCTTCTACAACTCGTTCAACTCGTGGGGATGGCTTGACTCGCTTCCTGCCGAGACGATGGCGGCTGTCGAGGTCTTCGCTGGGGACGTACGCGATCCGAACGGCGTGCGCGTGGCTCTCATGGGAGAGGACGTAGTCTTCCATCTTGCCGCCTTGATCGGGATTCCGTTCTCGTATCACTCTCCCGACAGCTACGTGGAGACGAACGTCCGAGGTACGCTGAACGTGCTGCAAGCTGCACGTGATCATGGGCTCGAACGGGTTGTGGTGACCTCCACCTCAGAGGTTTACGGCACCGCTCAGTACGTCCCGATCGATGAGAAGCACCCACGACAAGGGCAGTCGCCGTACTCGGCCTCCAAGATAGGTGCGGACGCGATGGCGGATGCCTTCTACCGCAGCTTCGAACTGCCGGTCGTGACGGTGCGTCCCTTCAATACATACGGTCCGCGCCAGTCGGCGCGAGCGATCATTCCGACGATCGTGAGCCAGCTGCTTGCGGGCCGGACCACAATCGCACTTGGTTCGCTCGAGCCCACCCGCGATCTCACCTACGTGACCGACACGTGCGCTGGCTTCGTGGCTCTGGCCGAGTCGGATGCAGCGGTTGGCCGCGAAGTGAACCTGGGAGTCGGCGCAGAGATCTCCATCCGAGACCTCGCCAAGATGCTTATCGCGCAGATTGAGCCGAGCGCTCAGATTGTGAGCGATGCCGCCCGCCTCCGACCGCAGCGGTCGGAGGTGGAACGCCTGCTTTCCGACAACACCCTCGCGCAGCAGCTCGGAGGCTGGAGCCCAAGCGTCCCTCTTGACGAGGGTCTAGCTCGAACGATTGCTTGGATGCGAGAGCCTGGGAACTTGGAGCGGTACAAGTCAGGGATCTTCAATGTCTGATCCCTCCGTCGCCGCTCAAATCCCTCTGGCGGAGCCAGCGCTGGGTGGGAACGAGATCGACTACATGGTGGATGCAGTCTCATCGGGGTGGCTGTCGGCGGGTCCGTATGTGCGCCGTTTTGAGGATGCGGTAGCCGCTGCCACCGGGTCACGTAATGCGGTTGCGTGTGCAAGTGGAACAGCAGCGCTTCACGTCGCACTGCTTCTTGCCGGGGTTCGTCGCGCCGACCTGGTTGTCTGTCCCACCCTGACCTTCATCGCCACAAGCAACGCGATCACGTACTGCGGCGCCGACCCGGTCTTTCTCGGATGCGATGACTCGCTCTGTCTTGATCCTGACGCGCTTGCTGGATTCCTCGAAGATGGCTGCGAGACGACCGACGTTGGCCTAGTGGAACTCTCCACCGGGAGGCGGGTGGCTGCCGTTGTGCCCGTCCATGTCCTAGGCACCCCGTGCTCGCCACGCGTGTTCGATGTCGCCGCCTCCTTTGGGCTGCGTGTTGTCGAGGACGCGGCCGAGGCGATCGGCTCGCGATGGGTGGGGGAGTCTCTCGGGGGGAGGGAAGTAGGCACAGCGGGGCTACTCGGAGTGCTGTCATTCAACGGCAATAAGCTGATCACAAGCGGTGGCGGTGGCATGATCCTGACCGCCGACGACGACCTGGCGAAGCGTGCGCGCTATCTGGTCGACCAAGCCAAGGATGACGCGCTTCGCTACATCCACGGCGAGGTTGGCTTCAACTACAGGCTTGCGAATCCGCTGGCCGCACTTGGACTCGCCCAAGTAGAGCAGCTCGATCGCCTCGTTGCCGCGCGTCTGATCAACTTCGATCGGTATCGTGAGCGACTACACGGAGGAAGGGGCATCCGGTTGCTCGAGCCGCCTCCGGAGGTGCGGTCGAACCATTGGTTCTACCCCCTGGTGGTCGACCCCCAGGAAGCGGGGATCGATCGGGAGACACTGATGACCCGCCTACGGGAGCTCGGCATCCAGACGAGGCCTCTCTGGTATCCCAATCATCGACTGAAGCCCTACCTCGGTTCACTCTCCTTCAATGTCGATCGGGCAGTCTGGTACTGGGAGCGCGTCCTTTGCCTCCCGTGCGGTGCTGCATTGTCCGCCGAGGAGATAGAACGTGTTTGCGAGGAGATCGCCAAGGCGCTTCCTGCCGTCTCAGCTTGACCACTGGTTTCTGCGACCTACTTGACGTCCCAAGGGCACAGCTCTACTGTTCATTGGATGAACGGTAGAGTTGTGTCCTTGGGACGTGATAAGAGCCGTGCAAGGAATCGACAGCATAGATGCCGAGGCGATTCGCGAGTTGCGGATGCTTCAAGCTCTAGATGAGGACCCGACTGTGTCACAGCGCGCACTCGCCAGGGACCTGGGGGTCGCCGTGGGCGTAGTCAACTCGTGCATGCGAGCGCTTGTCCGCAAGGGCATCGTCAAGGTTCGAGGGGAGAACAACCGCACAATCACCTATCACCTGACTCACGAGGGTGTCGTTCGCAAGGCGGCTCTTGCGGTGCAATGGACCGCCAACACGCTCGAGTTCTACCGCTCAGCGCGGCGCCAGGTTGCCGATCGAATCGCAGAGCTCGTAGAGGCGGGGCATCGCGCTGCAATCCTGTACGGGGCGAACGAACTTGCAGAGATTGCGGTCCTAGTGGCCTCGGCGACGGAACTCAGAGTCGTCTCGGTCGTGGCTGGTGCCGATCGACCGGTCGCGGACTCGATCCTCGGCGTGGCGGTCGTGTCAGCAAGCGAAGCTACGTCGGTGGATGTGCGTGCAGATGTTGTCATTCTCACGGAGGTCGCCTCGCCTGAGCGAGTGGGCGCGTTGGTCGAGGCGTTCCCAGACGCGACCATGTGTAGTCTCCTCGGTCAGCTGCTCACAGAAGAGGCGTTGTAGCATGCCTACTCTTCGGTTCATGCGTCGGTTGCTGCGAGAGCAGCCGCTCAGGTTCTCGGCGGTTGTCGTTTCCGCTGCGCTCGCCGGGATCCTCGACGGGATTTGGATCGCCGCTCTGGTCCCACTCCTCGACGTGTTGGGCGGCCAAGGCTCCGGTGGGACGATTGGTGCGGGAGTGCATGCAGTCCTCGGCGTCGTCGGGCTGCCCTTGAGTCTCTACAGCATCCTCGGGTTCGTTCTCTTCTTCGTTCTTTGTCAGGCGGTGGCTACTATTGCCCAGGCCAAGATCGCGTATGGTTCGATCTACGGTTTCGAGTCTGATCTACGCAATCGTCTCTACGATGCGGTGTTCAGCGCACGTTGGCCGTTCTTCGTGCGAGAGAAGAGCGCTGACGTCGTTAATGCGCTGACCGTCGAGGCGACACGAGCCTCAGAAGCTTACAACTACCTGAATCAACTCCTCGGCATTGTTCTTACGGTTGCGGCGTACGTGGTACTCGCGGTCTTTCTGTCCCTACAGATGACCGCGATTGTCCTGGTTGCGGGCGCGACGTTCGCGTTTGCCCTGCGACGGCGCGTTGCGCGGGGAAGTCAGTATGGGCTCGCGGTTACTCGCCTGAACCAGAATGTTCAGAGCGCCGCCATGGAGAGCATCTCAGGTGCGAAGCTCGTGAAAGGCGTCGCCGCCGAACGTTCGTCGGTCAGCAGGTTTGTCACAACAACCCTCAACCTCGCGCATCAGCAGTACAGCATGCAGATGAATCAAGCGTGGGTGAAGCTCATCTACGACTCGCTGTCGGCGTTCGTCGTTGTGATTGGAATCTGGCTCGCCTCAACGAGATTTCACATGGCGCTTCCGGAACTCATGGTCTTCTTGGTCGTCTTCGCACGGATCGCGCCGCGGATAAGCAACATCTCAACTCTTCAGCACAGTCTGCTCTCGTTCCTGCCATCGCTGGACAGAATCGACGACCTCACCGGTAGGGCGGCCCGAATGCTCGAGGGCGGGGGCACGGTCCGCCTTCCCCACTTCATGGGCGCGATTGAGTTCCGTGGCGTCACGTTCGGGTACGACGCTGCCGCCCCCATCGTGCGAGACTTGGACCTCACGATCGCCGCGGGTCGAACGACGGCTGTCGTTGGCCCTTCCGGCGCCGGCAAGACAACAATCATCGATCTGGTCATGCGGCTGATTCTGCCTCAGGCGGGCGCTGCAGAGGTGGACGGCGTTCCCATGCGCGAACTCGACGTCCCCGACTGGCGCAGTCGCATCGGCTACGTCGCGCAGGACGCCGTGCTCTTCCACGCGACAGTGCGCGACAACATCGCTTTCGGTGCGCCCGACGCGACGGACTCGGACGTGCGAGACGCGGCTCGGCTTGCATTCGCCGACGAGTTCATCAGCGAGATGGAGTGCGGCTATGACACGATCGTGGGTGATCGAGGATTGCGACTCTCAGGCGGACAGCGCCAGCGAATCGCGCTTGCACGCGCAATCGTGCGACGCCCCGAGATCCTTATCTTGGATGAGGCCACGAGCGCTCTCGATGCCGAGTCGGAAGCCAAGATTCAGCAGGCCGTCGCCAAGCTCGCGCGGTCTCTTACCGTGATAATCGTTACTCACAGGCTTGCCACGGTGAGGGATGCTGATCTCATCTACGTGCTAGAGGGCGGTCGCATCGTGGAGCAAGGCACCTTCGACCAGCTTGTGGTCGCTCACGGTCGCTTCGAGGAGTTGCGCAGGTTGCAGTCGCTTCAAGGCGAGACGCACCCGCAGGGGGAGCGAGAAGGGGGCAAGGCATGAAGGCAAGCCAGAACCGAGGCACGCGAAATGCCCTTGTCACGCCTGACGCTCTAATCAGCGCAGCGTTGCGCCAGATGGACGAGTCTGGCGACAAGATTCTGATAGTTGTGGACAGTTCGCGACACCTCTTGGGCACAGCGACTGACGGCGACGTGCGTCGCTGGCTCATTGCGGGCAACGGGTTGGACCATCCGATAGCCGAGGCAATGAATCCCACTCCACTGAGCCTGTGCGTGGGCTACGACGTCGCCGAGGCCCGCCAGTTGCTACTGACGAACAAGATCGACTGTATCCCCGTGGTGGACGATGAGGGCGTGGTCGTCTCCGCAATCTGGTGGGTGGATCTTCTTGAGCAACCCCAACCAACTCTCCGTCAGGTCGGCCTGCCCGTCGTGATCATGGCCGGCGGCGAGGGCACTCGGCTCGCGCCCTACACGAAGGTCCTGCCGAAGCCACTGATTCCGATTGGTGAGACACCCATCGTGGAACTCATCATCGAGCGCTTCGTGTCGCACGGATGTCGCGAGTTCTACCTATCGGTGAATTACAAGGCAAACCTGATCAAGGCGTACTTCGCAGATCTGGCGCCTGCCTACGACATTCAATTCGTGGAGGAAGAGCGGCCCCTGGGAACCGCGGGAAGCCTCTCGCTTCTGCGCGGGCGCATCACGGGGACCTTCTTCGTCAGCAACTGCGACATCCTCATCGATGCGGACTACGCGAATGTTCTCGACTTCCACCGCTCCCAGGGCAACTTGATTACGGTGGTCGCATCTGCGAAGAACTTCACAATCCCTTATGGCGTGTGCGAGGTTGCCGGCGGAGGTCAGCTAAAGGGCATCACCGAAAAGCCCGGATTCGACTTTCTGGTGTCGACCGGCATGTGCGTTCTTGAAGCCTCAGTGATTGATGAAGTTCCGAATGATTGCCTGTATCACATTCCTGATCTTGTCAATTCGTGCGTGGCGGATGGCAAGAGGGTCGGCATCTATCCTGTGTCGGAGAAGTGCTGGCTAGACATGGGCCAGTGGGAGGAGTTCAGCGAGATGCGTGCGAGGTTTGGATCGTCGTGAGGGGGCGCGTGGAACGGATCGGACTGATTGTTGGGGAAGGCACTGCGCAGCCGTCCTCGACGCTGCGCGGATGACCAAGTGGTTTGACCAAGTGGACGTTGTCGACGTGGCCGAGAATCTCGGCACTCAGGTCCCGATGGGCCAGGTCAATGAACTCGAGCGCATGAGTGACAACATGGGGGTGCTCCAAATGTCGGTGCCCGTGCCTTGGAAAGAGGGACACGTCTACCTCATCGCGGAAGCAGGCGTGAACCACAACGGTTCGCTATCGCTTGCACACGAGATGATCGATTGCGCTGCGGAAGCTGGGGTGGACGCGGTCAAGTTCCAGATCGGTACGCCGGAGGCGGTGGTCTCCCGGTTCGCGCCAAAGGCCCAGTACCAGAAACAGACAACCGACGCATCTGAATCCCAACTGGAGATGATACGCAACCTCCAGCTGCCGCCTGACGCGTGGCCTGACCTGGTGTCCCGCTGCGTGCAAGAGTGTGTGGCGTTCCTCGCGTCGCCCTTTGATCTGCCGAGCGTGCGCTATCTCTCCGGCCTCGACACACCGGCGATCAAGGTCCCGTCGGGAGAGATTACCAATCTGCCGTATCTGCGCGCGGTCGGCGCCACCGGCATGCCCGTGTTGCTCTCGACGGGCATGTGCGATCTCGAGGAGGTGCGCTGCGCAATCGGCGTTCTCGCGAGCAATGGGACCCCTCGCGACGCTATCCTCGTGCTTCAGTGCACGACCGAGTACCCCGCACCCGTCGAGGACGCGAATCTGCGGGCTATGCAGACGATGGCCGTCGAGTTCGGCCTGCCCGTGGGTTACTCGGACCACACCCTCGGGCTCGAACTCTCGTTCGCGGCGGCAGGCATGGGCGCGCGAGCGATTGAGAAGCACTTCACGCTGGACAAGACAATGGAGGGCCCGGACCACGCCGCCAGTCTTGAGCCAAACGAGCTGAACGAGCTCGTGCGGGCCATACGCTCGATCGAAGTCGCACTGGGCGACGGTGTCAAGAGGCCTGCCCGATCGGAGATCAAGAACCAGCCGATCGCTCGAAAGAGCATCGTGGCATCTCGGGCGATAGTAGCGGGGGAGGCGTTCTCGGAGGAGAACCTGACCACCAAGCGCCCGGGAAGCGGCGTCAGCCCCATGAGCTGGGACGAGGTCGTCGGCACTTGTGCGACGCGTGCTTTCGAACCGGATGAGCTGATCGAGCTATGACGCGCGTTTGTGTTGTCACAGGAGGTCGCGCGGACTACGGACTCCTGCGTCCGGTCATGCGACGCATCGCGGCATCGGACGTGCTCCACCTCGCGGTTGCGGCCACTGGCGGCCACCTGTCGGCGAGGTTCGGCATGACGGTGCGCGAGATCGAGGCGGACGGCTTCGTGGTTGACATCGCCGTGCCGATCCTTGGCGATGGTGATGATGACGTTGCGGCAGCGCATGCGGCGGCTGCGGCAACAGGAGGATTCGCAGACGCGTGGTCACGGAACCGGCCGGACGTAGTCCTCTTGCTGGGCGACCGCTATGAGATTCTCGCAGCCGCCACGGTGGCGCTCCTTCTGCGGATACCAGTCGCGCACATCGCGGGTGGCGAGGTGACCAAGGCTGCATTCGACGACCAGATCCGGCACGCCATCACGAAGATGGCGAGTCTGCATTTCGTGAGTGCCCAGACGTACCGTCGACGCGTCATCCAGATGGGCGAGCGCCCGGACCGCGTGTTCCTCGTAGGCGCGCTGGGTCTGGACAATGTGCTCGGGCTCGATCTGTTCGACCGCTCGGAAGTCGAGAAGCGTCTCGGCATCGGACGTGGATTGAAGTACGCGGTTGTCACGTTCCATCCGGTCACGCTTTCGCCCGAGACCACTCGCGTCGGGATCTCCGCGGTCCTCGAAGCGTTGAGCTCGCGGTCGGAGCTGTTCGCAGTCTTCACGATGCCGAACGCAGATCCCGACAGTCGGGTCGTCGAGAAACGGATTCGGGCGTTCGAGCAAGCGCGCCCAGGTTGTTGCAGCGTGCACGAGGCGCTTGGGGTGCAGCTCTACCTTTCGGCTGTGAAACACGCGAGCGTCGTGATCGGCAATTCGTCGAGCGGGATGGCTGAGGCTCCTGCGCTCGGGACGCCAGTCGTAAACGTGGGTGACCGGCAGCAAGGCCGGCTGCGCCCGTCGGGCGTTATCGACTGCGAGCCGACCCCTGAGGCCGTGGAGGCGGCCATCGACCGCGGTCTCTCCTCGGAGTTCGCTGAGGAGTTCGCGGCGGGTAGCGCCATGCTGGGCGATGGCCACGCTGCCGAACGCATCGTCGAGGTTCTGGAACGGACTGCGCCCGATTCGCTCGAGCTCGCCAAAGGATTCAGAGACCTTCCTGACGTCGACACCGGCGACGGGTAGCGATACTGCGCGTGACCGCATGCCGGGCTCCGGGTGTGGGAGCGCGCAAGTCGCCATACACACCATTCTGACGGACGGTGAAAGGGGCACGACGACATGACTGATTCCGAGAAGCTGGACGCCGCGTTCAGGGACGCGCTCAGCCTCGACGACGACCTCAATCTCGCCCACGCTGCCTACGGCGTGACGCGTGGTTGGGACTCGACCGCCCACATGCAACTTGTGGCCGAGATCGAGGACGCTTTTGACATCATGCTCGACACCGATGACGTGATCGGCATGAGCAGCTACCTAGTCGCGAAGGACATCTTGCGGAAGTACCATGTCGGCCTCGACGATTAGCGGCGCAGTCGCCTCCATGGCAGGTTCGGGCTGCCGAATAGCGACTTGCGCTTTGCTGGAGAGTGCGTTTGCAGGCGTCAGAGGAGCCGTGTCGACATGACGGTTCTGGGGCTTGAGGACTTCGACGGACCTGCGCTCATCGACTCCGTGTCGGGGCTCAGGCTCTCCCGAAGCGAGCTCGTCGACGAGGCGTTGTCCTTTGTGTCGCCGATAGGCGTTGCTAGGTCGCTCGTCCTTCTCTTGTGCGACATGAGCCCTTTCACGCCTGTCTTCTACGCCGGTGCGCTCCTTGCCGACCATCCGGTCGCACTTGTCGACGCGAGGGCCCCTGCCGTCGCGACGGCAAGCACACTCGCCGCCTACGGGCCGGAATGGGTCGCGGGTCCCGTAGGCACCGCGAACACGCTGGCCGAGGCCGGCATCGAAGGCGCAGTCGCAAGGACGAGTCTCGGCGGCGAGCTCGTCCGCCTGGCCGTCGAGCGGCGCGCGCCCCTCCATCCAGAGCTCGCGCTGCTGCTCGCCACATCGGGCACGACGGGCTCGACCAAGTTCGTGCGGCTGACACGGGCGAACGTGGAATCCAACGCGAGGGCGATTGCCGAATACCTCTCGCTGACGCCTGACGAACGTCCGATCGGCTCTCTCCCTCTGCACTATTCTTTCGGCCTATCGGTGCTCAACAGCCACTGGTCGGCAGGCGCTCCACTCGTGCTCACGCCAGCGAGCGTCTTGCAGCGGGCCTTTTGGGGCGTCATGGAGACGCATGAGTGCACAAGCCTTGCAGGCGTGCCCTTCACCTACGAGATGCTCGAACGCGTCGGATTCCGAGAGATGGAGCTGCCGGCGCTTCACACACTCCAGCAGGCCGGCGGGGCACTCGACATCGGCCTCGCAAAGGCGTTTGGTGAGCACATGGCGGCGCGCGGAGGCCGGTTCTTCGTCATGTACGGCCAGACCGAGGCGACTGCGCGTATCGCCTACGTCCCGCCAGACAGACTCGCCGACAAGCCTGGCTCAGCCGGCATCGCCGTGCCGGGAGGTCGGCTCGGGGTCGATCCCGGCCGAACGACCAGCGACGACGGGCGCTCAGTCGGGGAAGTCATCTACTCAGGGCCGAACGTCATGATGGGCTATGCGAGCACCGCCGCCGACTTGGCGCTTGGCGACAAGCTCGGCGGCGTCCTGCGCACTGGAGACATCGGTTATCTCGACGACGAGTCCTTCCTCTTCCTCGTCGGACGCAGTAAGCGCATTGCGAAGGTGTTTGGGTTGCGTGTGAACCTCGACGAGGTCGAGAGACGTCTGCGAGCAGACGGTCCGGTTGCGGTCGTCGGCGCCGGCGAGTCAATCTGGGCGTTCATCGGCTTCGGCGACGTCGAGAAGGCCAAGCAGATCCGGCAGGTGCTTGCGCAGGAGTATCGGGTGCACAAGAGCGCACTCCACGTCGAAGTCGTCGACCAGATTCCAACGACGAGTTCAGGCAAGACCGACTACGAACAGGTGCAGACGTGGATACCCAGCTAGCCCATCTCCTGGAGGCGGCACAGTACTCCGTGCCCGTGGCGGCCAAGGAGCCACTCATGCTCGAGGGGCTGAACGATCTCTCGCGCCACCACTACGAGTGCTCCATCGAGTATCGGCGGATCGTCGACACGGTGTTCGACGGTAGGGTGGAAGCGGCGCGGTTGGGTGACGTGCCATACGTTCCCGTGCGGCTCTTCAAACTTCTCGAGCTCAAGTCGATCGCGGACGAAGAGGTCTTCAAGTTGATGACATCGAGCGGCACGACGGGGCAACAACCCAGTCGCATCTACCTGGACGTTGCGGGCGCTCGGATCCAGACCCAAGCGCTGTCGAGCATCGTGACGCACTACATCGGCAAGCGCCGGTTGCCCATGCTTATCGTCGACCATCCCGGAGTCGTCAAGGACCGCGCGCAGTTCAGCGCCCGTGGCGCCGGTATTCTCGGTATGCTGAGCTACGGTCGAGATCACCTTTACGTTCTGCGCCAGGACATGACAGTCGATCGCGCGGCCCTCAGCACGTGGCTAACGGAACATGCTGGACAAGACCTCTTGATCTTCGGGTTCACGTTCATGGTCTGGCAGTACCTGTTTGAGCCATTCAAAGCGAGCGCAATCGACTTGAGCAAGGCGACCCTGGTGCACAGCGGCGGCTGGAAGAAGCTCACCGACCTAGCCATCACGAACGAGGCATTCAAGACCCATCTCCACGATGCGTTCGGTATTACCCGCGTGCACAACTTCTACGGGATGGTCGAGCAGGTCGGCAGCGTATTCTTCGAGTGCGACGCCGGCTACTTCCACCCCCCGAACTTCGCAGATGTCATCATTCGTGACCTTCTGAGCTGGGGCGTCGCCGAAGTCGGACAAGAAGGGGTCGTCGAGACCTTGAGCCTTCTGCCGAAGAGCTATCCCGGTCACTCACTGATGACCGAAGACCTGGGCGTTGTCCATGGAGTAGACGACTGCCCGTGTGGAAGAATGGGCAATCGTTTCACAATCGTGGGGCGCATCCCGAAGGCCGAGATCCGTGGGTGCAGCGACGCATGAACGACCGAGCTGACATGAACGCGGTAGTGCGGTCGGCGGTTTCCGACGTCACGTGGTCCGCCGACGAGATCGTGCGACGGCTGCGTGACGTCGGCGCTGCCAACGCGCCCTTCGCCGGTGAACTCATCGCGTTCTCGTCGGCGCTCTCGCGTCAGCTGCTTGGGGTACCGGGGGCGGACCCGCAAGTCGTAGCGCTCGGCTACTGGCTGCGCAAGGCGTCTGTCGAACGTCTCCGACGAGCCTTCGCCGAGCACGGCGACGAACGCACCGTCCTCGTGCCTCGTGGAATTGTCTTCAGCGTTACGCCCGCCAACGTTGACACGATGTTCGTCTACAGTTGGATTCTCGCGTTGCTGACAGGCAATGCGAACATCGTGCGGCTGTCCGAGAGGGGCGGCGGCGCGACGCTTCCGATTCTATCGGCGATATCGAGTGTGTTCTCCGATGACCGCTTCGCCGAGATCAAGCGCCGGAACCTGCTCGTGTACACGGGCCATGACGACGAGGTCTCGCGCGTGTTGTCGGCCGCGTGCGACGTTCGGGTGGTGTGGGGCGGCGATGCGACGGTCAACCATTTTCGCCAGTTCCCGCTCGCCCCGCACGGTCGCGATATCACCTTCCCGGATCGTCACTCGTTCTCGATTCTCAGCTGTGAGGCGGTCGCACGCGCATCCGACGAGGATGTCGACACGCTGGCTGACCGCTTCTATAGTGACGCGTTCTGGTTCGACCAGGCCGCCTGCTCGTCCCCACGGTTGATCATCTGGCATCGCGCTTCCTCGGCGGACGCGAGCGCTGCGCGTGAGCGGTTTAGGGCGGCTGTGCAAGCCGCTGTCGACCGGCGCGGGTACGTTGCCGAGATTGGCTCGGCCGTCGACAAGATGGTGCTCGGGTTCGAGCGGGTGGCGTTGGGAACGGCGAGTCGCTATGAGCGCTCATCCAACGAACTTACCTGGATCGAAGCGCCCGACCTTGCCGGGTACTCTCGTGACCATTGCGGTGGCGGTCTGTTCACTGAGTACGTGAGCGATGATCTCGATTCGGACCTTCTCTCCTTCGTCTCGCAGCGCGATCAGACCGCTGCGTGCTACGGTCTCGACGCGTCGACGGTCGGGCGTCTCGCCCGGACGCTCAACGGCCGGGGTGTGGACCGCTGGGTCGAGATCGGGAGGGCGCTCCGATTCTCCTCGACGTGGGACGGCTACGACCTGCTGCAGGAGTTCGTGAAGAGGGTAGTGGTCGATGTCTGAACGGCACGAAGGGCACGACCGCTCGGCAGGCCTGCAGCCGTTAGCGGGCGTCGAGTTCAACGTCGGCATCGACATGGAGTCGCACGAACGGTTCGAGCACCTTGGCGAGTCGCGGGGCGCTACGCTGCGGTACGTGTTCGACAGCCCAGAGATTGACTACTGCGAGCGGTTCGAGAATGCCGCCGAGCGGTTTGCGGGCACGTGGTGCGCGAAGGAGGCTGTCGTCAAAGCGGCTTGGCCGTGGGTGCATCTCGAGCCGCGCCGCGTCACCATCGGGCACTCCGAGGACGGCGCTCCGCATGCTTCAATAGTCGATTGGGATGCCGACGCGGTGGGTTTGACCATCCGCGTGAGCGTATCCCACACGGATGGTCAGGCGATTGCCGCCGCAATCGTCTGGGGCCCGACAGGCGGAGCCGAGTGAGTAGGTAGGTTAGCGCACCATCGACTATGGTCGCTTCAGCTCCCACGCACACAATTCGGAGGTTCGCGTGACAACTCCCATCGTGATTCTCGGGGCTGGGGGCTTCGCACGCGAGGTCGCCGAGCTCATCCACGATCTCGGTCCCCATTGTGGATTCGAACTGCTGGGCTTCATCGATCGCGACGATTCGCGAGCCGGCGAGGTACAGAACGGCGTCGAGATTCTCGGCACGATCGAGCGCGTCAGCGGGGTTGAGGGATTGACGGCTGTCCCCGGGTCGGGCGAATTGAGAATCAGGAAGCGCCAACTCGCCGAGATCGCCGCAGCAGGGCTTGCGTCGCCATCTCTGGTGCACCCATCGGTGATCATGTCTCGCAGCGTCGAGCTTGGCCCTGGATGCATCGTATGCAGTGGAGCAGTGGTCTCCACGAACGTGACCATAGGCGCCAACGTGCTCGTGAACTGCATGAGCGCCATAGGGCACGATGTGACGATCGGCGACAATGTCGTGGTCTCGTCCGGCTCGCGAATCTCGGGAGGGTGCCAGATCGGCGACGAGGCGTTCCTAGGCACGAGTGCAGTGTTGCTTCCGCTCGTGAAGGTGGGAGCTGGCGCGACCATCGCCGCGGGGGCCGTGGCCACGCGTGATGTGAACGACGGAGAGTCGGTGTTTGGCGTGCCGGCTCGTGTGATGCGCCGCGGTGCCTGACCCACGGCCGATTGCCCGCGACTTCGTAAGGAAGGTGTGTCGGTGTACCAAGGCAGGCGCACGCTTGTGCTGATACCCGCTCGTGGCGGCTCGAAGGGGCTGCCGAGAAAGAACGTTCTCGACTTGGCCGGGAAGCCGCTCATCGCGTGGACGATCCAACAGGGGCTTGCGAGCGCTCACGTCGACGACGTCGTGGTATCGACTGATGATCGCGAGACCGCCGAGATTGCAGTGGCGTGGGGGGCCGAGGTCCCGTTTATGCGCCCTCAGGAACTGGCGGTCGACACGTCGCCGTCGATCGATGCTGTACTCCACGCTCTCGATACGCTGGCAGCTCAGGGGCGTTCCTGGGACTACCTGGTGCTTCTCGAGCCCACGAGCCCCCTGCGCACGAGCGGTGACGTCGATCGAGCCATTGAGCTTCTTTGGGCCAACGAGGCGACCGCGGACGCGGTCGTCAGTGTGGGCGAGGTGCACTTGGAGCACCCGTCGATCGTGAAGCGCATCGTGGACGGACGCCTTGAGCCGTACGTCCGTGAAGACACTCGGGCCATCCGCCGCCAAGACCTTGACACGGCGTACTTCCCATTCGGAGTGGTGTATCTCTCGAAAGTGAGTTCGCTGCGCCAAACGAAGAGCTTCTATCCTAAACGCACTGTGCCCATCATGATTGAACGATGGCAGGACTACGAGATCGACGACATCTATGACTTCGTGTGCGTCGGCGCGATCCTTGACTACCGACAGAAGGAGAAGACCACGTGAAGCTGCTTCAAGTCGGCCTCGGATCTATGGGCAAGCGCCGTCTGCGTAACATGGCCGCGCTCGGTGAGAAGGACGTCGTCGCCTTCGACCTGAGCGCAGAACGCCGCTCCTTCGCCGAGAGGGAATACGGCGTCCGAACGGTTGGCGAACTGACGCCCGAGCTCATCGCGGAGCGCGAAGCGTTCATCATCTCAACGCCGCCGGACCACCATCTTCCGTATATCAAGCTAGCGGTCGAGAATCGCAAGGCCGCGTTCGTGGAGGCGAGCGTGATCTCAGACGGGCTGGCCGAGCTGGACGCGGCCGCACGCAAGGCGCGAATCGTCATCGCGCCGTCATGCACCATGCGTTTCCACCCCGCCGTGAACGCGATGCGTGAGGTCGTGACCTCGGGTCTGTACGGGAAGGTGACAACGTTCGACTACTACCTCGGCCAGTATCTGCCTGACTGGCACCCGTGGGAGGACATCAGCACCTTCTACGTGGGCAAGCGGGAAACGTCCGGCAGTCGCGAGATGGTGCCGTTCGAGCTGACGTGGATCGTTGATCTCGTCGGCTGGCCGAAGGAGGCGGTCGGCCTTATGGGGTCCACGATGGACCTGGGCGTTGACATCGACGACACCTATGGCATCGCGCTTCGCGGTGACAAGTGGATCGGCACGGTAACGGTCGACGTCGTCGCGCGCTATGCGCTTCGGCAGTTCGTTCTGAACCTCGAGGGGGCTCAGATCCAGTGGCGTTGGGACGAGGCGTTCGTGCGCCTCTACGACGCCGAGACCAAGGAGTGGACGCACGTCGACAACCCCAAGCTCGCCGCCGCGGCGGAGGGCTACAACGAGAACATCACAGAACAGATCTACATCGATGAGATGGATGCGTTCCGCGAGGCGGTTGCAGGGACCGCGCCATTTCCGAACACACTCGCCGACGACATCGCCATTCTCGGCATCCTCGAGGCTGTCGAGGGCACGAATCGCGGCGCAGCAGTAGGCAGGAGCTAATCCGATGATCACAAATGAGAACAGCGGAGTCGCCCTCTATCGCCACGCAAAGACACTGATTCCGGGAGGCACGCAGTTGCTTTCCAAGCGCCCCGAACTGTATCTACCGGGCGGGTGGCCGGCCTACTACTCGAAGGCCAAGGGCGCGTACACGTGGGATCTCGACGGCAACCGCTATGCGGACTTTGCTTCCATGGGCATCGGCGCGTGCACGCTCGGCTTCGCCGACGACGATGTGGACGCGGCCGTCATCGCAGCAATCAACTCCGGATCGATGAGCACGCTCAATCCTCCCGAGGAGGTCGCACTCGCCGAGAAGCTCACGGGGCTGCACCGATGGTCCGATATGGCGCGTTTCCAGCGGTGCGGCGGAGAGGCCTGTGCAGTTGCGGTGCGGATTGCGCGCGCTGCTACCCGCCGCAGCGTGGTTGCCATCTGCGGCTATCACGGTTGGGCCGACTGGTATCTCGCGGCGAACCTCGGCGCCGCATCTGCGCTCGACGGGCAACTGTTGCCAGGGCTCGACCCGACTGGCGTGCCGCGCGAGCTGAAGGGTACCGCACTCACTTTCAGCTACAACCACCTCGACGAACTCGAATCCATCGTCGACAGAACGAACGGCGAGCTTGCCGCCGTCATCATGGAGCCGATGCGCGCGAGCGCTCCTGAGCGTGGCTTCCTTGAGGGCGTGCGTACAATCGCCTCGAAGATCGGTGCCGTGCTCATCTTCGACGAGGTCACGTCGGGCTTCCGCATCAATCTCGGCGGCATTCATCTCACGATGGGTGTCGAGCCGGATCTCGCCGTCTTCGGCAAAGCGCTCGGCAACGGCTTCCCAATCTCGGCAGTCATCGGCCGCCGCTCATTGATGGACCATGCAGAGGAAAGCTTCATCTCTTCGACAATGTGGACCGAACGGATCGGGCCGGTTGCAGCGGTCGCCACGCTTGAGAAACTCGAGCGCGAGAATGTCCCTGCGGAACTCGTCCGGCACGGCGAGGCCATCAACGCCGGATGGGCCTCGCTTTCCGAGAAGTACGGCGTGCCCATCAACATCTCGGGTGTCCCGCCGCTCACGCACATCTGCTTCGATATCCCGCAGGCGCTTGAGGCGCAAACGCTCTACACGCAGGAGATGCTCAAGAAGGGCTACCTGCTGGGTGGATCGGTGTACACATCGTTCGCGTATACCGAGGAGCTCATCGCACGGTTCGTAGAGGCGTCCGATGGCGTGTTCGCGATGATCCGCTCCGGTATCGACAGCGGTGACCTGACTCCAATGCTTGCCGGCCCGGTGAAGCATTCGGGCTTCAAGCGACTGACGTGAAGCCGGTCCACCGACTCGTCATGCTGGCGCCTTGGTCGCCCTCCGAGGCGCAGCTCCAAGATCTAGGCTATCAGGAGCTGAGGCGCTCGGGCTGCGACGTCACAGTGCTCGACATGTCGACCCTGATAGGAAGCCGTGAACGTTCAAGGTCCATTCTGCCTGGGACTTTTCGCATGGCGGATCACGCTGAGTTCGAGACCTTCGTGGCCGGGTGCGACGATGAGACCGTCTTCATCGATTACCTTGTCGGGCTGGATCAGATCCCGCCTCAGATGAGCCACATCTTCCGCATTCTCCGACGCCACAAGACACGGTTGATGGTCATTGCGGCCCAGCCAATACCAGCCTCGGCTGCTTCGACCGACCCACGTACGGTTCGCGCCGTAAGGCTGGCGAGGTGGCGCAAGTCGTCCGATGTCTCGGCATGGGCGCGGCTGGCCGCGGTCAAGACCATTGCGCTTGCGCGTCGGGAACGACTACTGTACCCGCTTCCCGACCGCGTGTTCTCGACGCGGTCTGACACTCTGGATCTCTTTGCGAAGCGGATGAGCTACCCTCCCGAACGCGTGGTCCACATTAACTCGCTCGACCAATGGCGATATCGCTCGTACATGCAGCAGCGTGGCGATACTCCTCCGATTACCGAGCGTATCGCGGTGTTCCTCGATGAGGGAGCGTCTGTCCATCCCGACTTCGAGATCATGCGTAGGGAAGATCGCAGGCTGCCGCACGAGGAGTACGGCGCGGAGCTTCGGGGGTTCTTCGACGAGTTCGAGTCTCGGACCGGCTTGGCTGTCGTCGTTGCACTCCACCCTAGGTCCGACTACGACGACCCTGGCTTCTTCGGCGACCGACGCGCCGTGAGGGACTCCAGCATCGATCTGGTTGCGAGGTCGTCCGCTGTCATCATCCACGCCACGACGGCCGTGAACTTCGCCGTACTGTTCGACAAGCCGGTCATGGTGATCGAAACCGCCGGCATGGAGCGTGTGGGCTACTCAGTGGTCGTGGCCTCTGTAGCAGGCGCCCTCGGGCTGGTGCCCGTCCAGGTGTTCAAACCTGCAGCGGTCGCGGCGGTCGAGTGGGATCCGTCTCATTGGTACAGGCGCGGCTTTCCGGAGTATCTCGACCGGTACGTGCGTTCGTCTGATGCAGGCGATGCGACGGTCTGGGAGACTGTATCGGACTCGCTGCGGGCGGAGCGGGTGTGGCCGCTATGCCCCTAGCGTCGTAGCCCGACGAGCCCTGAATCCCGAAGCCAGAGGCAAGTGTGTCGTCGGTCCTCCGTGGGGACGAGGTGAGCGTGCCCAACATCGAGTGCCGGCCCTGTCACTGTCGAGCCCGAGCGACGAATTCGACGCAAGTTTCGGTGCGAATTGCTTTGATATAGTGGCCTTTCTGGCGTCGGACGACGCGGCAAGCCATCTCTGCTCGCGCCAAAGAGGGTATCCAGATGATTCAAGCTTGGGCACAGCACGCCGCGCACTTCAGCACACGACACGTCGTTGTCACGGGCGCCAATGGTGGTATTGGCCAGGCAGTTGCGCAGGCGTTCGCCAGCGTGGGGGCAAGCGTTATCGGAGTCGACAGGACACTGGCAGAGGCCGAACAGTCGGTCGCGTGTTTGCCCACCGCAGCTCCTGGGGTCGTCCATGCCTACATAGAGATGGACTTCTCCGATGCGTCTTCCATCGCGACGGGTCTGGGTCAGATTCGCTCCGCCTCGCGCGAGATCGTGGCTCTCGTCAACGTGGCTGGCATTGCGCAGGACGCGCTCGTCCACATGGTGACTGCGGAGTCGCTCCGCCGTCACATGCAGATCAACTTTGAAGCGCACGTGCAGATCACTCAGTACGTGACGAGAATGATGCTGCGCACGGGTGGCGGCTCGGTGGTCAATGTCTCGAGCGTCACGGCGATTGATGGGAACCCCGGGCAGCTCGCCTACGCGTCGTCGAAGGGGGCGATGCTGTCAGCGACGCGGACCCTGTCGATGGAGCTTGCTCCGAAAGGCATACGAGTCAACGCGGTCGCGCCGGGCGTCATCGACACCGAGATGAGCAGGAAGGTTGACGACGCATCCAGAGCCCGCTTGCTCGAGCGCGTCGCTATGGGAAGGATTGGCCAGCCCGACGAGGTCGCCCAGGTCATCCTCTGGCTGTGCTCTCCGGCATCCTCGTATGTGACCGGCCAGACTGTGAGGATAGACGGGTGCATGTGACGCGAAGTCGCATCCTCGAGGGTCAGAAGATCCTCGTCACCGGCGCAAACCGCGGAATCGGCTGGGCCACGTGCCGGGTCCTCGCCGCGAATGGGGCCGAGGTCGCTGCCGCGTCTCGTCGCAAAAGCGAAGAGTTCTCGGCACGTCTTCAGGCCCTCGCCGAGGAGTGCGAAGTGGCTGTCTACGAGGTGCGCCTGGACCTAACCGACGCCGATTCCATCAAGGCGGTCCTTTCGGCGATCCGCAAGGGCGACACGCCATTGTCCGGACTGGTGAACAACGCTGGTGTCACCTATAACGCGCTGTTCCAGATGTCCGAGGTAGCCGCCATGCGGGACGTCTTCGAAGCCAACTTCTTCGGTCTGGCGCTCCTCACTCAAGGATGCTCGCGGCTGATGGCTCGCGGGCAGAGCGGTAGCATCGTGAACATCGCATCGACGGCGGCCATCGATGGGAATCCCGGCCGGTCGGTCTACGGCGCCTCGAAAGCCGCGGTCATAACGCTGACGAAGGCTTGCGCAAGGGAACTCGGGCTTCTCGGCATTCGGGTCAACGCTGTAGCGCCAGGTTTGACCGACACTGAGATGCTGTCAAGCATGACCGACGACGTGATCGCCGATGCCGAAGAGCACACTGACCTCGGCCGCCGAGGGCAACCCAGCGAGATCGCCGAGGCGGTCTGTTTCCTGCTGTCGCCGCTCGCCTCGTACGTCAGCGGCCAAGTTCTCCGAGTTGACGGGGGGATGCGCACGTGAACAACCCAGCGCCGACCGACGGCCGTCTCGCCCAGATCGCCGCACGCTCGCGGAGGCAGATCGTGCAGATCGGTCACGGCGCCGGCGCTTTCGGGGCGCACTTCGGTCCCTCCCTTTCGTTGGTCGACATACTGACCGTGTTGTACGGAACGCGCGTGCGGCACGATTCAAGCATGTGCTCCGATCCGGAACGGGACAGGGTCATCCTGAGCAAGGGGCACGGCAGCCTCGCGCTGTACGCTGTGCTCCATGAGTTCGGTTTCATCAGCGACGAGTGTCTGGCGTCTGCCGAGACCGACGGAACCGTGCTGCCGGGCCAGCCGTGCCGGAACCAAGAGCTCGGCATCGAGTTCTCGAGTGGCAGCCTCGGGATGGGCCTTTCCTTTGGTGTGGGGCTCGCCTTGTCTGCTCGCATGATGGGCAGTGATCGGTCGATTTTTGTCATCATGGGCGACGGGGAGACGAACGAAGGATCGGTATGGGAGGCGGCGATGTCCGCAGCCCACTTCAGACTCGCCCGGCTGATCGCGATCGTGGATGTCAATGGCTTGCAGTCGGATGGGACCACGGCGGAGATCATGTCCTGCAGGCTTCGCGAGATGTGGGAAGCCAATGGCTGGGAGACTATCGAAGTCGACGGCCACTCGATCCCGGGCCTGAGGGCGGCACTGTCGCCAGCCACAGGATCTCGACCGCGCTGCATCCTCGCCAGCACGGTCAAAGGCAAGGGCGTCTCTTTCATGGAGGGCGCTGCCGAGTGGCACCACGGGCGAATGACCGAGTCGCAGTTCGAGACGGCCGTGCATGACGTTGGGCGAGGTGAACAGACCGCGTGACGATGCCATCCCCCAGAGGACTGTCTCGCTTGGGGCCGAGGGGCTCGTTCGGTGTTGCTCTCACGGACGTTGCTGAGCACGATGAGCGCATCATCGGCCTCACCGCCGACCTTGCTGTCACGTCCGGCATGCAGCGATTCCGCGCCCAGGTGCCGGACCGCTTCTTCAACGTCGGCATCGCCGAGCAGAACCTCGTGGGCATTGCCTCTGGTCTTGCCGATGACGGCTGGATCCCGTTCGCCTCGACGTTCGCGAACTTCGGAGCCATGCGCAGCTGTGAGTTCGTCCGGCACCATCTCGGCTACATGCGGCAGAACGTAAAGCTGGTGGGCATCGGGGCCGGATTTGCGATGGGGCAGTTCGGTACCACTCACTACGCGCTCGAGGATGTCGCGGTGATGCGTGCGATTCCTAACCTGACGATAGTCAGCCCAGCTGACTGCAGCGAGGTCTACCAGGCCGTCCAAGAGCTTGCGGGCTCCGGTGACCCCACCTACCTACGGCTGAGCGGCATCCCCTCGATGCCTCCCGTCGACCAAGGAGAGACGGAGTTTCGTGTTGGGCGCGCGCGAGTGCTGCGCTCCGGGACGGACCTGACGATCATCGCCACAGGCAGCATGGTCGCTGTTGCTCTCAATGTAGCGGATGCCCTTGCTGTTCAGGGTCTGTCCGTGGGTGTCGTTAACATGCACACCATCAAGCCGATCGACGAGGTCGCACTTACTAGCCTCGTGGGCCAGTCGGCCGCCGTCGCAACCGTTGAAGAGCACTCGGTCCTTGGGGGGCTCGGCGGGGCGGTTGCAGAGGTCATGGCTGCCATTCCCGGGAGCCCGCCTGTGCTGCGAATTGGAGTGAATGACTTCTTTCCCAAGGTCGGCTCGTATGAGTACGTCATTGCCCAGTGCGGATTGGACGCTCCCACGCTTGTGACAACCGTCGAAGGATGGCTGAGCGGATTGGGGAAACAGAGCGTCGGGCGCGTCGCCCGGTAGCGCCGGCCGGCCGGCCGGCCGGGCGCCAAACGGCACTGCCCTTCTGATGCATACGGAAACCCCGACGATGCGTTCACAGCGGCAATGCGGCTGGTCATCGTGAGTGATGCTCGAGCCGTCGGATACGCATGGACTGTGTCTCTCGGCTTGATTGCCCCCAGTAGCCAGCGCAGCTACACTCGGGGAGGTCCGAGCCTCTCGCTTGTCGGGCGCTGACCAGTGCCGGGGGGGGGACTTTGGGGCTCCAGCGTGTCCGCCAGATCGATCACGTCAAGGGCATCGCAATCGTCTCCGTACTGGTCCTGCATACGTGGCCAATAGGTTTGCTATTGGCCGCCGGAGCGGTCCTACACATATGGCAGGCCGTCCCGGTCTTCATGGTCCTTCTGGGGCTCAATTCGACGATGTCGTTCCGAAAACATCAAGCCTACACATTGTCACAGGTCTACGCACCAGTTCTTCTGCGCGCGCGCACGATTCGCATCGTCGTGCCACTCGTGCCCGTTATGGTCGTGTCGGCAGTTGTGGCGGTGGCGCTGCGAGCAACCCATGCGACCTACCATGTGAATCTCGGGGCGTTCACGCTGCTGGGCTTCTTGCCAACGGGGGGCCCGGGAAACTACTTCACCGCGCTGCTGATCGAGTCTGTCATCGTGCTGCCATTCATGTGGTGGTGCTACAGGCGCTCGCCGATCGCGACGGTCGTCGCCGCGTACGCGATCGCGGTGTGCTTCGAACTGCTGGCGGGTCGGGTGTCCTTCTTCGTAGTGCATCCCCTGTTCTACGCCGGCTGCATTCTCAGGTTCCTTCCGGCAATCGCATGTGGAATGTGGCTTTCAGAGGGATGGGGACCGACGAGACGCAATGTCTGGGTGCTCATCGCTGCGGCGTCGGGAGCGTTGGTGCTTCTGAGCCAGTCACTGATTGGGTTCAGCGTCCCGGGCTTCTTCGAGGGCGTCTCGCAGTCGTTTGTGGCCGCCGCATACGCAGCGGCTCTCTTGATGCTCGGTCTCGCGCTACTCCCTTCGTCATCCCGCGCCCCGGCGTGGTCGTGGCTCGGGACCGCTGGGCGAGCCAGCTACCACGTGTTTCTGCTCCAGATACTCTACTTCGGTGTGGTCGCCGTGCCCCTGCTGCACGCTTTGGGATTGGCCGGAGCAAACGCATCGCACGTCGCCGCGGCGACAGTCCTCAACATAGGCATGTGCGTACCCGCAGGCGTTGTCTACGAGCGCTTGGAGCGTCGAGCTCTGCGATGGTTCTCCGTGACGGGCGCTTCTGCCTGAGCGCGGTTTGGGGATTCCGAGCGCTAAGCCAGCAGCCTGGTCGCTCTGGCTACGGGCTGGTTTGGACCGTTGGAACGGATATGCTTGGAACCTGAACACGTGTCGCATGACTTCGGATTCAAGCCAGTCCCGGTCGACGCGCGTTGTGCAACAGCTGATGCGACTCCGCGGGTGGGAGTCCAGTTCGACGTGTTTGGGCGCACGAGTACCGCAGGCGGCTAGCGACAAGCCCTCGACCAAGGGAATCGTCTCAAGGTGGAGATCGCATGACGGACATCCTTGACGTAGGGTGCGGGACCACGAAGCGGCCCGGGGCTGTAGGCATCGACATGAACCCGAGGTGCGGCGCGGACGTCGTTCACGACTTGAACGTGTTCCCCTGGCCTCTCGACGACGACAGCTTCGACGAGGTGTACGCGGACAACGTGATGGAGCACCTTGAGGACGTCGTCCGCGCTATGGAGGAGATCCACCGAGTCTCGCGGCCCGGGGCGCTGGTCAAGATCGTCGTGCCCTATTTCCGTTCCCGATGGGCCGCCATCGACCCTACGCACAGGCATCCCTTCGCAGTCGACTCGTTCGCGTACTTCGATCCGGCCGACCCGATCCACGATCGCTACCGCTACTCCGAGGCGACCTTCGCCATCGAGCGGCTGGTATTCAACGAGACGATCGAGATGCGGCCGCTCAAGCGGTTGATCAAGCGCTACGCCGACCGGCATCCGCAGCGCTACGAGGCCCACTTCTCGCAGGTGTGGCCGTTGGACGACCTCACGTTCTACCTGCGGGTCCTGAAGTAGTGGCTGCCGCCGCCCAGGAGCGGCCCCGCGTCCGCATCCACTCCGACAGTCCGTTCTTCTCCGGTGGCGAGCAGCTCGTGTCGGTGCTGCTGTCCGACCCGGACCTCGGCTGTGAGTTCGACCTGTCACTGCAGTACCGCGCTGACCCGCGCTACGAGAGCGGCATGCGCCAACGTCTGCCCCTCGACGCCCGCACGGTCGCCCTTCCCCTGATCGACGAGGCCGCCTGGACGTCAGCGCACTCCGGCCCGCTCGTCGGTCTGGCCAAGGCCTACGCGCACGCGACGGGCCTCAAGTACCGCTTCATGAGGCGTGACCTGCCCGTGATCCAACAGGCCTTCGAGACCGCGCGCCCCGACATCGTCCACATCCAGGACGGCGGATACCCCGGGGCGCACAGCTGTCTAGCTGCGGCGGTCGCTGCCAGGAGCTGCGGCGCGCGCACCGTCTTCATGGTCAACAACCTCGCGCAGCCCTACGGCGATCGGTACCGGACCTTCGACCGGGGTTGGGACAGGCGTGTCGTCTCCTCCGTCGATCTGTGGGTGACAGGGTCTCGGGCCGCGGGGGCGCGGCTGCGCGAGGTCCTCGGCGTGCCGGGGTCGGCGCTTCGCGTCGTGCCGAACGGCTTGGACGCGCGACCACCCCGCCTTTCGCGCGACGACGCGCTGGCCGAGGTGGGCGCCGATGCCCGCCGCGTGGTCGTCGCGTGCGTCGCCAATCTGGAGAGGCGCAAGGGCCAGGAGCACCTGCTTCGCGCTCTGGCGAGTCTGCGTGAGATGCCCGGGCCCACACCTCAGCTGGTGCTGGAAGGGGAGGGCCCAGACTCGTCGCGCCTCCGGGCGCTCATCGGCGATCTCGGCCTCGGGGGCGACGCGCTGATGCCCGGTCGTCTGGCGCATGTGCCCGACCTCATGGCTGCCGCGGACGTGATAGTCCTGCCTTCGGTCGACCAGGAGGACTTCCCGAACGTCATCCTGGAGGCGATGGCCTACGGGAAGCCCGTGATCGCGAGCGCTCTTGCCGGGATCCCCGAACAGGTCGTGGACGGCCAGACAGGAGTGCTGGTGCCGCCGAGGGACGCGGGAGCGCTTGCGGCGGCGTTGCGCCGGCTCGCAGCCGATCCGACTCTCAGGCACCGGCTCGGCGAGGCGGGTAAGGTGCGACACGCGGCGCTCTTCACCGCCGGCGCCGCGGCCTCGCGCTGGGCCGACGTCTATCGTGACCTGCTGCCCGGCAGCTCGTCGCGCTAAGATGGGCTTCGGTCCGCAGCCGAACGGAGAGAGGCTCCGCATGAAGGTCGTCATCCTGTGCGGCGGCAAGGGCACCCGGCTGGCGGAAGAGACCGTCGCGCGTCCCAAGCCGATGGTCGAGATAGGCGGCAAGCCGATGCTGTGGCACATCATGAAGTACTACGCCGCCTTCGGGTTCAACGACTTCGTGCTCGCGCTCGGTTACAAGGCGGGCTACATCAAGGACTTCTTCTACCACTACCGGCTCACCTCGGCGGACTTCACCATCACGCTGGACCCGAACGTCGACCCGGTGATTCACGGCTCCGCCGAGCGAGACCCTTGGAAGATCACGTGCGTCGACACCGGCGAGGAGACGCTGAAGGGCGGGCGGATCAAGCGGGTCGAGGAGCACCTCGATGGCGAGCCCTTCATGCTCACCTACGGCGACGGTGTCGCCGACATCGACCTTCGCAAGCTTCTCGAGTCCCATCGCGTCACAGGTGGCATCGGCACGGTCACCGGCGTGCGACCTCCCTCGCGTTTCGGCGAGATGGTCCTCGACGGGGACAAGGTCGTGTCCTTCGAGGAGAAGCCGCAGCTGGCCCAAGGCGTGATCAACGGCGGCTTCTTCGTCTTCGAGCCCGCCTTCCTCGACTACCTCACTACCGATGAGGACTGCGACCTGGAGTTCGGCGCCCTTCAGAAGTTGGCTGGCGACGGGCAGCTGCACCTCTACCGCCACGACGGGTTCTGGCAGTGCATGGACAACGTGCGGGAGCGCGACTACCTCGAGTCTCTCTACGAGTCCGGCGAGGCGCCATGGAAGGTCTGGAAGTGACGCTGTCCGAGACGTTCACCGGCAGGACCGTGCTGGTCACCGGGCACACCGGCTTCAAAGGGTCCTGGCTCACACAATGGCTCGTGAGCGCCGGGGCCCGGGTGGTGGGCCTGGCGCTTGAGCCGTACACCGAGCGTGACAACTTCGTCGTATGCGGCGTGGCGAAGGACATCGCCGAGTCCGCGGTCATCGACGTGAGGGACGGCGCAGGTGTCGCCGCCTTCGTGGCGAGGCATCGTCCAAGCGTGGTGTTCCATCTCGCGGCGCAGCCGCTCGTGCGACTGTCGTACGAGCAGCCGGCGCAGACCTTCGAGACGAACGTCGTGGGCTGCTGCAACGTGCTCGACGCGGTGCGCGACTGCGACAGCGTCGAGGCGTGCGTGGTCATCACCTCGGACAAGTGCTACCGCAACAACGAGTGGGTGTGGGGTTATCGAGAGACTGACACTTTGGGCGGTCACGATCCTTACTCGGCCAGCAAGGCCGCGCAGGAGATCGTCGTCTCCGCCTACCGGGACTCGTTCTTCGCCTCCGACGGACGCCACCTTGCCTCGGTGCGCGCCGGCAACGTCATCGGAGGAGGCGACTGGGCGGCCGATCGCATCGTGCCGGACGCCGTCCGCGCGCTGATGGAGGCGACTGCGGTGCCGGTGCGCAACCCCGCATCGACGCGGCCCTGGCAGCACGTGCTGGAGCCGCTCGGCGGCTACCTGCTTCTGGCCGCCCGCATGCTCGCGGAGCCGGGTGTCTTCGACGACGCGTTCAACTTCGGCCCCGCGTCCGACGCCGCCATCACCGTGGGGGACCTCACCGACCGGGTAGTGGCGGCCTGGGGGAGCGGATCCTGGGAGCGGGCGGGCGAGCCGGTGGCCGTGCATGAGGCCGGTTGGCTGGCGCTCGACTGCAGCAGGGCGCAGCGGCTGCTCGGCTGGCGGCCGCTGCTCAGCATCGACGAAGCGGTCGGCTGGGCCGTCGAGTGGTACCGCGCGCACGCGGAAGGCGCCGACTGTCGCGCCGTGGTGGATCGCCAGATCGCTGAGTACGAGCGGCGAGCGGACGCCGCCTGGAAGGCGTGACCGCGGGGCGCACACGAGCGGAGGTTGCTGAGATGATCGACGGTGTCACCATCACGCCGCTCGCGCAGTTCCACGACGAGCGCGGCAAGATCATGAAGATGCTCACCCGCGACGACCCGGTGTTCCGGGAGTTCGGCGAGATCTACTTCTCGAGCGTCTATCCGGGCGTCGTGAAGGGCTGGCATCTTCATCGCGAGATGTGGCTGAACTACGCCGTCCCCTTCGGGCGCATCAAGTTCGTTCTGTTCGACGAGCGGGAGGACTCACCGACGCGCGGCGAGATCCAGGAGATCTTCATGTCTCCGGAGAACCACGTGCTGGTCACGATTCCTCCGGGCGTCTGGAACGGCTTCAAGGGCCTGGGCTCGGAGCCGGCGATAGTCGCCAACTGCGCGACGAGGCCCCACGACCCGGCCGAGATCTCCCGTCGCGACCCTCACGACAGCTCGATCCCCTACGACTGGGCGCGGCATGACGGCTGAGGCGCGGCCGGATCGCGCTACGCTCCTCGACGGAGCCCGCGTTCTCGTCACGGGCGCGACGGGGTTCATAGGCAGGCGTCTGGTGGACCGTCTATTGCGCGCCGGCGCCGAGGTGCACGCCATCGACCTGATGCCCGCAGGTGTGGTCGACGTGCAGGAGCATGTGTGCGATCTCAAGGACGCCGGCGCGACAAGAGCGGCGGTCGAGGCGTCGGATCCGAACATCGTCTTCCACCTTGCCGCCTTCAAGGAGCGAAGTGCGACGCCGGACGCGTTCGCCAGGGCGGTCCTCGACAACATCACCGGCACACTCGATCTGATCGTGCCGCTGTGCGGGCGGCCCAGTCTGCGTTCGGTGGTATCGGTCGGGACCGTGGAAGAATACGCGGGAGATGTGCCTCCCTACTCGGAAACGATGCGGGAGGCGCCCGTCTCCGCGTACTCGTTCTCCAAGACGGCGATGGTGCATCTGGTGCAGACCTTCCACCGCGCGCACGCCCTGCCCGCTGTGATCGTCCGTCCGACCGTCGCGTATGGGCCCGGGCAGGCCACCGACATGTTCATCCCGGCGCTCATCGCGTCGCTTCTTCGCGGTGAGCGCTTCCATATGACTGCGGGCGAGCAGACGCGCGACTTCATCTACGTGGACGACGTCGTTGAGGCGCTCATCGCCGCCGCAACGACGCGTGACGCGGTCGGGGCGGTCTTCAACATCGGATCCGGAGAGAGTGTCACGGTGCGCGAGGTGGCCGAGCACGCCGAAACGCTCACAGGTGGCACCGGGCTCTTGGGCTTTGGCGATGTGCCGTATCGCGTCGGCGAGTCGATGGCGTACTCGGTCGACACTGACGCGGCTCGCCGGATGCTCGGCTGGGCCGCCGCGGTGAGCCTCGATGAGGGCCTACGGCGGACTGTGGACTCCTTCCGATGAGAGTCCTCGTCTCCGGCGGCCTCGGGTATCTCGGGGCGCACGTCGCCCGGCGTTTCGAGGAGCGCGGCGATGCCGTGCGGGTATTCGATCGCTCGGCGCATGAGGACCAGGCCGGGTGGGTCGCCGACCACGACGTGATCTTCGGCGACCTGACAGCACCCGCTTGGCTTGCGGGCATCTGCGAGGGGGTCGACCTCGTCGTCCATGCGGCGGCGCTCAATCAGCAGGCGTGCGCGGCCGACCCGCAGCTCGCGGTGCGCGTGAACGCTCTCGGGACGCGCAATCTGATCGCCAAGGCCGCCGAGGCCGGAGTGCGCCGCTTCGTCTACCTGTCGACTATCCACGTGTACGGCCGGCTCGCGGGCGCCACGGTGGACGAGACCTACCCTCCACGGCCGGCGACCGACTACGGCGTGACGAAGCTCGCCGGCGAGGGCTACTGCCAGGTGTTCGCCGCCGCCTCCGCCCTGCAGGCGGTGTGCCTGCGCCCCGCGAACGGCTTCGGTCCTCCGGTCTTCGCGAGCGCGGACTGCTGGATGCTCGCAGTCAACGACTTCTGCCGGACGGCCTATCGCACGGGCGAGATCGTTCTGAACTCCCCTGGGAACCAGCGTCGGGACTTCCTCGCGCTCGCGGACACGGTTCGCGCGATCGAGACCGTCGCGGACGCCCCCGAGCTTGGCGCAGTTGGTGTCGCGGCCGTCTTCAACGCCGGCGCTGGGCTGTCGCTCACGATCCGGGAAGTGGCACGGATGGCGGCCGAGGTCTGCGGCGAGGTGTACGGCCGGCCCGTGAGGGTTGTCGCGCCGCCGGGCTCTGAGAACGTCCCCGACGACCCGGCGGTCGACTACCGCTTCGACCGCCTCGCGGCACTCGGGTACGAGCCTGCGACCGATCTTCGGGCGGGCATCCGTTCCGTGGCCGAGTACGTCGCCTCCCTCGGCGGCTGAGCCCGGCATGGCGCCCCGGTTCTCCGTCATCATGCCGACGCATCAGGCCGCGGCCTTCATCGAACGGACCGTGCAGTGCGTGCTCGATCAGACCTGCGCGGACTGGGAGCTTGTGGTGGTGGACAACGGCTCCACCGATGGCACCGAGGCCATCGTGCGGGCATTCGACGACGTGCGCATCCGATACCGGTGGCAGCAGGACTCGGGACTGCCGGCGAACTCGCGCAACGTGGCGATCCGTATGGCGGCCGGCGACTTCCTCGCGTTCATGGACGCCGACGACTGGTGGGCGCCCGACAAGCTGGAACGGGTGGCCGCGGCCCTCGACGACGATCCCGCGATCGATCTCGTGTGTCACGACATGGACGTCGTCGACCCCCAGGGACGAGTGCTCGGCAAGCGGTCGTACTCTCTCGACGAGCGCGACGCCTATACGCAGCTCCTCTACCGGGGCTGCTTCCTGACGACGTCGGCGACCACTCTGCGCTGCTCGCGCGCGCGGGAAGTGGGACTCTTCGACGAGCATCCCGACTTCCGCACCGTGGAGGATTTCGATCTCTGGCTCAAGGTGGCGCGGGCCGGCGGTCGCTTCCGGCTGCTGAACGAGACGCTCGGCGCGTACCTCGTGCACCCGGGTGGCGCGCTCGCGTCCGACGTGGAGCGGCACTACGAGAACACGTGGACGATGCTGCACACGCATTACCTGCCATTGGCCGCGGCCGGGAGTCTCGACGTCCGCGCGGCTCTTTGGCGCCGCACCCGCTCCGGCCTTTCGCTGGTCCGGGCGCTCGCGAGGGCCAGGCGGCGGCTCCGCGCCGCCGCGCGTCTCGGGCGGCTGTCATGCGACCTTGCAGGCGACGCCGCGGCGTACCGTCGCGCCCGACGGGAAGCCGGTCGCCCGTGAACGCGCTGGATGGCGTCGGCATCCTCTTCGTCAACAACTTCGCCGGACCGGGGCTTGGCGGGGGAGAGACCCATCTGCTCGCGATCGCTGCGGCCTGCCGCGATGCCGGGATGGGCGTCCACGTCGTGTGCGAAGCGGGTCGCGATCTGGAAGCGGCGGCGCGTCGTGAGGGTTACGGCGTGCTCGGTGTGCGCTTCCGCGGGACTGCGTCGCTCGCGGCCGTCGCTCGCGTCCGCGCCTACATGCGCGGGCGGGACGTGCGGATCGTGCACAGCGGCGGGGTGCTGTCGAACTTCGTCGCGCGGACGGCCGTGATCGGTCTGCCGGTCAGGGTCGTGACGACTGTGCAGGTCGAGCTGGATGCCGCGGCGCACACACGTGCGGGAAGCGGCGGCGTGTGGCTGCGCAGGACCGTGGAGGGGGCGAGTCGCACCGGCACCGACGTCTTCGTGGCCGTCTCGGATGCGATCGCCAGGGGGCTGGTGATCGCGGGCGTCCCTGCCGATCGGGTGACCGTTGTCCACAACGGAGTGGACGCGGATGCGCTCGACCGGGCCGCCGCGGCCGAGGCACCGGCCGGTCTGCCGGGCACTCGCCCTCTTGTCGGTTGCGTCGCGCGTCTCGAGCGCGTGAAGGGCGTCGATCTCTTTGTGCGCGTCGCGGGTGTCCTTTCCCGCGACCGCCCCGATGTGAGTTTCGCCGTCGTGGGCGACGGCTCGCAGCGCGCGGAGCTGGAGACGGCCTCGCGAGACGAGGGTCTGGCGGGTCGCCTCGCCTTCCTTGGCGTCGTCGCCTCGGCGGCGCCGGCGCTCGCGCGATTCGACGTGTGCGTGGTGCCTTCGCGCTCCGAGGGTCTGCCCATGGTCGTGCTTGAGGCGATGGCGCTGGCGAGGCCCGTCGTCGCGACCGCGGTCGGCGGCATCCCGGAGGCCGTGGACGACGGCGCGACAGGGATCCTCGTTCGGCCCGAGGACCCGGAGGCGCTCGCGGCGGCGATCGGCTCCCTGCTCGACGACCGCGAACGCGCGTCGGCGATGGGTCGGGCCGGTCGCGAGCGGGTGGGTGCCCGCTTCTCGGCCGACGAGCAGCGCCGGCGCTATCTGGAGATCTTCGCCGGCCTGCTGAAGGACGGCGCCTGAGCGCCGCGACATGCGAGAATACGGCGACGGTCTCTCTTGGCGTCGGAGCACTGCGCGGAGAGTCGCGCCCGTCCGGGAGGGGATGCGCGAATGGAGCGTGTGAGCAGGGAGACGGCCGAGCGGGCGGTGGCTCGGGCGCTCTCGGAGCACCGGCAGGCGCTCGACGGCGTCGAGGCAGCCGCGCCGGACCTCGCGCGGGCGGCGGAGATGATCGCCACCTCTTTCGCGGAGGGCGGGCGTCTTCTGGTCTGCGGCAACGGCGGCTCCGCCGCCGACGCGCAGCACATCGCGGCGGAGTTCGTGGGACGGTTCCTGACGGAGAGGCGCCCCTACTCGGCCATCGCGTTAAACGCGAACAGCTCCGTCCTCACTGCGCTCGGAAACGACTACGGGTTCGACCGGGTCTTCGACCGTCAGGTGAGGGCCCACGGACGGGCCGGCGACGTGCTGCTCGCGATCTCCACGTCCGGCCAGAGCCCCAACGTGCTGGCAGCCATGGACGCGGCCCGCGAGACAGGCATGGCGGTCGTAGGGCTCTCAGGTGGTGAGGGCGGAAGCATGGCGACACGCAGCGACGTCTGTGTGACCGTGTCAGCGGCCTCGACGCCTCGCGTCCAGGAGATGCACATCCTGCTGGGCCATCTGCTGTGCGGTCTGGTCGAGGACGTCCTCGCGTGAGCGACGCCGGCAGGCCCTGCGCCTTCCTCGACCGTGACGGGGTCGTGAACGAGGACACGGGGCATGTCCACACGCCTGCGGAGTTCCGCTTCATGCCCGGCATGCCGGAGGCGATCCGGCTGCTCAACGACGCCGGCTGGCTGGTTGTGGTGGTCACGAACCAGTCGGGCATCGGCCGAGGGCTCTACACCGAGGCGGAGTTCGAGGACTTCACGCGCTGGATCGACGAGCGGCTGGCCGAGGCCGGTGCGCACGTGGACGCGACCTACCACTGCCCCCACCACCCCACCGAGGCGCGCGGGGAGTATCTGATGGACTGCGAGTGTCGCAAGCCGGGCCCCGGGATGCTCCTGCGTGCCATCGCGGAGTTCCAGCCGGATGTTCGACGCTCCTTCATGCTGGGAGATAAGCGCGGCGACATGGAGGCGGCAAGCGCGGCGGGCGTGCGCGGCGTCCTCTACGACGGCGGCGACCTGCGTGACGTGGTGGCAGGGCTCATCGCATAGAATCCGTGTGGCGCGCGCTTCGAGCAGGTGCGACGGTCCTTCGGGCGGGAGTGAACGCATGAGAGGCAAGACTGACCCGATCCACTTCGGCACCGACGGGTGGCGGGCGGTCATCGGCGACGAGTTCACCTTCGCCAACCTGCGCCGGGTCGCGGACGCGGCCGGCCGGGTGTTCGCGGCCGATCATCCCGGCGGGCGCGTCATCGTGGGACACGACACCAGGTTCGAGGCCGCCGCTTTCGCGGCCGCCGCCGCCGAGGTGCTGGCGACTCACGGACTGGACGTCCGCGTGACCGATCGCTTCTGCCCGACGCCCGCGCTGTGCTGGTCGGTCGCTCACGACGAGGCGGCCATCGGCGGAGTCATCCTCACCGCGAGCCACAATCCGTCGCGGTACCTCGGCTTCAAGGTCCGGATGGAGGACGGCGGCGCCTCGCCGGTGGCCTTCACCGACCGTATCGAGGCCGAGCTCCGCGAGTGCGCGCCCGACGCGCGCGGCGGATTCGAGACGTTCGACCTGATGACGCCGTATCTCGACGCCTTGCGGGCTTTCGTCGACGGAGACGCGATCCGCTCCGCGGAGCTGCACGTGGCCGTCGATCCGCTGTACGGGGCGGGCCGGGGCTATCTCGCAGGGGTGTTGCGGTCGCTCGGCGTCGACGTCACCGAGATCCACTGCGAGGACAACCCCGGGTTCGCGGGGCTCCACCCCGAGCCGATCCCTCCCCACATCGACGAGGTCTGCGCGCTCGTGCGCGACCAGGGCCTCGACGCTGCGTTCATCACCGACGGCGATGCGGACCGGATAGGCGCGGCGGACTCCACCGGCGCGTTCGTGGATCCGCACCGGATCATCGCGCTGGTCGCCCGGCACCTCATCGAGGATCGCGGGATGCACGGCCGCATCGTGAAGACGCTCTCCACATCCGTGCTCGTGGACCGGCTCGCCGCCTCGCTCGGAGCCACTGTGACGACCACCCCGGTCGGCTTCAAGTGGATCTACGAGGAGATGGTCAAGGGCGACGTGCTGCTGGGCGGCGAGGAGTCCGGCGGCATCGGCGTGCCCCAGCACGTGCGCGAGCGCGACGGGCTGCTCATGACCCTGTTGCTCACGGAGATGATGGCCACTCGTGGGTGCGGACTCGGCGAGCTCGTCGCGGACCTGCTGAGGATCACGGGCCCGATGGAGTACGGGAGATCGGACCTGAGACTGGAGCCCGGCGTGAAGGACGCGTTCGTCGCCTCATGGGCGGACCTCGCTGCCAAGACGATCGCCGGGCTCGAGGTGCGGGCGATCCTGCGCGAGGACGGCATCAAGTTCCTCTTGCCCGATGACGCGTGGCTCCTGATGCGCGCCTCGGGGACTGAACCGCTGGTGAGGGTCTACGCCGAGGCGCCCTCCGCAGGCGTGGTGGACGATCTTCTCGCGGTGGGTCGAGACATGGCGGCCGCGGCCTCCGTCCCGTCGCCAGAGGTGGGGTAGGCGGTGTCACGAGCGAGGTTCATCGGGCTCTCGGTCCTGTTCGACGCGATCGCCTACAACGTCGCGGTGCTGGCGGCGTTCGTGGTCCGTTTCGGTCTGCGCGTCCCTTCGTTCAACCTGGCGCCGTTCGTCACGCTTGCGCCGTATCTGACGGTGCTCTTCCTGGGAGTCGCGTGGGTGGACGGCCTCTACGACGCGGAGCGCGTCGAGGGGCTTTGGGCGGTGGTCCGCGGCGCCGCGACCGCGGGCACGTTCATGCTGCTCCTGACACTCGGCATCCTCCAGCTTGCGGGGATCACGTTCGACGCGTTCCCGCGGCTCGTCATCCTTCTCGCGTGGCCTCTGCACATCGCCCTGCTCATCGGGTGGCGCGCCCTGTCCACTCGGATCACGCCCATCCACTGGCCCGAGCAGAAGGTGCTGGTGGTCGGTACCGGCGCACTCGCGGTCGAGCTCGCGCGCGAACTCGACCGCCGCTCGAAGTGGGGCTACCGCGTGGTCGGCCTCGTGACTCGCGACGAGGACGGCGTGCGCGGCACGAAGCCCCTGGAGGGATCGCCCGCCGTGCTGGGCACGGTGAGCGAACTCACCCGCATCGTGTGCGACCAGGGGATCGACCGGGTGATCGTGGCCTCTCCCGTCGCGCTTCGAGAGCTCGTGGAGGACATCGCCCTCAACGGAGAGGCGGACGTCCGCGTCGACGTCGTGCCGGAACTCTACGAGATCTTCATAGGCGAGGTGGACAGCATCGTCGCCGACATCCCGCTCATGGAGATCACGCACCGCTCGCCGCAGTGGTACGTGAGCGCGAAGCGCGTCGGCGACATCCTGGGTTCGCTCCTGCTGCTGATCGTCCTCTCCCCGGTCCTGCTGGTCGCATCCCTCGCCATCCTGTTCTCGATGGGCGCGCCGGTCCTCTTCTCGCAGGACCGCCTCGGCCAAGACATGCGCCAGTTCCGCGTACACAAGTTCCGCACGATGGTTCGTGACGCGGAGGCGTCGAGCGGCCCGGTGCTTGCTGAGGCTGAAGACCCCCGTATCACCGCGGTCGGCCGGGTGCTGCGGCGCTACCGTGTCGACGAGTTGCCGCAGCTCACGAACATCCTGAGAGGCGAGATGAGTTTCGTGGGGCCCAGACCGGAGAGGGCGTTCTTCATCGAGACGTTCCTCGCGGAGATACCAGGATACCGGGAGCGCTTCAGGATCAAGCCCGGGGCGACGGGCCTCGCGCAGGTGAGTGGGGGCTACGCCACCACGCCGGAGCGTAAGCTAAAGTACGACCTGATCTACATGTACCATCAGAACCTGCTTATGGACGTGCGCATCGTCGCCGACACGATCCGGGTCGTGCTGACCGGCCGTGGCGCTCGCTGAAGGGACACACGTGGCTTCTGGCAAAGGATCGGGCGGCGGATCGAGAAGGGGCACTGGCGGCGGTGGCGGGAAGGGCAAGGCCGGCTCCGCGAAGGGGAAGCAGCCCGCCAGCCAGCCGAACACGTCGGCCGTCAAGGCCACGGACGGGATGAGCCGCACACAGAAGGTCGTCTGGTTCTCGATCCTCGGCCTCACGCTGCTCGTCCCTATCGCCATGAGCAACGCGAACTGGATCTATGCGGCGTTCCCCAGCCTGCCCGCCTTCCAGCTGCCGTTCACCTACGACCAGTTCGACATCATCAAGGTGTTCGTCATGAGGGCGTTCGTGCTGGTCGGGCTCGGCGCCTGGTGTTTCGACTTCTTCCTCAACGGTGGCAAGCTCCGGCGTTCGAAACTCGACTGGCTGATCCTCGTCTTCCTCGGCTGGGTCCTGTTGACCTCGATCGTCTCCATCTCGCCGGCGACGGCGTTCTTCGGCAAGTACCGCCGGTTCGAGGGCTTCTTCTCGTTCGTCACGTACGCGGCGGTCTTCTTCCTTGTGACGCAGGTGGTGGATCGGCCCAGCCGGATAAGGGCGCTGGCCCGGATGCTCGTCATCTCGGGCTTCATCGTGGCGCTGTACGGCGTCATGCAGTACGTCGGGCTCGATCCGATCAACTGGGGCAGCAATCTGCCATTCGAGGCGAGCCGCGCCTTCTCCACGTTCGGCAACCCCGACCTGCTCGGCGGATTCCTGATCTTCCCCCTCGCGATCTCGATCGCGCTCGCGCTCTCCGAGCCGAGAACAGGGTGGCGCATCTTCTACTGGATCGCCTTCCTGACCACGGTCGCATGCTGGATCGTGTCCTTCGTCCGCGGCGCCTGGATCGGCGGGACCATCGCACTCGCGCTTGTGGCGGTGGCGGCGATCCTCGCTCAGACCAAGCTCAAGACCGTCGACTGGGTCTTCACGGGCGTGACTGGTGTCTCCGGAGCGGCGCTGATAGGCCGGAGCCTCACGAGCAGCAACAGCGTCATGAACGTCGGGGAGCGGCTCGCCTCCATCCTGCAGTTCGGGCAGGGAAGCTCCCAGACGAGATTCGAGATCTGGCAGGCGGCCATCTCCGCTATCAAGGCGAGGCCGTTCTTCGGCTTCGGCGCGGACACGTTCCGGCTCGTGTTCCCGAAGTACAAGCCGCTCTCGTACGTGCGGGACGCGGGGTATCTCTCCGTGGCGGACAACGTCCACGACTATCCGCTGCAGCTCATGGCGGGTATCGGTGTCATCGGCTTCCTGATCCTGTACGGGCTCTTCGGGTGGGCGCTGTGGCTGGGAGCCCCGACGGCCTTCTCGCGCGGGAAGGGCACGGAGCGGCTGGTGGTGGCGGGGTTCTGGGCCGCGATAGTGGGCTACATCGCGCACCTGTTCACCGGACTCTCGGTGACCGGCTCCACGGTCTTCCTGTGGATGGCTCTCGCCGTGATCGTCACTCCCCTCGGCTGGACGAAGGAGTTCCAGGTCAAGCGCTGGGGGCCGGCCGCCGCGCTCGTCACCGTGGCGCTGCTGGCCGCCGCCTGGGGCTACAACGTCGTGTGGGTCGTGGCCGACAACTTCTTCCTGCGAGGGCAGTTCTCGCAGGCCGGCGACAATGTGGGCCTGCTCAAGACGGCCATTGCCCTCGATCCGTACAACGACCAGTACAGGGCGATCCTCGGGCAGACGTACTACAGCCAGATGCGCTCGTACGAGACTCAGGCGAACACCGACAAGAGCGCCGGCAAGGACACGACGCAGGACATCGCGGGAGTGAAGACCGCATTCCTGAGCGCCGAGGCCACCTTCAAGCAGACCATCGCCTTCGTGCCGACGGAGTACGACAACTACGTGTTCCTGGCGCAGCTGTACAACGACGGAGGCCTGTATCTCGATCCGGCCTACTTCAGCAAGGCGCTCGCGACAGCCGACAAGGGCATCGAGGTCGAGCCGAACGGGCCGGCGATCCGCCTTCAGAAGGCGCTCGCCTACGCGTACATGAACGAGACCGCCAAGGCCGAGGCGGTGCTGAAGGCGACGGTCGGGATGGACCCGAACTACGCCGACCCGCGGCAACTCTACGCGCAGATCCTCACGCAGGCGCGCGACTTCGGCGGTGCGGCGGCGCAGTACCGGCTCCTGCTGAAGCTCAAGCCGGGCGACCCGGCGTTGACGAGCGCCCTCCAAGCGGTCGAAGCCTCATTGAGCGCGGAGACGACAGCCGTCAAGAAGTAGGGACCGCATACGGCGGTCTCACCATCGTGCGGAGGGAGAGCCATGGACCGGCTGCCCGAACAGACGATCGCGCGCCTGCCCGTCTATCTTCGGTGCCTGTCGCAGGCCCGTTCCATCGGCATGCGCGTCATCAACTCGCTCGGGATAGCCCAGATGGCCGGTACCAACGCCGCCCAGGTGCGCAAAGACCTCAGCTACCTGGGAGAGCTCGGGACACGCGGCGTCGGCTACGACGTCGGGTCCCTCGCCGAGCACA
>CAIKZH010000066.1 GCA_903831865.1 uncultured Coriobacteriia bacterium
GAAGGCGTTCTGCGCGATCGCGTAGCCCATGGTCGTGCACGGCAGGAAGAGGAAGCCGAGGAAACCCCAGATCCAGCCGATGCTCGCCTGAGACAGGTAGCCGAAGATCCACATGCCGAAGAGGACCAGGCGCGGCGACGCGGCGAGGATCCCGGCGATCAGACAACAGCCCATCTGGCGCTCCTTTTCTCTTTGCCCGCACGTGAAACGGGACCTTCAAGGTACGTTCGCGCAACGCTAACACGCTACGGCGAAGATGTGGTCGTCATGATCACGCACCGCATGAAGGTCAGGCGGCAGTTGCGCTCGGCGCGCGTCTCCGCACTGACGATGGATGAGCGTCGGTCGGAGATGCGCGAAGCGGAAGCCCGTGTCAAAGGCACACCCGCGCGCCCAGACCGCCTCGACGTCCCTGAAGTCCCGGCGGCGACCCCAAGCCCGCCTGGTCAGGAACCCTCGGCTCTGTGACCTGATCGCGGCGGCGGGCACCGCCCCCTCGCCCCTCTGTGCGCCCGCCGTAGCGCTGCCCTTCCCGCGCCCACCGGCACCGCATCCGGACAACACCGGATTTCTCGCCCCGACGGCCGTAGGACCGAGCGTCTCCGGGTACTTCTCGTCTATCCACCCCGAGATCCGAGTGGGAGGGAAGGAGGAGCCATGCTGGAGGTATCGTGCCGCGACCTGGGAGTGGCGGACTGCGCGTTCATCGCCACCGCCGCCTCGATGCGGAAGCTCGAGAACGTCATGCTCGAGCACGCCCGCGACGAGCATCCCGAGCTCATCGCCGGCATCACCGAGGAACAGCACGAAGCGATGATGCACAAGATCGCCGCGGCAGCGCAGGAGACGGCTTCACTCTGATTCACACGGGCTTCGCAGACCGCACACGCCCTTCTCGTCGCCGCAGGCTACAAGGAATCATAGGCAGCGATCAGAGGGAGTCCCGATGAACGCCAGGATCGACCTTGCGTGCGCGGTCTGCAGCGAAGAGTTCGTCATCCCCGTCGCGACCTACGTCGACCACAGCCAGGTGGTCCAGTGCCCGTGTTGCGGGAGTACGGACCTCGTGCCGCTCGTCTTCGACGAGGCCGTGATGCTCACGTGCAGGATCGTCGCAGCGTGAGCGATCTGGCTGTGGCCGGAGCGCCGGGGGCGTGTCCGGCCGCTTAAAGGGGGATGGGCCGCGGCGACTGTGGTCAGTCGCCGCGACCCATATGGGGCCAACGGCTCCCGGGCTCAGGAGGTAGATCGCCCGGGCAAGTGGGGCCTTGGCTCGGTGGGGGCGCACCGTACATCAGCCTGGTCCCGACGGCTGGGGGGGCAACCGTCGTATGCCGTTTCTTGGCTCGGGCATCATTCTGCCCAGCGAATGTTGAGTTGGTGTTGCGCGGGAGTTGAGACAGATTGCGCCGCCGGCCACAAGGCCCGGGGCGTCTTCCCCGCGATGGCGCGGCTCCCTCAGCCGGTCGCGCTCGAGCCGTCAGTCTGCCGCGAAGGGATCGAAGCCCGGTGCGATGCGCGGTCCAGGATGAGCGCGCTCCCACGCGGAGCCGACCGCGAGCACCAGTTCGTCGGCGAAGCGCGGACCGGTGATCTGCAGGCCGAAGGGCACCCCGTTGGGTGAGACGCCCGCGGGCACCGTCAGCGCCGGGTGACCGGTGAGGTTCTGGACGCCGGTGTTGAACGACGACGACTCCGTGCCTGGTCCAGCGGCGCCGATCTCGCGGCCATCGGCATAAATGCCTTCCACCGCGTTGGTCGGCGTGACGAGCACGCGATCCTCGCCGAGGAGCTCGTCGAGGCGGAGCGCGTAGTCGAACCGCCGGCGGCGCGCCGCCAGGTAAACCTCGAGGTTCGTGTCGAGCGCCTCGCGCAGCGCCTCCAGGAACCAGGGCTCGAAGAGATCGGCCTTCGCCTCGATCGTCTCGCGGCCGAGTTCCGCCGCCTGCTCACAGAGGCAGGTGAGCAGCCAGTCGTCGTCCGGGCGCCCGCCGCCGAAGATCTCAACGGGCGCGATCGGCTCGACCGTCAGGCCCAGGTCCTTCTCCAGGCTGGTGAGCGCGGCGTCGAACAGGTCGGGCAGCGCGCCCGGCAGCGGACCGGCGTCGACGAAGCGCGGCGTCGCCAGCACGAGCGACGGCCTGCGCCCTCCGGGTGCTCTACGGCGCGCCCCGGCGCTGTTCACCAAGGCGCCCGTGCCCGCGTCGCCGGCTACGCCACCTCGCCTGCCGGCGTCCGAGAGCTCAGCGGCCACGTTGCGCGGTGAAGAGGCCTCGCCGTGTGTCTCACTCCTCCTATCCACCACTGCGACGGGCAGCAGGCACGGCGCAGGCGGTCCTCGCGAACGCGGGCTTCGGCGCGAGCTGGCACGGGCAGAACCCGAGGGCACTGCGGGCCGACAGACCCGCACGCGCGTAACCAGTATCTTGCTTGTTCGCCGAGGCGGGC
>CAIKZH010000067.1 GCA_903831865.1 uncultured Coriobacteriia bacterium
TCGACGCCCGCTTCGGCGTCACTCAGGGTAGTACGAGTGCGTTCACGGCGCCACATGTCCCGATCCGGCCGCCCGAAGCGCGCGACTCGGCCTCTCGTGCCCTGGCTAGAGGCGCTTCTCCATCTGGTAGTGCGCGAGGTAGGTGCGCGGCATCCGGAACGGCCCGCGCGTGACCGAGAACCCGGCACGCTGGTACATCGCCACCGCCGGGCGTCTCGCGTTGAGGACGACAAGCGCGAATCCGCGCGTCCGGGCCTCGCTGACCAGCGTCTCGACGAGGGCGGTCGCGATCCCGCGCCGTCTGTCCTGCTCCGTCACGACGACCTGGCGCACATGGGCGCGCCGCCCCTCGTCCAGCAGGCGCGCGTACCCGGCAAGTCTGCCGGCGTCGAGCGCGACGAGGTGCGCCGACCCGGGATCGGTCACGTCCCAGGCGTCGTCACGACTCACCCCGAAGGGGCGGTGCAGAGTCTCGTAGCAGAGGCTCGCGACCTCGGGCATGATCGGGTCATCTCCGGCGACGAAACGGAAGTCGATGCCAGCGGGTCGCGAGGCCGGCGCGGGAACGTCTGGCTCAGCCACGATAGCGGTTGGTGATCGGCATGCGGCGATCGCGCCCGAACGCCTTGGGCGTGATCTTGATGCCGAGCGGTCCCTGCCTGCGCTTGTACTCCGCGGCGTCCACCATCCTCGTGACCCTCTCCACGACCCCAGCGTCGAAGCCGGAGGCCACGATCTCGTCAAGCGAGCTGTCCTGCTCCACGTAGGCGCGCAGGATCGGGTCCAGCAGGTCGTAGGGGGGAAGCGAGTCGGTGTCGAGCTGATCGGCGCGCAACTCCGCGGAAGGCGGCTTCTCGATCGATGAGGCGGGGATCACCTCGCCCTGCCCGTTGCGCCACGTCGCCAGCGCGTACACGTTCGTCTTGTAGAGGTCCTTGATCGGCGCGAATCCGCCGACCATGTCGCCGTAGAGGGTCGCGTACCCGACCGACAGCTCGGACTTGTTGCCCGTGGCGAGCGGGATCCACCCGAACTTGTTCGACAGCGCCATGACGAGCGTGCCGCGCACGCGGGCCTGCAGGTTCTCCTCGGCCACGTCCGGACGTCGACCGGCAAACGATCCGGACAGCGCTTCCAGCATGCGCGAGAAGGGCTCCTCGATCGGCAGACTGCGGCACTCGATCGCGAGGTTGCGGCAGAGCGCTTCGGCGTCCGAGACGCTGCCCGGCGACGAATAGCGCGACGGCAGCAGGACTCCGTGCACGTGCGCGGCTCCGAGTGCGTCGACCGCGAGCGCCGCGGTCAAAGCGGAGTCGATGCCTCCAGAGAGACCCATGACGGCGTCGGTGAACCCGTTCTTGCGGAAGTAGTCCCCGAGCCCGAGCACCAGGGCCTCGTAGACCTCCTCCTCTTCTCCGAGAAGCTCCTCCACCCGGCCCGAGGTGCAGGGGATGTCACATACGAGAAGGTCCTGCGAGAAGGCCTTCGCCCGAGCGACGACCTCGCCGTGCGGCGAGATGATGACGGAGCGGCCGTCGAACACCAGCTCGTCCTGGCCGCCCACGAGGTTGCAGTAGCAGATCCACACGCGGTTGTCCGTGGCGCGGGCCTGCAGCATGCGCTCGCGCTCCAGCCCCTTGGCCGCGTGGAACGGTGACGCGGAGACGTTGAGCAGGACGCCTGCGCCCAGCCCGGCGTACTCGGCGGCGAGCTCGGGCACCCACAGATCCTCGCATATGGTGCTCCCGCAGGTCAGGCCACCGGACTCGAAGAGCAGCGGGCCGTCGCCGGGCTCGAAGTAGCGTTCCTCGTCGAAGACACCGTAGTTCGGCAGGCGCCGCTTGCGGTAGATGGCCCGGACCGCGCCGCTGCTGCACAGCGCCGCCGCGTTGTGCAGCAGCGCCCCCCGGCGCTCCACGAAGCCGACCACGGCGTCGATCCCGGTGCACGCGGCTGCCACGGTGTCGAGCGCCGCCCTCGCCTCGTCGACGAAGTGTGCCTTGGCCAGGAGGTCCTCGGGAGGATAGCCGGGGATCGCGAGCTCGGGTGTGAGGACCAGGTCCGCCCCCTGCGAGGTCGCGGCACGGACGGCCTCGATGATCCGGCGGGTGTTGCCGGCGATGTCGCCCACGGTGCAATCGATCTGGGCGAGTGCGATGCGTGGCATGGTGTGCGGTGTCCCCCTCGTCGCGTCGATCACTCGCCGCCGATCAGTCCACCTCGAACATCCACGCGGAGACGCCCGGCATCGCGAACGAGTGGGACCCGACGTAGGCAGTGGCGTAGAAGCGATAGTCCCCCTTCTCCGTCGGGGCGTGCACCGTCGCCTTCCACGTCTGTGTCGTTCCCGACGTCGATGAGTGGCCCAGAGAGTAGGTCTGGTCGAAGGACACGCCGCTCAGGCCCACCACACGCATCTTCACGGACGACGGATGTCCCCTGAGCTTCACGATCAGCGTCATGGTCCCGGTGGTCGTGATGCTGCTGGGCTGCACGTCGCGCGAGATGAAGCTGACCGTCCCCGTGGACGAAGAGGAGGACGACGAGGAGCTGGACTTCGGCGCCGCCTGCGCCGCGGCGAGATCCGACGCCAGATGGGAGTTCTGCGCTGCCAGGGACGTGACCGACGCCTCGGCGCTCTGCAGTTGCGTCTGCAGGTCCGCGGTGGCGCTCGCTGTCGCGCTCGCTGCGGCGAGCCGGCCCTGCAGCAGTGCCAGCTGCTCGCGTTCCGAGCCGCCGAGAAGGTACGTGAAGCCCGCGCCCAGGAGCAGGCCGATCAGACCCGCCACGATGACCCAGCCCCAGAACTTGCCCCTGTCTATGCGCATGTACACCATCGCAGCGATCCCCCTTCTGCACTGACGCGCGGATCACGGACCGGACGGATCCCCCGGGCACCATAGTAGCCCTCGCGCCCCGCTCGGCGGCCGCGCGGGAAGCCCCTTCTGTCAGCGGGCGTGCACCGCCGCGGCGAGCCCTGCCACGAAGGCCGACACGGCCTCAGGATCCGCCTGCCGGCGCACGATGGCGCTCCCGACCACCACGGCGTCCGCGACCCGCGCGACAGCCGCGGCCTGCTCGGGTCCTGCCACGCCGAACCCCACGGCGACCGGCACGTCGCTCCCTTGCGGTCGCGCCGCCCGCACCCTTGCGACAAGCTCCGCAAGCAGAGGCGGCACGCTCTCGCGTTCACCCGTGAGACCGACGCTGGAGACGCAGTAGATGAACCCGGTCGAGGCAGCCGCCACGGTCTCGAGCCGCTCGCGTGTCGATGTCGGCGCGACGAGGAACACCGTGTCGATATGGTGCGCCAAGGCCGCGTCGCGCCAGCGGGCGGCAAGGGGGTTGTCCGGCGGCAGGTCCGGAACGATGAACCCGCCGACGCCCTTCTCCTCGGCGGTCTCAGCCAGCCTCTCGAGTCCGAGGCGCAGCATCGGGTTCAGGTACGTCATGAGCGCCACGGGGGTGTCGGACCCCCCAGGCGCCCCGGTGAACTCCGCGGCGAGTTCGAGGGTCTCTGCGAGTCCGAACCCCCCTGAGGCACCGCGTCGAGCGGCGCGCGCCGCTTCCACGATCACAGGGCCGTCCGCGAGCGGATCGGCGTAGGGGACGCCCAGCTCGATGACGTCCGCGCCCGCAGCCGCCGCCGCGCGGACGCATGCCAACGAGGTCGCACGGTCAGGGTAGCCGGCCATGAGATAGCACACGAGGGCCGGCCCGTTCGCGAAACCGCGCGCGAGCCCTGCTTTCGCGGCTTCCGTCACAGCCCGGCCTCCCGCACGATGTCGATGTCCTTGTCCCCGCGTCCCGAGACCGTGACGACGACGGTCGCGTCCGGGCCCAGCTCCGCGGCGAGCCGCGGCAGCAGGGCCAACGCGTGGCTGGACTCGACCGCGGGGATGATGCCTTCCGTCCGCGTCAGCAGCATGAAGGCCTGCAGGGCTTCAGCATCAGTCACCGCCTCATATCGGACCAGACCCTCGTCGTGCAGGAAGGCGTGCTCAGGGCCGACACCCGGGTAGTCGAGCCCGGCGGATATCGAGTACGCCTCCTTCGGGTCGCCGGCTTCGTCCTGCAGGAGGTAGCTGTAGAAGCCGTGCATCACCCCGGGCGAGCCGACGGTGATCGACGCGCCGGTGCGATCGGTGTCGAGACCGAGACCCGCGGCCTCCACCCCGACAAGGAGCGGGCGCTCCGAGGCCTCGATGCCGGAAACGAACGGGTAGAACGTGCCGATCGAGTTGCTGCCGCCCCCGACGCATGCGACCACGGCGTCGACCCGTCCGGCCCCGCGCCCGTCCAGTTGCGCGATGATCTCCTCGCCGATGACGGACTGGAACTCCCGGACGATCAGGGGATACGGGTGCGGGCCCACCGCACTGCCGATGCAGTAGAAGGTGTCCTCGACGCGCTCCACCCAGTGCCGAAGCGCGGCCGTCACCGCGTCCGCCAGGGTGCCGCCACCTTCCTCGACCGGGATCACCTCGGCGCCCAGCAGCCGCATCTTGTAGACGTTGAGCGACTGGCGCCGGATGTCCTCGACTCCCATGAAGACGGCACAGTCGAGCCCGAGGAGCGCGCAGGCTGTGGCGGTGGCGACGCCGTGCTGCCCCGCTCCCGTCTCGGCTATCACGCGGCGTTTGCCCATGTGCTGTGCGAGAAGACACTGGCCGAGCGTGTTGTTGATCTTGTGGGCTCCGGTATGCGCGAGGTCCTCGCGTTTGAGATAGACGCGCGCGAGCCCCGTCGCCTTCGCCAGGCGCTGCGCGAGATACAGCGGCGTCGGCCTGCCCACGTAGTCGCGGAGCAGCACCGCGAGACGCTGCCGGAACGCGTCGTCGCGGGACGCGAAAGCGCGCGCCAGCTCCTCGAGGGCTGGGACGACCGTCTCGGGCACGAAGGCCCCCCCGTAGGGTCCGAAGTAGCCCTCGGCATCCGGGGCCCGGTAGGCGCCCTGACGGGCGTCGACGTCTGAGACTGCTCGGCTCACGCGCATGCCTCCCTGGTGTCGTCCGCCTCTCGCACGGCCGTGATGAACGCGGCGAGACGCTCGGGGTCCTTGTGACGCACGGTCTCCTCCACCCCGGAGGACACGTCGACCGCGCAGGGCCGCAGCGCGCGGATCGTGGCTCCCACGTTGCTCGGCGCCAGGCCTCCGGCGACCACGAGTGGAGCAACCTGCGGGATCCCGGCGACCGACTCCCAGTGAAACGCACGGCCGCTGCCACCCGCCACGCCCTCGACCAGCGTGTCGAGGAGGATCGCGGCGACCACGCCGCGGTACTGCTCGATCCGCCGGGGGTCGAATGCTGCACCCACACGGAACGACTTGATGACCGGCACGTGGAGACGCCGACAGAAGCCCGGGGACTCGGACCCGTGCAGCTGCACCGCGGAGAGTCCCAACAAGACCGCAGCCGACGCGACATCCTCCAAGGGCGAGTCGACGAAGACGCCGACGCGCTTCAGTGAAGCGGGAGCCGCCTCGAAGATGGCCGCGGCCTCGGCGATCGTGACGTGACGCGGGCTCCCCGGAACGAGGATGACGCCGAGGGCGTCGGCACCGGCGCGCGCTGCGGCGCGCGCGTCGGTCGGGCTGCACAGCCCGCACACCTTCACCCTCGTCCCGGGAACAGACATCGTCTTCGACCCGCTTCCTTCGTCGTACGCCGCCGCTACTCGCCCTCGCACATGGAACCGGCTGCGAAGTCGTAGTCCTGCAGCTGACCGTTCAGGTACGCCTCGTAGGCCGTGAGGTCGAAGTGGCCGTGGCCGGAGAGGTTGAAGAGGATCGTCCGGTCCTGGCCAGCCTCCCGGGCCGCCAGTGCCTCGTCGATGGCCGCGCGTATGGCGTGGCTCGACTCGGGCGCCGGGAGGATCCCCTCCGAACGAGCGAACATGACCGCGGCGTCGAAGCACGCCTTCTGGTGGACAGCCACCGCCTCGGCCTTGCCCTCCTTGACCAGCAGCGACACCAGCGGCGAGTCCCCGTGGTAACGAAGTCCGCCGGCGTGGATCCCCGCCGGGACGAAATCATGGCCGAGCGTGTACATGAGCATCTGCGGCGTCATCCCGGCCTCATCACCGAGGTCGTAGCGGTACTCGCCCGCGGTGAGGGTCGGGCACGCCTTCGGCTCGACCGCCAGGAGTCGTGCCTTGCTCTTGCCCTGGGTGTTGCGGCGGTAGTAAGGGAAGGCGATGCCCGCGAAGTTCGAGCCGCCACCGACGCACGCCACCACGACGTCCGGCTCGGCCTGAGCCAGCTCCATCTGCAGGATCGCTTCCTCGCCGATGATCGTCTGGTGCAGACACACGTGGTTGAGCACAGAGCCGAGACAGTAGTGGGTGTCGTCACGTCCGGCAGCGTCCTCCACAGCTTCCGAGATCGCGATGCCGAGGGAGCCCAGCGAGTCCGGATCCAGCCCCAGCACGTGGCGTCCGGCCTCGGTGCGCTTCGACGGGCTCGAGATGACCTCGGCCCCGTAGGTCTCCATGAGCAGCCGGCGATACGGCTTCTGATCGTAGGAGATGCCGACCATGTACACCGTGCACTCCATGCCGTACAGCGCGCAGGCGATCGACATCGCGCTGCCCCACTGCCCCGCGCCCGTCTCGGTCGAGATGCGCTTGATCCCCTCCTGCTTGTTGTAGAAGGCCTGCGGGATGGCGGTGTTGGGCTTGTGCGAGCCGGCGGGACTCACGCCTTCGTACTTGTAGAAGATCTTCACGCCGGCGGGCAGCCCGAGGACCTTCTCCAGCGCCTTCGCGCGGATGAGGGGGCTTGGGCGGTAGGTGCGGTAGACCGACTGCACCTCCTCGGGGATCTCGATGAAGCTCTCGCCCGACATCTCCTGCTTGAGCAGCTCCGTCGCGAAGAGCGGCGCGAGGTCGGCCGGGCCCACGGGCTCGCCGGTCTTCGGGTGCAGCGGCGGAGACGGGGCGACCGGCAGGTCGGGGATGATGTTGTACCAACTCGTCGGCATGTCGCTCTCATCGAGCTGATAACGCGTCTTGTCTGTCATCGGTCCTCTCCTTCTCTCACACTCGCTGGCATCTGCGCTGAAGGCGGGGGTCGCACCCGCCTGTGAACCCTCTATTCGAGCCTCGCCCGCACCCCTGTCAGGCCCTCCAGGACCTCCTCCGGTCGTGGCGCCCGCATGAGCGTCTCCCCCACCAGCACCGCGTGGGCTCCAGCCGCCGCAGCGGACTCCACCTGAGCACGCCCGCGGACGCCGGACTCGGCCACCACCGTCAGACCGGACGCGGCCGCCTCGGATACGATCGCGAGTGCGGCCTGGCGGTCCACTCGCAGGGTCATCAGGTCCCTGGAGTTGACGCCCACCAGCGTCGCCCCCGCTCTTCTCGCGCGAAGGAGCTCCTGCCGGTCGTGCACCTCGACCAGCGCCTGCAGTCCCAGTGTGGCTGCGATGTCGAGGTACGGCTCCAGTTCGTCTTCCAGCACGCGGACGATCAGCAGGACGGCATCCGCCCCGTGTCCGCGGGCGACGAAGAGCTGGGCCGTGTCCACGATGAAGTCCTTGGCAAGAACGGGCACCGCCACCGCGTCGGCGACATCCGACAGGTCGGTGTAGCTGCCCGCGAAGAACGCAGGCTCCGTGAGGACGCTCACGGCCGCCGCTCCTCCCGCGACGTAGTGCGCCGCCTGCTTGGCAGCCTCCGCGTCCGGGGCGATCGGGCCAGCCGACGGCGAGGCCTTCTTCACCTCGGCGATGACGGCAACGTCGTCCCGGTCCGTGAGGGCACCGGAGAAGTCGCGCGCGATGCGCCCGCAGCACGCCAGACGCTCAAGATCCGCCGCCGTGAGCGAGCCGTAGGCCGCCGTGACGTCCGAGCGGCGCCGGGCGACGACGCGCTCGAGAAAGGCGCCGAGGGTCTTCACGCGGGCACCTCCTGCGCCTTGCGCGCGTCGGCTTCGGCACCGAGGCGCGAGGTGAGTGCGAGGAGCGCCTCGAGCCGGGCGAAGGCGCACCCATCGTCGATGGAGCGGCGAGCGAGGACGACGCCCTCGGCGAGGTCCTCTGCGTGCCCGGCCACCAGAAGCGCCGCCGCCGCGTTAAGCACTACGACGTCGCGGGGCACGCCATGCCCGCCGGCGAGGACGGCTCGAAGGATGCCTGCATTGCGGGACGCATCGCCGCCCGCCATCGACGACGCGGGCCCCAGGCGGATCCCCACCGATTCGGGATCGATCTCATAGACGCGCACCTTGCCGCCGACGAACTCGGCGACCGTCGTCGGGCCCGAAGCCGAGACCTCGTCGATCCCGGGATGGCCGTGCACGACCATCACGCGCTCGGCTCCGAGCCGGCCGGCGACCTCGGCCATGACCGGCACCAGTCTCGGATCGTAGACGCCCAGCAGCTGCCGCTTCGCGCCGGCGGGATTGGTGAGAGGACCGAGAAGGTTGAAGACCGTGCGGATCGCGATCTCACGCCTGGGACCGCCAGCGTGACGCATCGACGAGTGCAGCGCCTGCGCGAACAGGAAGCCGACGCCGACCTCGTCGATGCACCGGGCCGCCTCGTCCGCCGAAAGGTCGATGCGGACGCCGAGGGCCTCAAGGACGTCGGCGCTCCCCGACTTGGAGCTCACGGCCCGGTTGCCGTGCTTGGCCACCGGCACGCCCGCGCCGGCGACGACGAACGCGGTAGCCGTCGATATGTTGAACGTGGACAGACCGTCCCCCCCTGTGCCGCATGTGTCGAGAAGACCGATGGAGAGCGGGTGCACGGGGGTGACACGCGCACGCATCGCGCGAGCGAACCCGGTGATCTCGTCGACGGTCTCGCCCTTCATTCGCAAGGCCGTGATGAGCGACGCGATCTGCGCGGGCGTCGCCTCGCCGTCCATCACGAGCCCCATCACGCTCGAGGCCTCTTCCTCGGTCAGCGAGCCCCCGGAGGCCGCTACGCCGATAGCCGCGGGCACCGTGACCGGTACGTCCCGATCCATCCGCCGCACGACGACCTCAGCAGCGGTCTCCACGGGGTCGATCTCGCCGGCGATCTCAAGGAAGTTGCGGAGGATCGCGATGCCCTCGGGAGTGAGCACCGACTCCGGATGGAACTGGACCCCGAACACCGGCTTGTCGATGTGCTGCAGCGCCATGACGACCCCGTCGGCCGTCTCGGCGGTCACCTCAAGGCATGGGGGAACGCTTGTGCGCTCGACGATCAGCGAGTGATAGCGGGTGGCCGTGAACTGCGGCGGCAGGCCCCTCATGACGCCGGCGCCCGTGTGCCGCACACTCGAGGTCTTCCCGTGCATGACCTCGTCGGCCCGCACCACCTTCCCTCCGAACACCTCCGCTATCGCCTGGTGTCCGAGACACACCCCGAGCAGCGGGATGGTGCAGTCGGCGGCCGCAGCGATGATCGCCTCGGACTCGCCCGCGCCGTCCGGCGCGCCGGGGCCGGGAGACACGACGATGCCGCGCGGCGCCATGGCGACGACCTGGGCGGGAGTCACGGCGTCGTTGCGCTCCACCCGCACCTCGGCGCCCAGCAGTCCGAGCATCTGCACGAGGTTGTAGGTGAACGAGTCGTAGTTGTCGATGACCAGGATCATGACGCCACCTCCGCTCTATCTCTTGAGCGCAGCCCCGCGGCGAGCTCCAGCGCACGGTGCAGGGCGCTCGCCTTGTGCAGGGTCTCCTCGTATTCGCGCTCGGGATCCGAGTCTGCGACGATCCCGGCGCCCGACTGGAGGAAGGCCCGACCGCCGGCAAGGGCGACGGTGCGGATCGTGATGCACATGTCCATGGCGCCGTCCGCACCGATGTAGCCCACAGTCCCGGCGTAGGGTCCCCGGACCTCGGGCTCGAGCTCAGCGATGATCTGCATCGCGCGGATCTTGGGGGCACCGCTCACGGTCCCCGCCGGGAACGTCGCGCGAAGCGCGTCGAACGCGTCAAGATCGGGCGAGAGGGTGCCCGTCACGTTGCTCACGATGTGCATGACGTGCGAGTAGGTCTCGACCTCCATCAGTTCGTCGACGCGGACGCTCCCCGGCACACAGACCCTGCCGAGGTCGTTGCGCCCGAGGTCCACGAGCATCACGTGCTCGGCCCGCTCCTTCTGGTCCGCGAGCAGGTCCGCGCGAAGTCGTCCGTCTTCGAGCGCCGTCGCGCCCCGCGGACGTGTCCCGGCCAGCGGTCGCGTGAGCACCTGGTCGCCTTCCACGCGTACGAGGGGCTCCGGGCTCGAGCCGACAAGTGTCACCTCCGGGGTGCGGAGATAGAACATGTACGGGCTCGGGTTGACCGCCCGCAGGACGCGGAACAGGTCGAGCCCGTCGCCCTCGAAGGGTGCGGAGAAGCGCTGGGACAAGACGATCTGGAAGCAATCCCCGGCCGCGATGTGCTCCTTCGCGGCCTCGACCGACTCGATGAACCTCTCGTGCGACGTGTGGGCCTTCAGCGGCACTTCGGCGCTGGCGCCGACCTCTCCCAACGCGGCGGACGCGCATCCCCGACGCAGGCGATCCAGCACTTCGTCGATGCGCGATGCCGCCTCAGCGAGGTCCGCGTCGGGATCACCGCTCGGCCGCACCGGAGCGATCACCTGCATCACGCGTCGCGCGTGGTCGAAGGCGATCACGATCGATGTGAACATGAACACGGCGTCCGGGAGGCCCAGCTGGTCGCAGGGGTGCCGCGGCACGGTGGCCTCGAAGCTCGCGGCCGCCTCGTAGCCGACGAAGCCGACGGCCCCTCCGATGAACAGGGGAAGCCCCGGGACCCGAGCGACCTTCCCCGCCCCCAGCTGCGCTTCGACCGCCTCCAGCGGGTCCGTGGCCGGCACCCGACGGCGTGACGAGCCCTCCACGATCTCCGCGACGCCGTCGCGAACGGTGATCACGCTGTTGGCGCCGACACCCAGGAAGCTGTGCCGACCCAGCCGCTCCCCGCCCACGACGCTCTCGAAGAGGAATGCGTGCGAGGCGCCCTCCGCGAGCGCCATGAACGCCGAGATGGGTGTGGCGAGGTCGGCATAGACCTCGCAGGCGACCGGCACGATGTCGTGACCGGCGGCCAGCCTCACGAATCCGTCTCTGTCGGGGAACAACATCGCGTTCCTCAGCTCTCTGCCCCGCGCATCAGGTACGCACGGGCCTGACTTCTGCAGGCACATCCCACAAGCTGCAGACGAGGAGCCGAGATCAGGGCACAAAAAAGCCCCTCGTCCGCCAAGGGACGAGAGGTCTTCTCTCGCGGTGCCACCCTTGTTGACCCGTCGGTTCGACGGGCCCACTCGTTTGTTCCGAGGTACGGGAGTCACGTTCGCCTCCGATACCCGGTCCCCTCTATCGGTGGGAGTCCGCCGGAACTAGTCAGCCCTTCGTGCGGCCTTTGCTCCGGAGCCTCGAAGGTCCATTCCCGCCGATCGCTCACGCCGGTTCGCACCAACCACCGGCTCTCTGGGCTTCGCGACCGGGGTACTCCTCCCCGTCACAGGCATGCGTGCTATGCGATTAAGGACGCAGGATACACGCCGGTGCCGGGAGGTGCAAGAGCCGTTCGCCGGGCGCCGGCGTCACGCGCCCTGGGCACCCAGCGTCTGCCTCAGCCGCTCCACGCGCGCCATCTCCGGGTCGTCCTCGGGGGCGTAGCCGAAGCCGGCCCAACAGTAGAACAGCATCGAGTACTCCTCCCCTGCATCGGAGACCGTGTTGTCGGCCTCCAGCACGTGCGTGAGCGCGTCGAGCATCGCGCGAGGGTCCTTGAGCAGAAGCATCCCCTCGGCGTCGGCCTTCTCCGCCGCGAGCAGCGCCGCGCGCTCGTGACCGGCCATGAGCGCCTCGGTGAAGACCACGGCGAGCGTTCCGGCGAGGAAGAGAGGGCCCTCCCACACGGTGAAGGTCGCCCGCTCCCCGGCTGCGATCGCGCCGTCCTGGCTATCCTCATCGTCCTGCCTTCGCATCTGGGCGCTTCGCGCGTGCCAGATGGGGCCCATGACCGCTGAGACCGCCGTCGACCAGATCACGTCGCCGCTGCGCAGGCGCGCCATCAGGTTGGCGAACACCGCGCGCTGCTCGTCCGCGCCGATCCGCTCGGTCAGCCCCCGGGTCACGCCGACAACCGCGTCACGCTGGTTCATGCCGACCACGAAGGCGTTCACCCGCTCGTCGTCGATCATCCACAGCGGCGGCGAGTGCTCGAGTCCCGAGGCGATCGCGATGTCGTGGAGCGCCGACTTCGTCGGCAGGAGGGTGCCCACCTCGGAGCGGGTCGCACCGAAGAGCCGAGGCAGTCTGCGATGAGGGTCGTTCAGGCTGCGGACGACGTGGGCGCCGGCCCCGGCAGCGCCCGCCACCAGCGCGGCGAGCACGATCCAGGGCAGCGCACCGAAGAACGTCACCGTCTCGTTCTGTGGCACGAGGACGAATCCGAGGAACGTCCCGATGACGGCGACGAAGATGGCGGCGGACAACGCGAGGCCCGAGGCGAACACCACGATGAACGCAGCGGTCTTCAGGCGGTTCCGGTCGATGCGGTCCCACAGCGGTTCTCGCCGCGACGACTGCGGGACCCGGCCGGGGCGCGAGACGGTCCCGGGGCCGGCGGCGTCGGCCGCACTCATCGGATCGGTCCTCTCACCGGCGCCGGCTTTGCAGCTCGACGGCGAGATCGGCCGGCGTGACCCCCTCGCGGAGCATCACGACGAGCAGGTGGTAGAGCAGGTCGGCGACCTCGTAGCGCGTCTGTGCGACATCGTGGTCGCGCGCCGCGATGATCACCTCTCCCGACTCCTCGGCGATCTTCTTGAGCAGCTTGTCCTGGGGTCCGGAGAGGAGCTTCGCCGTGTAGCTGCCGTCAGGCAGGTCGCGCTTCCGCGCCTCGAGCACGCCGTAGAGCTCCTCCAGGGCGTCTCCGAGGGCGCGACCCCCTGTGGGCGTCTCGTCGGTCATACGCGCACCTCCTCTTCGGTGGTCCCGACGGCTCCCACGGAGTGGAGCGTGCGATAGAAGCAGGTGCAGGCTCCGGTGTGACACGCCCCGGACCCCTGCTGATCGACGAGGACGAGCAGCGTGTCGGCGTCGCAGTCGTAGCGGATCTCGCGGAGCAGCTGGACCGCGCCGGAGGTCTGCCCCTTCTTCCAGTACGCTTGGCGACTGCGGCTGTAGAACCACGTCCAGCCGTCCTCGATCGTCTTCGCGAGTGACTCACGGTCCATCCACGCCATCATCAGCACCTCGAGGGTGTCGTACTGCTGCACGATGGCGGGGATGAGGCCGCGGTCGTCATAGGTGAGGTCGGGGATACCGAGGGAGTCGTGCTGGCGGTCCATCGGACTCACTCCTTCCAGGTCAGGGGCGTCGGCCGGACAGGCGTGTCCGGCACGTCGACATGACGTACGGGGACGCCGGCATCCGCCATCGCGCGCTTGATGTCGCGCACGCGCATGAGCCCGTAGTGCAGCGTGGAGGCCGCGAGCACCGCGTCCGCGTCGGCCTCCACCACCACTTCGGCGAAGTCCTCGAGCTTCCCTGCTCCCCCGCTCGCGATCACGGGGATGGACACCGAGCGCGCGACGGCGCGCGTGAGGGGGATGTCGTACCCGTCGTTCGTGCCGTCGCGGTCCATGCTCGTGAGCAGGATCTCCCCGGCACCACGGGCCTCGGCCTCCACCGCCCAGCCCACCGCGTCGAGCTCCGTGTTGTGCCGCCCGCCCGCGATGAAGACCTCCCAGCGCTCACGAGCGCCAGCGACCCGGCGCGCGTCGATCGCCACGACGATGCACTGGGCGCCGTAGATCCTGCTCGTGGTCCTGATCAGGTCCGGGTCGGCCACGGCCGCCGAGTTCATCGAGACCTTGTCGCAACCCGCCCGCAGCATCTGCCGGATGTCCTCCGCCGAGCGCATGCCGCCGCCCACCGTGTACGGGATGAAGACCTCCTCCGCGGTGCGAGTCGCCACATCCAGCATCGTCGGGCGGTCCTCGTGGGTGGCGGTGATGTCGAGGAACACGATCTCGTCGGCGCCCTCGGCGTCGTAGAAGCGGGCCAGCTCCACCGGGTCGCCGGCGTCGCGCAGGTCCACGAAGTGGACGCCTTTGACCACGCGCCCACGGTGCACGTCGAGGCATGGGATGACGCGCTTCATCAGCATGCGGGTGAGCCCTCCTCGCGGCCTGCCGCGATCGCCGCGCCGAGGTCGAGCGACCCCTCGTACAGCGCGCTTCCGACGATGACGCCCTCGATCCCGCCGAGGCCTCGGAGCGCGACGATGTCGGCGAGCTCGGATACGCCACCGGACGCGATGACCGACATCGACGTGGACGCGACCAGCGTCCGAGTGGCCTCCAGGTTCGGACCGGTGCGCATGCCGTCGACCGCGATGTCGGTGTAGACGACTCGCGTCACGCCGAGCGCCTCCAACTCGCGGGCCAACTCCACCGCATCGTGCTCCGTCCCCTCGCGCCAGCCGTTGATGGCGACCTTGCCGCCGCGCGCGTCGATGCCCGCCACGATCCCGGGGTGGTGGGAACAGGCCTTCTCCACAAGCGTCTGATCCGTGATGAGCGCGGTGCCAAGCACGACACGGGCCGCGCCGGCATCGAAGAGGCGCTCGATGGTCGCCATCGTACGGATGCCGCCGCCCACCTGCACGGGCACGTCGACAGCAGCGATGATCGCCGCCACGACAACGATGTTGACGGGCTCCCCGCTGGCGGCGCCGTCGAGATCGACCACGTGCAGCAGCTCCGCACCGGCCTCGACAAAGCGCCGTGCGCGCGCGACAGGGTCGTCGTCGTACACGCTGACCTCGTCGAAGCGCCCCTGCTTCAGGCGCACGACGCGACCCGCCAACAGGTCGATCGCGGGCAGGACCTGCACGGGCCTCACGCCTCCTCGACGATGCGGGCGAACGCTCCCAGGAGGGCGAGCCCCGCCGCGGACGACTTCTCCGGATGGAACTGGACGCCGAAGACCGACCCCGAGCGGACCGCCGAGGCGAACCGCGTCCCGTACTCGGTGACGCCGATCACGGCCTCGGGGTCTTCCGGCGCCAGGTGGTAGCTGTGCACGAAGTAGAACGCGCTGCCGCTCGGCGTGTCGCGGAACAGGGGGCTCGGCCTGGGAGTCTCCACCGTGTTCCATCCGATGTGGGGCACCTTGACCGGCCCGGTCAGGCGCGTGCAGACGCCCGGGACGAGTCCGAGCCCGCCCCACTCGCCGTCCTCGAGCCCGGTGGTCGCCAGCAGCTGCATGCCGAGGCAGATCCCCAGCAGAGGCGTGCCGGCGCGGGCGCGCGAGACGACGACGTCCCACATGCCCGATGCGCGCAGGTTGGCGGCGGCGTCGCGGAAGGCCCCGACTCCGGGCAGCACGATGCCGCGGGCGTTCTCGACCTGCGATGGATCGTCGGTCACGCCGACGCCCTGGACTCCAGCCGCTTCGAAGCCCTTCTCGACACTGCGGAGGTTGCCCGTCCGGTAGTCGACGATGGCGATGCGCGGGACGCTCACAGCACGCCCTTCGTCGAAGGCACGCCGGCGACCCGCGGATCGATCTCCACGGCCTCGCGCAGCGCCCGGGCGAACGCCTTGAAGGCCGCCTCCACGATGTGGTGCGCGTTGAGGCCTGCAAGCTCGTGCAGGTGCACGGTCAACCCCGCGTTGGACGCGAGCGCGCCGAAGAACTCCCGGACGAGCGTCGTATCGAAGGTCCCGATGATCTCGATGGGCA
>CAIKZH010000068.1 GCA_903831865.1 uncultured Coriobacteriia bacterium
AGCTGGCGGCGGTGTTCGCGGCGGCCGACGTCGCGCTCGCGCCCTCGGTGTTCCCCGAGGCCGCCGCACTGGTCAACGGCGAGGCGCTCGCGGCGGGCGCACTGCCTCTCTCGACGTACCACAGCGGCATGGTCTCGCTCGTGGACTTCCTCGCTGAGTCGCTGGGCGAGCCATCGTTGCGGGACCTGGCGCCGGGCCGGGATCTGACGACGGGTCTGGCTGCGCTCATCGTGCACGTGCTCGACGGCCTGCCGACGAGAGAACGCGAGTTCAGACAGCGCCTGCACGATCTGGCTCTCAGCCGGTTCGCCATGTGGGAAGCGGTGGCCGAGCGCTACGTCGGGTTCGCCTCGCAAAGGTAGGGGAGTCCGGCGAGTCGCTGTCGCGTTTTGGGGTCCGGTCGGTTGACCGTTTCGCCGGGCCGTCCCTATACTGTCCCTCGCGTCGCGAGGCGCTCCAGATGTGGGGCCATAGCTCAGCTGGGAGAGCGCTTGGCTGGCAGCCAAGAGGTCAGGGGTTCGATCCCCCTTGGCTCCACCACAGATGTGACGGTAGGGCCCGGTGCAAACACCGGGCCCTACCTGCGCTTTCTTGCCTGAGAGGCTCCTGGCGCCGAACGATCGAGGGCCGGGAATGTGCCATTCGCGTGCCTTGCGTGCCGAAAACGCGTTGCTACCGGCTGCGACGGACGGGCACTGAGCGGGCGTGGACGGCACAAGCGCACACCGCCGCTCAGCGTGGAAGCCGACGGCGTGAACGGGCGGGGACGTAGACTGTTCCGGTCTGGATGCGTCGCCGCGCTGGGGGGATTGATGCAGTGATGATTCGATCGGGCCATCGGGAGCGCATTCGACAAGCGGTCGCGTTGATCGGGCTGCCCGTGTTCGTTGTGCTGGCAGTGCTGCCGAGAAGCGCCGCGTACGCCACCGGAGTCTGGACGCCCCAGAGCACGGGAGCACTGTACGGGCTCAATGCTGTCGCGTTTGCCAATGCCAGCGATGGCTGGGCGGTGGGGGACTTCGGGAACGTCTTCGCGACCACGAACGGCGGCGTGACGTGGACGAGGCAGACACCCGTCACCGACAACAACCTCAACGCCGTCGCCGCGGTCAGCGCAACAGAGGCTGTGACCGTAGGGGACGGCGGTACGGTCCTCATCACGACCAACGGTGGCACGACGTGGACGCCCGAAACGTCGGGAGACCCATGGCCGCTGTCATCGGTGACGTTCGCGAACGCCAGTTGCGGCTGGGCGAGTGGCGATGGAACCCTCATCGCCACGACCAACGGCGGGGTGACATGGGCGCCTCAGACGTGGGGGAGCTACTTCGCGTGGCCGTACTCGGTCTCGTTTGCCAACGCCAGCGACGGCTGGGCCGTTGGCTACTACGACGGCCCTAGCAGCACCGGACCCGCCGTCGGCTTCATCCTTGCGACCACCAACGGAGGCACAACCTGGACCACCGAAACCGTACCCGTAACGAATGGATCTCCTCCGATAACCCGGCTCTACTCCGTCTCGTTCGCCAATGTGCATGACGGTTGGGCCGTTGGGCAAGACGCTGTCGGCGGCGGTGTGGTGCTGGCAACCACGGACGGTGGAAGCACCTGGGCGCTCGAGAGTGCGTCGTCCACGTCCCTCAGTTCGGTCGCCTTCGCTAACTCGCAGGACGGCTGGGCGGTCGGTCCCGGCGGCATTCTCGCAACTACCGACGGAGGATCGACCTGGTCTGCGCAGCAGACGCCAGGAAGCTACTACGGTCTCGACTCCGTCTGTTTCCCTGACGTGTCTCACGGATGGACGGTCGGCGGCAACAGCATCCTCGCCTACAGCGTCCCGACCTACGTGCTCACGTACGCGGCCGGAATCAACGGGTCCATCGTGGGGTCCTCCACCCAGTCTGTGACCTCCGGGGGCTCGGGTGCTGCTGTGACTGCGGTCCCCGACGGTAGCTACCGCTTCGTCGACTGGTCAGACGGAAGCACGCTAAACCCGCGCACCGACTCGAACGTGCAAGGTGACCTGGGCGTCACGGCCCTGTTCGCACCTAGTGCCTGCACCCTGAGCTACACCGCCGGCGCCAACGGGTCCATCGCGGGCTCCTCCACTCAAGTGGTCAACTACGGGTATGCCGGCACGGCCGTGACCGCCGTTCCCAACAACGGCTACCAGTTCCTGAGTTGGTCAGACGGAAGCATCGATAATCCGCGCACGGATTCGAACGTGACAGGCGACGTCGGCGTTACGGCGCAGTTTGCGCCGAACACCTGCGCCTTGAGCTATATCGCTGGAGCGAACGGCACGATCACGGGCTCCTCTCACCAGACAGTTGCATACGGCGCCGACGGCACATCCGTGACTGCCGTTCCCAGCAGCGGCTACCATTTCGTCGGCTGGTCTGACGGCAGCACTGACGACCCGCGAACCGACACGAATGTGACGGCCAACATCAGCGTGACCGCCGACTTCGAGGCTAATGGCGCCGCGGGTTCCCAGGTCATTCAGGAGGGGACCTCGGGCAACCCCTTCCATCTCCAGTCGCCCACGGTCGGCCAGGACCTCGCGGCCCGTGGCAGCAACGATCAATACCTTGTGATGCCATACGTCTGGCAGACCGTCTATCACGACAGCACCGCGGACCCGCGCTCGATGCAGGTGCTCTCCGACGGGTCCGTCCTGTTCGCAGACGGGTTCGGCAACCGGGTGCTGCGGGTGGCCCAGACCGGCCAGATCCTCTGGGACTACGAGTACACGTATCAGGGAAGCGTCCAGCAGATGTGGTCGGCGTGGCTGCGCACCGACGGCCCCGATGCGGGAGATGTCATCGTCGTGTTGCGAGGAGCCGCGCAGCCGCCCACGTTCGCGGCAGTCCTCGAGGTGATACCGGCGGCGAAAGCCGGCGGCCTTCCCTCAGGCAGTGGGGGGACCCTCAGATGGCCCGCGTGGCAGGCGGTCCAGAGTTCGACCGATGTCGCAGGGGGACCGGCGGCGCTACGCGACCCGTTCTTCGCCTCCCCGGTCCCGGGCACCGATCACACCCTGGTCGCCGACGGCAAGAAGGGCGGCGGTGGCTACCGTGTGGTTGAGCTCGACAAGGATCGCAAGCTAGTGTGGCAGTACGGCACCCTCGGTACGCCGGGCACCGCCACGGGTCAGCTGGAAGCGCCGCACAGTGCGCAGCGACTGCCCAACGGCGACACGCTCATCGTAGACGAGGGCGCCGGCACGGCCTTCGACCAGGGTCGCGTCCTTCAGGTTCCATCGAGTAGCAACAACCTCAAGCCCAAGTGGGTATTCAGCGCTGGCCTGAACGCACCGGGAGGGGCCTGGCAGCTGCCGGACGGCAACACGGTGATCGCCGACCAGAACAATAACCGCATCGTGACCATCGACAAGTCCCAGAACATCATCGACGTGTACGGGACAGGCGAGACCGATCGCCTCACGGCCGGCGGCACCTTGGCCAACCCACGGGCCGTCTACTGCACGGACGTCGGGTTGCCTTCGCTCTACGCTGGTTGGACCTTCGTGGCCGACCAACTGGTGAGCCGAGTGATGAAGTACGGCTACGCGGGCAGCGCCACGGCCGTCTCGACCCAGCTCGACCCCAACGCCGCCTACGCCGACAAGACGTGGGCGTCGATCCAGCTGGACTTCAGCAACGCCGCGCACGGCACTGCCTCCGTTGAGTACTCCATCGACGGCGGCGCCTGGGTATCCCCCGGCGCCCCCCAGTCCACCAGCCCCGCCATCTACCACCTCGCAACGTCTGGCGACCAGCCCATAGTCGGGCGCTCGATGCGGTACCGGGTGACGCTCACGTCGCTCCAACATGACTCCGCACCCGTGCTCGACGACGTCAAGATCGGCTGGCTCCCGCCAGGGCAGTCTGGCCCGAAGACGAGCCTTAGCATCTCGTCCAAACCTGCGAGCGTGAGGCTGCCTAACCCCTTCGTCTTGTCTGGCACGTTGCAGCGCGCTGCAGCGAACGGGCTGCCGGTCGTCGTCTACGTGAAGAAGCCGGGAAGCGGCCGGTGGTCGTATTCTTCCGCACGACTGACGTTCGGAGCGACTGGTTCCCACTCGAGCTGGTGGTATCGCTACACCCCGAAGCTGCACGGCACCTACAGCTTCTACGTGAAGTTCGCGGGCGCAGGTGTCTATCCCGCAGCGCCGAACTCAGCGACGATCAAGGTTGCAGTGAAGTAGGCCGCTCCTACTGCGCCTGCGCAGCCTGCAGGCTGGCGGCAAACGCATCCACCATCGCGCGCTCCTGCCCAGGCAGCACGCCCGCGTAGACGCGCAGGGTGATCGCCACGTCGCTGTGTCCGAGCCGCCTTGAGACCAGATGCGCGGGGAAGCCCTGCCGCAGCAGCATCGTGGCGTGCGCATGGCGCAGATCGTGGAACCGGATGCCGGGAAGGCCCAGGTCCTCGACGCGATGCCGAAACGTGCGCGAGATCGACGACGGCCGCGTCGGCTCGCCCGGATTGACCGAGCGCAGGTTGGTCGTGTTCGGGAAGATGAGGTCGTGATCGGCCCAGGCGATCCCGAAGGTCAGGCGCTGCTGGCTTTGGGCCCGCTTGTGGGCGCGGAGTCGCTTCACGGTCTCCGCGTCGATCTCGACTGCACGCCCCTTGCCGTTCTTCGGCTCCTTGAAGTCGAACCACTTCTCCGAGCTGGTCTTGGTCATGTGCTCGACCACCGTGCGGCTCACGTGCACCATCTGCCGCGAGGTGTCCAGGTCGCTCCAGCGCAGCGAGAGCAGCTCCCCGAGCCGTGCTCCGGTGTTGAGGGCCAGCCATACGAGCATCTCGAGGTCGGAGCCTTCGAAGCCTGCGATGAGCTTCTGAGCCGCGGTCTCGTCGATGGCCTGCAGCTGTCGGGTGCCCCGCTTGGGCGGGTCCACGCGGTCGGCCGGGTTGCGGGAGAGTACACCGTCGCGCACGGCCTGCCTCAGCGCCGTCTTCAGGACCGTGTGACGGTGATGGACCGTGGTGGCCGATAGCGTCTTGCCTGGCCGCATCTTGGACGCCTCTTCGCGCGAGGAAGCGTAGTAGGCGATGAGGTGCTGCGGGCTCAGGACCGACAGACGAACACGTCCGAGCGCCGGGATGATCGAGGTCTTGACGATGCAGGAGTAGCGCTCATACGTGCGGTCGGCCACCGTGCCCTTCTTGGCCTCCAGCCATGCGGTGAGGTAGTCGGAAAGGCGCTGGTCGCTTCTGCCGACATACAGGCCGCGCTCGCGATCGGCGAGCAGCTTGGCGCGAAGAGCCTTGGCCTGCTCGAGCGTGCCGCGCACCGTGTGGGACTCCCGGCGGCGGGTGCCATCCGCGCGAGGCGGCAGCTCGAGGAAGACCCGGTAGTAGCGTGGGCCGACCTTCAGGATGTTGTCTCGGGAGGTGGTGCGGCTCACGGCTGCCGCCTGTTCGCACGGGCGCGGGAGTCGCGCTTCTTGTAGCGCTGTCTGCACGACTCGCTATGCCATCTCTGAAGATGGTGGCTCGCCAAGAACCATCTGCCGCAGCGGCACTGGAGCAGCCGCCAGTCCCCGGAGAGGTCCTGGATGCCGGCGACTGCCAGCAGGGCGAGGAGGCTGGATCCGACCAACCCCAGACCAGGCCCATCCTCGCCGGACGTCGGCACGAGGGAGACGCTTGCCGTCAGGAAGGTGAGCCAGGGCGAAGATCCACCATCGCGGCCGCCCGAGGCGACCTTCTGGAGCGAATCTCGCAGGCGCACTAGCGCTTCTTGGATCAGACACACCGGCTCGCCGTAGCTGCGCCAGAACTCCTCCGAGCGCATGAAGCCGTTCCAGAAGTCCTGGGAAGACAGCCGCTGCGGCGTGAGACCGCGGAAGAACCGCGGCGCAAGGTCCTGGTCGATGTAGCCCGGCTCGATGGTGTAGGTGAGCGGAAGGCGATCAGCCTCGGGGAAATCGGCGAGCAGGAACGTCAGGGATCCCGCGTCCTCGTCGGGCTGATCCCCCAGAGTCGTCAACACCTGCGGGACCCAGATCCCGCCCACTCGGTTGAACTCGAGACTCCTCCACTCGACGTCCCCGGACTCGTCGATCGCGCGCACCGCCGGTGTCGTGAGGCGCAGCACTTCGTGACCCAGCAGGCCGAGCGGGCCGTAGCGCCGACACCACGCCGTGAGCAGCTCGTTGCGCCGCACCTGATGCCGCGGGCTCTCGGCGTCTGCTTCCTCGAGGTCGGCGAGCAACTCCAGCGCTGCTTGCGTGGGCGTGACGCAATCAGCGGCGTCCAGGGGCGCTATCGGCCAGAGGCTCGGTAGGTCGAACACCTCGAACTGAGCATCCGCGCAGGGGCGCACGACCCCATCGACGACCTCGTAGTCGCTGAAGCGAAACCAGGGGGAGTGTGCGATGAGCGAAGCCACGCGGTTCCTCCCAAGACGTCCACCAATAAGTCAACCGTTGCGGGGTACACCTTAGCTCGCTAGCGTAGGCGCTGCAATAGCGGTCCGACCCGGAGGTGAGGAAGCGTGAATCGGCTGGAGAGAGAGCGACTGCGACTCGGGTGGAGCAAGAGTGAGCTGGCGAGACGAAGCGGGCTTAACCAGGTCACGGTGATCGAGGCATGCAACGGCAAGCGCCGGCTGGGACCGGAGCAGCTTGCTAAGGCGACGGCGGGCCTTGGTTGGGCCGGGGACCCCGCAGAGCTCATGGAGGAGGTCGAGCCTCTGTGAACGGCCCGACGCTGCTCGTGCTCGGAAGGCGTGTCCGCCCCATCGAGCGGATCCCGGTCGCGGCGGCGCTGCTCGGTGTCTGCTCCCGCGCGACTGCCTACAGGTTGTGCAAGGCAGAATCGTGGGAGACGGTCGGCTCCGCGTCCAGCCGCTGGTGCCTCATGATCCCGCTCTTGACCCGTTACGGCATCCCCTTTGAAGTCGAGCCAGCCGATGGCGGGGAAGGGGCGTAGGCTCAGTGTCGCGGATCTGGTGGACCCGTCTCGTGTTGGAGCGCTACCGCGGCCCTGCACTGGCCAAGCTCATCTTGATGGCGCTCGCGGTCTGTGCGGACAGCGAGAC
>CAIKZH010000069.1 GCA_903831865.1 uncultured Coriobacteriia bacterium
CACCGCGGTCGAGCGTGTAGCTCACGCCGTCGACGGCCTTGACGATGCCGTCGCGCGTGTAGAAGTGCATCCTGAGATCGTCGACGACGAGAAGATGATCGCTCATGGCCCTAGTCCTTCATCTTCACGTCGAGCGCGTCACGAACGCCGTCGCCAAGCAGCGTGAACGCGAGCACGGTGGTCACGATGGCGAGTCCGGGCCACAGGACGACCCCCGGGCTGGAGGTCAGATACGGCTGGCCTTGGGCAATCATCTGGCCCCACGAGATCATCGTCGAGAGGTTGTTCGGCAGGATACCGAGCCCGAGGACCGACAGAGCGGCTTCGGTGAGGATGGCGCCGCCGACCGACATCGTCGCGTACACGAGAATAGGTGCGATCGCGTTGGGCAGGATGTGCCGCATGATGAGGCGCCCGTCGTTCGCACCGAGCGCGCGGCCGGCATCGACGTAGTCATTCTGTTTCACCGACAGGATCGAACTGCGCAGGACGCGCGCGATCGACGGCCAGCCGAGCACTCCGATCGTGAGCACTGTCGGTAAGATGCTGCCGGTGACGAAGTCGCGCGGCAGTACGGACAGCACCAGCAACGCGAAGATGATGTACGGGAACGCCAGGAACACGTCTGCGACACGCATGATGAGCGTGTCCGCGAGCCCGCCGTAGAAGCCCGAGATCGCGCCGAGCAGAAGCCCAACCACGACCGCTATCGCGACCGCGAGGAACCCGACACTCAGCGAGACGCGCGCGCCGTATACCACCTGGGAGAACATGTCCTGCCCGAGCTGGTTGGTGCCGAATGGATGGCCGAGCGACGGGCCGAGGAACTGATTCGCTTCGGCCGTGGCTGTGTTGATGGCGTTCGGCATCCCGAAGTGCTGCGGCACCCACAGGTCCGCTGTCAGTGTCACGGCGACGAGGATGACGATCCAGGTAAGCGCCGCGAGCGCCATCTTGTTGCGCCGAAGCCGGTACCACGCGTCTCCCCAAAGTGTCCGCGTGCCCGCCAGCTCGCGTCTCGCGAGATTCTCGGTGGGGGGCTCCTGTTCGGGAGGGGCTTGGGGGCCGACGACGCCCCCCTGAAGGACCTCGGATGCTCGAATGTCGTCGCTCATGCCTTCACCCCTCGACCTTCGAGCCGAGTCGGATCCTCGGATCGAGGAAGGCGTAGCTGATGTCGACGAGCAGGTTCACGACGAGCACGATGAAGAGGATGAGCGACACACCGCCGAAGATGACCGGATAGTCACGGCGCCCGATCGCCTGGTAGATCATGTTGCCGATCCCCGGCCAGTTGAAGACGGTCTCGGTCAGGATCGCGCCTGAGAGCATCGCGCCGAGGTCGAGTCCGATGAACGTCACAACTGGGATGAGCGCGTTCTTCATCTCGTGGCCCCACAGGACGGCACTCGGGGAAAGCCCTTTCGCTTGCGCGGTCCGCACGTAGTCCTGCCCACCCACCTCGAGCAGTTGGCTTCGCATGATGCGGGCCGCGTACGCTGTCGAGACCGAGGCCAGCGTCACCGCCGGCAGGATCAGGTACTGCCAGTCGGCGAATGGGGGGCCGGAGGCGCCCGCGATGGGCAGGTAGAAGATTCCACCGGTCCACTGCTGCAGCAGGATCCCGAACAGGTACTGCAGCATCACGCCGAGCCAGAAGACCGGGAGCGCCACAAGGATGGACGTCGAGAGCGTCGCGAACGTGTCCCAGATCGAGAACTGCTTCACCGCCGCGACGATGCCGACGCCGATACCGATCACGATCTCGACGGCGATGGCGGCGAACGCGAGTTCCGCGGTGTACGGGAACGTCTCCTCGAACATCGCGATCACCGGACGGCCATAGCTGATCGACACGCCGAGATCAGGCCCGGGGAATCGCAAACCCGACTTCGGCGAATAGCGCACTGGCGAGAGTGACCCCAGGTAGTCGACGTACTGCACGTACCACGGTTTGTCGAGCCCGTACGCGTGGCGCAGCGACTTGTACACCGCCGGAGACAGCGGCTTCGTGCCCGCCCTCACTGCCACAGGATCGCCGGGGAGGACCGTCGTGATGAAGAAGAGGATCAGCGTCACCCCGAGGAACACCGGGATGAACTGAGCGATCCTTCGTGCAATGTACCGGCCCATACGCTGCCTTTGACTGGTTCGGGAACCGAAACGGGTGGCAGGATGCCTTGAGGCATCCTGCCACCCCCTTCTGCCCTCGTTCGGACGGTCCTCGTTGCTACTTCGATATCCAGCACTTCGACAGGTCCGCCAGATACATCGACGAGAAGATGAAGTTGTGTACTCGCGACGACACCACATGGTGGTGCTTGTAGAACATGAGCGGGATCACCGGCACCTGATCGCCGATCTGCTTGTCCAGCGCCTGATAGGCCGCCAGACGCTGCGTCGGATCTGTCATCTTGCGGGCGGCGTCGATCTCCGCGTCGAATGTCTTGTTCGGGAAGACGAAGTAGTTGTTGCTCGATGTCGTCCGGAACAGCGGGTTCATGAAGTCGTCGATGATCGGGTAGTCCGCGACCCAACCCAGCCTGCCGACCATGAAGTTCTTCGCGGTCAGTGCCTTCAGGTACGTCGGGAAGTCCGCGAACGGGTTGAGCTTGACCTTCAGCCCGATCTTCGTTAGGTCGGCCTGGACGAGCTCCATGATCGGCTGGTGGCCACCGTCGGCGTTGTACGCGAGGGTAATCTGCGGAGCGCCCTTGCCGCCCGGGTAACCCGCGTCGGCGAGCGCCTTCTCAGCAGCCGCCACGTCGTACTTGGCATACTGCCACGCGCCCGGCTGATAGCCCGCAATGCCCGGCGGCACGATGTTGTCCGCCGGCTGGCGGCTGCCCTGGAAGATGGTGTCGCAGATGGCCTGGCGGTTGATCGCAAGCGACAGCGCCTCCCGGAACTTGAGATTGTTCAACACCGAGATCTTGTTGTTGATGAGGAGGTAATAGACTGAGTTCTCCGCGCCGAGCAGCACCTGCTTGCCGGGGTTCGAAGTGTAGCCGTCGGCGGAATCGCCATACTTGCTCTCCGCGTCCTTGATCTTGCCGGTCCCGATCTGCGAGAAGTCCAGCGCGCCGGACTGGAACGCCAGGTACGCGGTGTCGGGGTCCTTGTACTCCATGAAGTTGACGCCTGCGAGATACGGCTTGGCGCCGTAGTAAGTGTCGCTGGCTACCACTTTGATGTACTGGTTGTGCTTCCACGGTTGCGACATCTTGAATGGACCATTGCCAACCGGCATCTCGCCGAAGGCGACCTTGCTGCCGTTGTAGTCCACACCGCCCTCGACGAGGCTCTTCTCAACCGGCGCCAAGCCGGGGTGGGCGACCACATAGTCGAACTCGGCGAACGGCGCCTTGAGGGTGACCTGCAGAGTGTTGGCGTCGAGAGCCTTGAGGCCGGAAATGCCCTTCGGCGCGTTCCCGTAGTCGTCGGTGCCCCTGACGAAGGCCAAGTGATAGCTGATCTGCGAGGGATCCGCCTTCTTCGTGGCCGTGTTCACGGTGTTCGGGTTGGCGATGCGGTTCCACGCATAGATGAAGTCCTGCGCGGTGACCGTATTGCCGTCGGAGAACTTGTCCGCCGGGTTCAGGTGGAACGTCCAAACGGTGGCGTCCGCGTTGACCGTCCACGTCGACGCGGCCGCGGGGACGAGCTTGGTCGCGTCATAGTCATCGAAGTCGGTCAGGCTCCTGAACAGCTGGTGGACCACTTGCACGCCCTCGGTCTCTTGGGCGTTGTACGGGTCGATCGCGGCCGGCTCGCCGATGTAGTAGCTGAGCGTCCCGCCCTTGACAGGCGTACTCGACGAGCTGCTGGTGGTCGCCGCCTTCGGCATGCACCCCACCGCTCCGAGTACTCCCACGGCCAAGACCATCACCGCGGCGAGCACGATCACCGAACGAAAACGAGGTGTACTCACGTGCGTGCCCCCTTCCTGCGTGCCAACGAGTCCTGAACACATGCCCCTTACGTTCCCGCCCCCTTGTGGCCTCGCGGCCCCTGGGAGGCGGATGTCGCGTCGCGGACGTGGCCACAACCCCCCACCGGTCCGTGAGCATCGGACACGAGTGTCCCCCGTAACGGTACGTATGCGCAAGTGCGGCACCGCGCCCCCACGGCGCGCCCCGGCGCATCGAAAAGCACGCGAAAGTGGCCCGCCTGCATACAGACGGGCCACCGGAGGCGCACGGGGAATGTCAGACGCGCGAACTTGCGCGGCTCACGGCTATACGGGCCGGTAGAACATCATGAGCAACACGGACGTGATAGCCCATCCGACCGCGAGGAAGATCGTGATGCGATCCAGGTTCTTCTCGATGATGCTTGTTCCGCTCGCTGCCGACGAGATCCCGCCGAACATCGACGACAGGCCGGTGCCTTTGCCCGAGTGCAGAAGCACGAACACGATCAGCCCGAGTGCGAGGACGACGTGCACGGCCACGATGAGGTAGATGATCGGGTTCACTTCTGTCTCCTGGTCCTATGACGAAGCAGCGCGCCGCGCGCGCGCCGGAAGCGAGTATAGCCGCCTCGGCGCTCGCCCTCAACTCCGCGTCAACGCGACAGCAGGCTCCGGCCGGTCCACTGAGGCGGCACGGCGAGCCCGATGAGGTCCAGCAACGTGGGCGCCACGTCCGCGAGCCGCCCTCCCTGACGGACCCCCGTCACGCCCTTCGCGATGGCGATGAGCGGCACCGGATCGGTGGTGTGGGCGGTGAACGGCGTGACCCCATCGTCGGCGATCATCTTCTCCGCGTTACCGTGGTCGGAGGTCACGAGAGCGACGCCGCCCTTCGCCTCGATGGCCCCCACGGCGCGCCCCACGCCCGAGTCGACCGCCTCCACCGCGCTGACGGTGGCGGCGAGGACGCCCGTGTGACCCACCATGTCGCAGTTCGCGTAGTTCACGATGTAGACGTCGGCATGATCGTGCTCGATCGCCTCGACGAGACGGTCGGTGACCTCCGGCTCGCTCATCTCGGGCTGAAGGTCGTAGGTGGCCACCTTGGGACTCGGGACGAGGACACGCTCCTCACCCGGCTTCGGCGTCTCGACGCCGCCGTTGAGGAAGAAGGTGACATGCGCGTACTTCTCGGTCTCGGCCACGTGCATCTGCCGAAGCCCCTCGTCCGCCAGCACGTCGGCGAGCGTGCATGTCGGCAGCTCCTTGGGGAAAGCGACCGGCGCCGGGATCGTGGGATCGTACTGGGTGAGACAGACGAACCTGAGGCGCGGTCGGACCGGCCGCTGGAACCCGTCGAACGCCGGATCGACCAGGGCCCGCGTGATCTCGCGAGCGCGATCGGGACGGAAGTTGAAGAACACGACCGCGTCGCCGTCCCGCATCAGCCCGTCGACTCCTGAGACGATGGCGGGCTCGACGAACTCGTCGGTGACGCCCTCGGCGTAGCTCCGCTCGACGGCCTGCACCGGATCGTCGACAGTCCTGCCCTCGCCCAAGACGAGCGCCCGCCATGCGCGCTCGACGCGCTCCCACCTCCGGTCGCGGTCCATCGCGAAGTAGCGACCCTCGACTGTGGCGATCTTCCCGATCCCGAGCGCAGCGAGCCGGTCGCGCACCTGTGAGACGAACCCCGCGCCCGACTCCGGGGGGACGTCACGCCCATCCAGGAAGCAGTGGACGAACAGCCGGCTGGCTCCGCGTTCCTTCGCGACCTCGAGCAGACCGAACAGGTGGGAGATGTGGCTGTGGACGCCGCCGTCGGAGAGCAGTCCCATCAGGTGGACGGCCCTGCCCTCACGCACAGCGCCGTCGATCGCCTCGAGGAGCACGGGGTTCGCGTCGATGGAGCCGTCGGCGATCGCGAGATTGATCCGCGTGAGTTCCTGATAGACCACGCGGCCGGCTCCGATGTTGAGGTGACCGACCTCCGAGTTGCCCATCTGGTCTTCCGGCAGCCCCACGTCCTCCCCGGAGCAGGCCACGGGCGCCCAGGGGAAGCGCTCGAAGAGCCGGTGCAGGGCGGGAGTGTCCGCGAGCGTCACGGCGTTGCCGGGACCCGGCGGCGCAAGGCCGTAGCCGTCCATGATCACGAGCAGAGCAGGCAGACACAGCCGATCGCGCTCGACCTCGGCGATCGGGTCGAATCGGGTATCGCTCACCTTGCGGCGTGCACGATGTCGGCGAAGGACGACGCCACCAGCGCCGCGCCGCCGACGAGCGCCCCGTCGATGTCGGGTTCACCGAAGAACATCGAAGCGTTCTCGGGTTTGACCGATCCGCCGTAGAGCACACGCGCGGCCGTCGCGGCCGGCGGCCCGTACATCGCGCCGACGGTCGCCCGGATCGCGCGCGCCACGTCGTTCGCCGCCTCGGGGACGGGAGTGCGACCGGTGCCGATCGCCCAGATCGGCTCGTAGGCGATCACGAGTGTCGCAGCCTGCTCGGGAGTGAGACCCGCGATGCCGCCGCGCACCTGGTCGCGGACGAACGACTCGGCGTTGCCCGCGTCATGCACCGACAGGGACTCGCCGCAGCACACGATCGGTGTGATGTCGTGCCTGAAGAGTGCCTGCACCTTGCGGTTCACGGTCTCGTCCGTCTCGCCGAAGAACTCGCGGCGCTCCGAGTGCCCCACGATGCAGTAGCGGCAGGAGAACTCCTCGAGCATGCGGGGGGCGATCGCCCCGGTGAACGCGCCCTCCTCCTCCCAGAAGACGTCCTGGGCCCCGAGTCCGATCGAGAGACCGTCGAGCTCGATCATGGTCGAGATGCTACGCAGCGCGGTGAAGGGCGGGCAGACCACGACCTCGACATCGTCCTCGGTGCCTCGGATCGCGTCGACCACGTCCGAGACGAGCACGGAACCCTCGCCCGACGTCTTGTACATCTTCCAGTTGCCCGCGATCAGCGGCTTGCGGCTTCCGGCCATGCCGGATCACCTCCATGTTCGTTGGCCGAACGCGCGGCGGTCCCGCCCCGCGGTCTAGCGGTCGAGCAGAGCCGTGAGTCCCGGAAGAGGAACGCCCTCGAGCAGCTGCATGGACGCGCCGCCGCCCGTCGAGACGAAGGTCACCCGCTCCTCCAGGTCGAACTTCTTCAGGGCCGCCACCGAGTCGCCGCCCCCGACGATGGATGCAGCCCGGTTGTTGCGGGCGACCGCGAGGGCGACCTGCCGCGTCCCGTTCTCGAACGGCGGCATCTCGAACACTCCCATCGGGCCGTTCCAGAAGATCGTGCGCGCCTCCGAGATGGCATTCTTGAACAGCTCGACGGTGGTGGGACCGATATCGAGCCCCATCATGCCGTCGGGGATCTCCTCGCGGGCGACGATGCGCGTCTCTGCGTCGGGTTCCATCGCCTCCGCCACCACGAAGTCCACAGGCAGCAGGATCTCGATGCCGCGCTCTTCGGCCTTCGCCATCGTCGCCTTCGCGGAATCGACCCATTCGGGCTCGACGATCGAATCGCCCACATCCACGCCCTTCGCAACGAGCATCGTGAAGCACATGCCCCCGCCGATCACGAGCGTGTCACAGCAGTCCATGAGGCGGTCGATCACCCCGAACTTGTCCGAGACCTTGGAGCCGCCGAGTATCGCGACGAAGGGCCGGGCAGGGTCGGTGAGCATCGCGGTGAGGGTCTCGACCTCGTGCGCCAGCAGGAGTCCCGCGTACGCCGGCAAGATACGCGCGACGCCCGCGGTCGACGCGTGGTCGCGATGCGCCGCGCCGAACGCGTCGTTCACGTAGATGTCCGCAAGCGACGCGAGGGCGCGCGCGAACTCCGGGTCGTTGCGCTTCTCGCCCGGGTCGAACCTCACGTTCTCGAGCATGAGGACCTCGCCGTCGACCATGCGCGAGACCGCCTCGTGCGCCTCGGGCCCGACGATGTCGTCGACGAAGACCACGTTGCGCCCGAGCAGACGCTGCAGCGTGCGGCGCACGGGGCGCAACGAGTAGCGCGGGTCCGGCGCGCCGTCAGGCCGGCCAAGGTGGCTCACGACGATCACACGCGCGCCGTGGTCCACCAGGTAGCGCAAGGTGGGAAGGGATGCGCGCACGCGGGTGTCGTCGACAACGGCGCCGTCCACGAGCGGGACGTTGACGTCCACCCGCACCAGCACCCTCTTGCCGCGAACGTCGACGTCCTTGACGGTCTTCTTGGAGAACACCGCTGCCCCGCTAGCCGACGAGCTTGACGAGATCGACGACGCGGTTGCTGTAGCCCCACTCGTTGTCGTACCACGACACGCACTTCACGAAATCGCCGGTGCCGCCCATCACCATCGTCTGCAGCGAGTCGAACACCGAGCTCGCCTTGTTGCCCACGACGTCGATGGAGACGATCGGCTCGTCGCAGTACTCGATGATGCCCTTCATGGGCCCGTCGGCGGCGGCCTTCATCGCGGCGTTGATCTCGTCCTTCGTGACCGGCCGGCCGAGTTCCGCCACCAGGTCGACGACGGATCCGTCGGGGGTCGGCACGCGCATCGACATCCCGTCGAGCTTGCCCTTGAGGTCCGGCAGCACGAGTCCGATGGCCTTCGCGGCGCCGGTGGATGTGGGGATGATGGAGACCGCGGCCGCCCGGGCGCGACGCAGGTCAGTGTGCGGGAAGTCGAGGATGCGCTGGTCGTTGGTGTAGGAGTGGATGGTGTTCATGAACCCGCGCTTGAGACCGAACTCGTCGCGCAGCACCTTCGCAAAGGGGGCGAGGCAGTTCGTCGTGCACGACGCATTCGAGATGACGTGGTGCTTCGCCGGGTCGTAGTCGCCGTCGTTGACCCCCATGACGATGGTGATGTCCTCGTTGGATGCGGGGGCCGAGATGATGACCTTCTTCGCTCCGGCGTCGATGTGCGCATGAGCCTTCGTGCCGTCGGTGAAGAAGCCCGTCGACTCGACCACGACATCCACGCCGAGCTCCCGCCACGGCAGCTTTCCGGGCTCGCGCTCGGCGAGCACCTTCACCGTGCGCGACGCGCCCAACAGTTCGCCGATCGCACTGCGCGCGTGGATGAGCATGCCATCCTCGGTCGCCTCGACATCGTGATCGAACCTGCCGTGCACGGAGTCGTACTTCAGCAGGTGCGCGAGCGTCTTGGCGTCGGTGAGGTCATTGACCGCCACGACCTCGAGCTCCGGGTAGTCCATCGCAGCCCGGAAGAACAGCCTGCCGATCCGTCCGAAACCGTTGATGCCCACCTTGATCGTCATGTCTCCCCCGCCCCTTCGTTCGTCGTGCGCCCCGCGACAACGGGCCGCAGTCGTCGGAAACCGCCACCTCTGCCGACGCCGCTGATTGAGCGGCTTCGGGAGGCAAGATACCGGTAGCTAACCTTCCCTGTCGCCGCTTTGCTCGTCAAGCACGCCGCTGTCGAACGCCGCGCGAGCGCGCAACTCCGCAGCCATCTGCTCGAGTCGCCGGATGCGATGGTAGACCGCGGACTTGGAGAGCGGCGGCGAGGCGAGCTCACCGAGCTCGCGGATCGAGACGTCGGGATGGTCGAGCCTGAGCTGAGCCAGTTCCTGCAGCGCGGGCGGAAGCCCCTCGATGCTTCGGAAGTCCGTGAGGTAGCGGATGTCCTCCACCTGCGAGATCGCCGCCTCCGCGGACTTCTGGAGGTTCGCCGTCTCCGCGTTGACGAGGCGGTTCACATCGTTGCGCATCGACTTGATGATGCGGACGTCCTCGGTGCGGAGCAGGGCCCTGTGGGCGCCCACGAGCGCGAGGAACGTGACGATCGGCTCCGCGCCCTTGAGGTAGACGGCGAAGAGGCCTCGCCTGCGCGTCACCTTCGCCTCGATGCCGAACCTCGACATGAGGACGACGAGGTCTCGGGCGACCTGCTCAGTCTCCGCGGTGAGCTCGAAGTGGAAGTCGCCGTGCGGGTCGGCCACGAAGCCGCCGCCGAGGAACGCGCCGCGCAGGTACGAGATCGCGCAACAGTCCTTGCGGACCAGCCGGGCCGGGACGCCGTAGGCGATGCCGGCAGTCTCGTCGAGGATGCCGAGGTCGGTGAGCGCGGCGGGCAACGACGGCTGCGTGGGAACGGTGATCAGGTAGTTGTTCGTCTTGTGCAGGACGCTGCGGCGCACCGTGAGCTCCGTCTTCAGTCCGTAGAGCTGGTGCATGAGCTTGATGGCCTTGCGGGCCACAGGCGCCGTCTCCGTCGCCATCTCCAGACGCATCCGTTCGGCTCCCGCGATGTGCAGGGAACCCTCCACCCTGATGAGCGCCGCGAGTTCGGCCTTGGGGCAGCACTGCCGCTGCGGCATCACGCGCGACAGCTCCTCCTTGACCTCCGCGGTGAAGCTCACGAGCGGAACACCGCCTCGAGCGCGCGGCACAGCAGTTCGCGGTCGTGGTGCATCGGTTCGGCTCTGTCGGCCACATCGGCGACCACGACCTCGATCCCCATGTCGCGCACACGCTCGACCTGCGCGGCCCCCGCGATCACCGGCTCGACGCCGTCAGGCAGCGGCCACTGTCCGGGGTCGTGGAAGAGCGCGACATCGAACACGTCCGTGAGACCGTGCCGCTCGAGTGCGTCGAGGTGGTCGGCAGCGTCCATCCCCGCCGTCTCGCCACGCTGGTTCGCGACGTTGCCGACGTAGATGACCAGTCCGCGCGTGGCGCGCAGGGCGTCGGCGATCCCTTCCACCAGGAAGTTCGGCAGGATGGACGTGAAGAGCGACCCGGGACCGACCACGACAAGATCCGCGTCGCGGAGCGCTCGAGCGGCCGGCCCGTACGCGAGAGCCGGCTCCTCAGCGGCGAAGCGGACACAGGCGATCGGCTCGACGCTCTCAGCCACGTTGACCTGTCCGACCACGCGGTCCCCGGAGACGTTCTCCGCTGTGAGGATCACGTCGTCCAGCGTCGAAGGCAGGACCCTTCCACGCGAGCGGAGCAGCTCGCCGGCCGTCGCCAGCGCCTTCGGGAACGAGCCCTCGATATCGGCCAGGGCCGCGATGACGAGGTTGCCGAGCGCGTGCCCCGCGAGACCCTCGCCGTGCGGGAAGCGGTACGAGAACACGCGCGCGAGGGACGAGCCCGGGTCCGCTGACATCGCGACGAGACAGTTGCGGGCGTCTCCGGGCGGCAGCATCCCCAGCTCGCGGCGCAGGTGGCCGCTCGACCCGCCGTCGTCGGCCATCGTGACGACCGCCGTGGTCTCGAACCCCATGTCCAGCAGACTGAAGAGCACCTTGGGCAGCCCGGTGCCGCCGCCGACCGCGACCGCGCGCGGCGCTTCGCCGCTCACCCTCGGTCCTTGTCGCGGCGGATGTCGCGGTGACGCACGCTCACGTCGTACCCGAGACCGCGAAGGTACTCGGCGGTCCTCTCGGCGAGGACGACGCTGCGGTGCATGCCGCCGGTGCAGCCGAGAGCGATCGACAGGTGATGCTTGCCCTCGACGAGATAGTCCGGCAGCAGGCCGGTGAGCAGCGGGAGCCACCTGTCCAGGAAGGTCGTCGTCTCGGCGCGCTCGAGCACGAACCTCTTCACTGCACCCTCCAGGCCCGTCTTGTGCCGGAGCTTCTGCACGTAGAACGGGTTCGGGAGGAATCTCACGTCCATGACGATGTCCGCGTCGATGGGCAGTCCGTACTTGAAGCCGAACGAGCTCACGCTCACCGAGAGCGATTCCTTCAGAGAGTCCGAGAGGAAGCGGCGCCGTATCGCCTCACGCAGTTGGGAGGGCAGCATCTCGCTCGTGTCGATGATGAGGTCAGCGCGCTCACGCACCTGCGCGAGACCGTCCCGCTCGGCGCGGATGCCTTCGACCACGGAGCCGCTCTCGCACAGGGGATGCCGGCGGCGAGTGGTCTTGAACCGGTTGACGAGCACCTTGAGCGCCGCCTCGACGTAGAGGATGCGATAGGGGTGGCCGGCCGCCTCCAGCTCGTCGAGCTCCGTGAGCAGTTCGGTGAAGAACTCCTTCGCCCTCATATCGCAGACCACCGCGACACGGCGGATACGACTGCCCGGAAGGACGGTCAGCTCGACCAGGCGCGAGAGAAGCGCGGGGGGCAGGTTGTCGATGCAGAAGTAGCCCAGGTCCTCGAAGGTGTGCATCGCCTCAGAGCGACCCGCGCCGGAGAGGCCGGTGATGACCACCAGCTCCGGAGGGACGACCGCCGCCTCAGCGGTGTCGCATGCGGGGATGTCGTCGGTCATGAGACCACGCGCCTAGCTGCTCCGCTCGGTGGCGATCGCGGTACGCGGGGTGAAGCGGGTCACACCCAACCACCCCCGTCACGGCCTCGCGCCGGTCACGCGGGACACCGGACCTCCCGCGTCGTGAAGTATAGCAACGAGCCCACGCCCGAGCGCTGTGGCAGGTTCACCCTCCCGGCGTGGTGCGGCCGGGTCCGCCGGCCTCGTGCGTCGAGGCGGGCGCCCCCGCGATCTCCTCAGCGGCGAGGAAGTCGACGATGTCGCTCGCCAGACCCTTCGGGATCCCCTTGACCTGCGCGATCTGCTCGGGTGACGCCGCGCGGAGACGCCGGACAGATCCGAACGCCTTGATGAGCGCGCTCCGGCGGCCCGGACCGACCCCGGGGATCTCGTCGAGCACGGAAGCCGTCATGGCCTTGTCGCGCAGTTCACGGTGATAGGTGATCGCGAAGCGATGCGCCTCGTCCCTCACCCTCTTGACGAGGTAGAGCGAGGCGGAGCCGGCGGGCAGCACGACCGGCTCGTCCCATTCGGGCACGAAGAGCTCCTCCTCGCGCTTCGCGAGGGCGGCCACGGGCACGCCCTCGACGCCGATCTCCGCCAACGCCTGCATCGCGGCCGTCAGCTGCGGCTTCCCCCCGTCGACTATGAGGAGGTCGGGCCTGCGGGCGAACCGCTTGCCCTCCCTCGCTTCGCGCAGGAAGCGCCTCTCGAGCACCTCGCGCATCATCAGGAAGTCGTTCGACTCGGGCGTCTCCGCTCGGATGCGGAACCTGCGGTAGCCCGCGGGATCCGACCTCCCGGCCTCGAACACGACCATGGACCCGACCGAGAACCGGCCGTGCAGTGTCGAGATGTCGTAGCACTCGATCCGTAGGGGCGGCGCCGGCAGGGCGAGCGCACTCTCCAGCTCGAGGAGGGCCTGGTTCACCCGCTGCTCATCGTAGCGAGTGCGGAACTTGTAGCGCGCCAGGGCGTGGCGTGCGTTCGTCGTGGCGAACTCGAGCAATCGGCGCTTCTCGCCACGCAGGGGGACCGCGAGGCGCACGGCGTGTCCCCGCAGCCGAGCGAGCCATTCGGCAAGCGCATCCGCCTCGGGCGGCGCGACCTCCGTCAGGACCTCGCGAGGCACGTGAGTCGCCGCGTCGTAGTAGCGCAGGATGAAACCATCGATGATCTCGGCATCCGAGACGTCCAGCCCCTGGTCGAGGATGAACTCGCTCGAGCCCATCACCCGGCCCTCGCGCACGTGCACGACATGCGCCGCGGCGATCGTCTCCTCGCGATGTATGCCGATCGCGTCGAGGTCGAGCGCCGTGCGACTCACGATGCGCTGGCGCTCGAGCACGGAGCGGACCGCCTCGAGCCGGTTGCGGAAGCGCGCCGCGCGCTCATAGTCCAGGTCGGCCGAGGCCTCCTGCATGGCCCCTTCCAGTTCGCGCTCCACCTCCGCGCGCCGCCCCTCGAGGAACGCCTCCACCCGGGCGACCGTCAGTGCGTACTCCTGCCGCGTGATCGCCCCGACGCACGGACCCGGGCCCTTGCCGACGTGGAAGTCGAAGCAGGGCTTGCCGGTGGGCTGCCCATCGTGCGCGGTCACCCTCTTCCACTCCACGCAGTCACAGCGGCAGATGGGGTGGATCCTGCGCACGACGTCGATGGTCGCCCGTGCTGCCCTGGCGTCCGTGTAGGGACCGAAGTAGCGCGTGCCCGCTCTACGCCTCTCGCGAGTGAACTTGATGCCCGGGAACGGGTCAGACGCGGTGATCGCGATGTAGGGGTACGACTTGTCGTCGCGATAGTCGACGTTGTAGCGCGGCCGGTGCTCCTTGATGAGGTTGTTCTCGAGGATGAGCGCGTCGACCTCGCTCGATGTGACGACGTAGTCGAAGGAGGCGACCCGGGACATCATCTCGGGCACCATGACCCGCTCGTCGTGCCCTCCGACGTACTGCGTCATGCGACGGCGCAGCGCCTTCGCCTTGCCCACGTAGAGGACGGTGCCCTCGGCGTCCTTCCACAGGTAGACGCCCGGCTGCTCGGGCACCTCGGACAGCTGCCGGCGGACGTCCTCGCTGCCGTTGCGCGGGGTCACCGCCGACCCTTCCGGCCGACGAGAGCCGTTGGCGAGCGCGTGAGCATGCGATCCATGAAGAGCGCCTCGGGACCCATGCCCACCCCTTCCCGCATCCGTCGTCGAGACGTCGGCCGTCTCCGCCGCGAGCGCCGCGCGCTTGCCTTCTCAGTATCCTTCCCGCACGACGTTCTCGAGAGGTTCATCGCGCGCGAGGCGTTCGAGTTGGGCGTGGACGAGCGCGATGATGCGCGCCGCGAGACGCTCACTGGCGCCGGCGATGTGAGGGGTCACGAGGAGACCGGGCGCACGCCACAGAGGGTGGTCCGCCGGAAGCGGCTCCGGGTCGGTGACGTCCAGCACCGCGCGGATGCGACCCGTCCGAAGGGCTTCCAGAAGGGCCGCGGTGTCCACGATCTTTCCCCGGGCCGCGTTCACGAGCAGAGCGCCCGGCTTCATCGCCGCAAGGAAGTCCGTCCCCACGAGGCCGCGGGTCTCGGCCGTGAGCGGCAGCAGCACGATGACCACGTCTGCGGCCGGAAGGACACCCGGCAGCGCGTCCATGGTCAGCACACCTTCGCGCGCGTGGCGGGCAAGGCGCACGATGGACTTCGGCTCGAACGGCTCCAGTCGCCGCTCCACGGCATGCGCGATCGAGCCGTAGCCCAGCAGGAGCACGTTCGCCCCCGAGAGTTCGGGCAGGTCCTCGGAGGCCCACCGTCCTTCGTGCATATCGTTGCGGAACCGGTCCAGGTCCTTGAAGCCGGCGAGGACCGCCGCGAGCACCCACTCCGACACGGGGATATCGTGCACCCCGCGGGCGGAACATACCGCGACGCCGGGCGGGATGTCCCCGATGATCCAGTCCACGCCCGCCGAGGGCACCTGCACGTAACGCAGCGAGGTCATGCGCTCCCACAGCCCGGCGAAGAGGCCCGTCGGGTCTCCCGACGGCGTGCGCATGGGCATGACGACGAATTCCACGTCGGCGAGCCCCGGGTCACCACCCGGAGCCTTCGGGATGGGCCTGACATCGAGAGTCTCAGGCAGGACGCCGAGCGCGTCGAGCTCCTCGCCGGGCACCCAGACAAGCCGGAGCGCCGCCCGGTCGGCTGTGCGCAGGTCCACCGTCCCTCCGGGCCGCTGCCCTCCATGCTCAGGCATCGGTCTTCGGCCTCCGCCGCGCCGCCGGCTTCGATGTGGCGAGGACCTTCCGCGGCGCCTCGCCGCCGCGCTCGGGGGCGACGGACGCGCCCCTGCCGGCGAGCACCGGCTTGAGGAATCGCCCCGTATGGGAGGTCGGGTGCGCGGCGACCTGCTCGGGCGTGCCCACCGTCACCACATCGCCGCCCCGGTCTCCGCCCTCCGGCCCGAGGTCGATGACCGTGTCGGCGCTCTTCACGACGTCAAGGTTGTGCTCGATGACAAGGACGGTGTTGCCGGAGTCGACCAGACGCTGCAACACGATCAGAAGCTGCCGCACATCGTCGAAGTGCAGGCCGGTCGTGGGCTCGTCGAGGATGTAGAAGGTGCGCCCGGTGCTGCGGCGCTGGAGCTCGCTCGAGAGCTTCACCCGCTGCGCCTCGCCCCCCGAGAGGGTCGTCGCGGGCTGCCCGAGCTTGATGTAGCCGAGGCCGACGTCGTAGAGGGTCTGCAGTTTGCGCTTGATGGGCGGGATGTTCTCGAAGAAGCTCACGGCCTCCTCCACGGACATGTTGAGGATGTCGGAGACGTTCTTGCCCTTGTAGGTGACCTGCAGCGTCTCGCGGTTGTAGCGCTTGCCCTTGCAGACGTCGCAGGGCACGTAGACGTCCGGCAGGAAGTGCATCTCTATCTGGATCTGCCCGTCGCCCTTGCACGCCTCGCAGCGTCCGCCCGACACGTTGAAAGAGAAGCGACCCGGCGAGTACCCGCGCATCTTCGCCTCGTGTGTGGAGGCGAACAACGCGCGCACGTCGTCCCACACCCCGATGTAGGTGGCCGGGTTGGACCTCGGCGTGCGCCCGATGGGTGACTGGTCGATGACGATCACCTTGTCGATCGCCTTGAGCCCCTCGATGTGCTCGTAGCGGCCCGTGCGACGGCGCGTGCGGTAGACCGAGTTGGTGAGCGCCGGCGCGAGCGTGTCGGTCACGAGCGAAGACTTGCCGGAGCCGGACACGCCGGTCACGACGATGAGCTGCCCGATCGGGAACCCGACATCGATGGCCTTCAGGTTGTGCGCGGCCGCGCCGAAGATCCGAACCTCCCCGCGGCCCGGATCACGCCGGGCGCCCGGCACCGGTATCGACCGCGCGCCGGAGAGGTACGCGCCGGTGAGCGACTCCGGGCAGTGCAGCAGGTCGTCAGGCGTCCCCTCACAGACGATATGGCCGCCGTGCTCCCCCGCACCGGGCCCCATGTCCACCACGAAGTCGGCGGACCGGATCGTCTCCTCGTCGTGTTCGACGACGATGACCGTGTTGCCCAGATCACGCAGGCGCTCCATCGTCCCGATCAGTCGCGCATTGTCCCGCTGATGCAGCCCGATCGAGGGCTCGTCAAGGATATAGAGCACTCCCATCAGCCCCGACCCGATCTGCGTCGCGAGCCTGATGCGCTGCGCCTCGCCGCCTGACAGAGTGGCTGTTGCGCGTTCCAGCGTCAGGTAGTCGAGCCCGACGTCCACCAGGAACTTCAGCCGCTCGACGATCTCCTTCACGACCCTGCGGCCGATCGTCTCCTCGCGCTCGGACAGCCGAACGCCGCGGAAGAACTCAAGGGAGTCCTTGGCCGCCATCTCGGTGACCTCGTAGATGTTCTTGCCGCCGAACGTGACCGCAAGTATCTGCGGCCTGAGCCTGGCGCCGTGGCACGCGGCGCAGGGGATGACCGACATGTACTCCTCGAGCTTCTCCTTGCTGCCCTCCGACTCGGTCTCGTCGTAGCGCCGTGTGACCGCGCGGATGGCGCCCTCCCAGCGGGAGAACCAGTGCGTCTGGCGTCCGTCGCGGGTGACGTAGTCGATCCGGATGCGCTCGTCTCCGAGGCCGAGGAGCAGCGCGTCCCGGACCTTCTTCGGAAGGTCGTTCCAGGCTACGTCCTCCGAGGCGCCGAAGTGGCGCGCCACCGCCGCGACCAATTGCGGGTAGTAGTTCATCCCGCCTGAGAAGGGCTTGATCGCCCCTTCCGCGAGAGACAGCGAGCCGTCAGGGACGATGAGGTCCGGGTCGGGCTCGAGGCGAGAGCCGAGACCCATACACACGGGACACGCACCGTAGGGTGCGTTGAACGAGAAGTCGCGAGGCTGCGGCTCGTCCATCGAGCCACCGTGGACGGGACAGGCGAACGCCTGCGAGAAGGTGAGCTCGTCCGCGTCCTCCGGCGCGATCAGGACCGTGCCGCCCCCGAGCCGAAGCGACATCTCGACCGAGTCGGTGAGCCGCGACAGGATCGTGTCCTTCATGACGAGGCGGTCGACGACCACCTCGATATCGTGCTTGTACTTCTTGTCGAGCGCGATCTCCTCGTCCAGCGCGTGGACCTCACGATCGATGCGAACGCGTGTGAACCCCTCCTTCTTCAGGTCCTCGAGCAGCTTCCCGTACTCACCCTTGCGACCCTTGACCACGGGAGACAGCACCTGGAAGCGAGTGCCGTCGGGCAGCTCCATGATGCGATCGACGATCTGCTGAGGGGTCTGGCGTTCGATCACGCGACCGCATATCGGGCAGTGAGGAATGCCGACCCGTGCGAAGAGGAGGCGCAGGTAGTCGTAGATCTCGGTGACCGTGCCCACGGTGGAGCGCGGGTTGCGAGAGGTCGTCTTCTGGTCGATGGAGACCGCCGGCGAGAGTCCCTCGATGTGGTCGACATCCGGCTTCTGCATCTGGCCCAGGAACTGACGAGCGTAGGCGGACAGCGATTCCACGTACCTGCGCTGGCCTTCGGCGTAGATCGTGTCGAACGCGAGCGAACTCTTGCCGGAGCCGGACAACCCGGTGATCACGACGAGCTTGTTGCGCGGTATGTCGAGGTCGACGTTGCACAGGTTGTGCTCCCGAGCGCCTCGTATCGAGATGAGATCGAGCGACACGTCTGTTTCCGGTCCTTTCGAAAAGCTGCGCGAATGGGCGGCAAAAGCCGCGATTCTTCATTGTACCTGCCGCGGCAAGGACGAGCGGGGCTGCCGAGGGCGACACCACGCGATGGCCGCTGAGCTCGCGACCATCGGTCGACGCACCGCTCGTCGCCATGTTTCGGCCACGTTTCCATCCTTCTCCCATTCGCCACGCTCTCGAAATACGCACGAAACACGAACCCGACACCATGCCGCACAAGTCGGCACCCCCGGGGAGATGCCGGCGTCGCGTACCGGACGACCGAGGAGGCCGGATGCAAGCGATCGACACCGGTTCTACCGCATGGATGCTCGTGTCCGCGGCGCTCGTGCTGTTCATGACTCCGGGGCTCGCCCTGTTCTACGCGGGAATGGTGCGCAGCAAGAACGCGCTGTCCACCACCATGCACTCGCTGTTCGCGATGGGTCTCGTCTCCATCATCTGGGCCCTTGTCGGCTACACCCTGGCCTTCGGGCACGACTTCGGAGGGATAGTCGGCGGCCTGCAGGCGATCGGCCTCGGGGGGGTGCTCGGCTCGGTCACCGGCAGCGGCACCGCGGCGATACCCACGAGCGTGTACGTGATGTACCAGGGCATGTTCGCGATCATCACCGTCGGTCTCATCACCGGGGCGATCGCGGAGAGGATGAAGTTCAAGGCGTACGTCGTCTTCGCCACCGCGTGGGTCATCCTCGTCTACAGCCCGCTCGCCCACTGGGTGTGGGGAGGCGGCTGGCTGATGAAGCTCGGGGCCCTGGACTTCGCGGGCGGGACCGTCGTCCACATCGCGTCGGCGTCCGCCGCCCTGGCCACCGCCATCTGCCTCGGGCGCCGCAAGGGCTACGGCACCGAGGAGCTGCGTCCGCACAACATCCCGATGTCGGTCCTGGGCGCCGGGATCCTGTGGTTCGGCTGGTTCGGCTTCAACGCAGGCTCGGCCCTTGCCTCGGGCCATCTGGCCGGCTCCGCGTTCATGGCCACCCATTTGTCGGCCGCGGCAGGCCTGCTCGCCTGGAACCTCACCGAGGTCCTTACGGGCCGCAAGCCCACCGTGCTCGGCGCCGCTTCAGGCGCGGTCGCCGGCCTCGTGGGGATCACCCCGGCCGCGGGCTTCGTCACGCCGCTCGCCGCGATCTTCATCGGCCTCACCTGCGGCGTCCTGTGTTACTTCGCCCTCCGGATCAAGAACCGCTTCGGCTTCGACGACGCTCTCGACGTCGTGGGCGTGCACGGGATCGGAGGCACGACCGGCGCGCTGCTCACAGGTATCTTCGCCTCAGTGGCCGTCAACGCCGCGGGCGCCAACGGACTGCTCTTCGGAGGCGGGCCGGCACTCCTCGGCAAGCAGGCGATCGGTGTCGTGGCGACCATCGCCTTCTCATTCACCATGAGCTTCGTCATCCTGAAGCTGCTGGACGCTACCATGGGTCTGCGCGTGGACCCGGAGACAGAGGCCATGGGCCTGGACGTGTCCGAGCACTCCGAGACGGCGTACGAACTGTGAGCCGGCGAGCCGGCGAGACGAGGAGCGGACGATGAAGAAGATCGAGGCGATCATCAAACCGCACGTGCTCGACGAGGTGAAGGCCGCGCTGCAGCAGCTCGGGGTGACCGGGATGACCGCATACGAGGTCAAGGGCTTCGGCCGGCAGAAGGGTCACACGGAGGTCTACCGTGGCAGCGAGTACACCGTGGACTTCGTGCCGAAGACGAAGATAGAGCTGGTCGTCGACGACGACATCGCTCCCAAGGTCGAGCAGGCGATCATCGATGCGGCGAGGACCGGCAAGATCGGCGACGGCAAGGTGTTCACGTCCACGATCGAGAGTGCGGTGCGCATCCGCACCGGCGAGCGCGGGCCGGAGGCGCTCTGACCGGCGTGGCGGGAGTCGAAGCCTTCCTGCACGCTCGAGAGGTGATGGTCGGGTCCGCTCGGCCCGGCCCTCGGGCCGCCCGCGACTTGAGCGATCTCACAGACGGGGCCGTCTCCGCACTCGCGGAGACGGCCCTCGCTGGACTCCGGGCGCCTTGGGCGGTGGTCGCGCTGGGCGGCTGGGGGGCACGGCGGCTGCTCCCGCTGTCCGACCTCGACCTCCTCATCGTCACCGACGCGAGGGACCCGGGCCTCGAACAGGCACTGCGAGGTGTCCTCTACCCGCTGTGGGATGCGGGTCTCGACGTGGGTCACCAGGTGCGCTCCCGACCCGACCACCTGCGGATGGCACGTGGGGACATCGACACGCTCACGGCCACGTTGACCGGTCGCCGGCTCTGCGGCGACGCCGACCTCGCCGAGCGCGTCCTGGCAGAGACCGCCTCTGACGCCCACCGCCGTCGTCGCACTCTGATCCCACAGCTGTGCTCGCGTGAGCGACCGGGCTCTCCCTACCTGCTGGAGCCTGACCTCAAGGGCGGCGCTGGCGGACAGCGCGATCTTGATGAGATGACTTGGCTCGGGGCCGTGCTCACCGGCGCTTCCGCACACGACCCGTCGGTGCTTGTCACCGGTGGGGCACTCGACGCGCAGGAGGCGACCGTGCTCGCCCTCGCCGGTGACCGGATCACGGAGGCGCGCTGGGTCGTCCAATGCCACGCGGTCCGTCCCACCTCCACGCTCACCGAGGACCTCGCCGGAGACGGTACCCTCGACCTTGCGCTCACCCAGGCGGCCCTGGCCGACGCCCATCACGTCCTGCTGCGAGCCCGCTCACGTCTCGGGCATGGCGCGACATCCTTCGACCCGCGCCACGTCGAGGAGATCCAGCTGTCCGCCCCTCGGCTGTTCGATCTGCTCGATGATGGGCCCGACGGCCTTGCGCCACTCGAGGAAGCCTCATGGGCCGGGCTCCTCGAGGAGCTGGCTCCCGGGTTCCGGGATCTTCTCACGCTGAGGCGACCGGCGCTGTCACACCTGTACACCGTCGGCGACCACTGCCTTCGCGCGGCGACGGGCCTGCGGACGGCGGCCGCTGAACGCCTTGGCGACTCGGGTGCGGAACACACGTCGGCTCCCATCGGCCGTCCCCTCCAGGTCGCGGCGCTCCTGCACGACACGGGAAAGGTGCTGCCCGGTCGGGGCCACTCGGAGCGCGGCGAGGACAGGGTGCGACAGATCGGGGCTCGCTTCGGACTCGATCCGGCCCAAGTGGACGAGGCGGCCATGCTCGTGCGCGAGCATCTCCTGCTTCCGGAGACCGCCTTCGGCCGGGACATCCACGACGAGGACGTGGTCCTCAAGACCGCCGCACGGGTCGGCCGGGCACAGCTCGTCGAACCTCTGCTCAGGCTGACGATCGCCGACTCGCTCGCGACCGGCCCGGGCGCGTGGACGCCATGGCATGCGGCGCTGCTCGGTGAACTCGCCCAGAGGCTCCGCGTCGCGCTTGACGAGGAGAGTTCCGGTGCCGGGATCGCGGAGAGGGCGCGTACTGTTCGAGAGGAGGCGCTCACGCTCGCGGGCGAGGACGTGCGCCTGCGCCGCGCCATCGAGCGAGCTCCCCTTCGCTACCTGGCCGCGCAGCGCCCGGGTGACGTCCTGGTCCATGCGGGACTCACCGCAGGTGTCGCCTCCTCGGGGGACCCCCTGGCGATCGAACTCGCCGTCTCGCCGGGGCCCACCGACGGCACCTGGCGAGCGAGCGTGGCCGCTGCGGATCGACCCGGACTCTTCGCTGCGCTCTGCGGCGCATTCGCGCTGAGCGGACTGGACATCATGGCGGCCGACGCGTACGACGCCCATGACGATGTCGCGCTCGATGTCTTCGTCGTCGGGTCCGACACGCTCGCGTCCGTGGAACCCGCCACGTGGGCGGCGTTCCAGCGAGCGCTGCGGGCGGCGCTCATCGATCCGGCAGGGCTGGAGACGCGTCTCACCGAGCGCCGCCGGCACTATCTGCCGCGGGTCACGGTCGAGACACGCGTGGCGACCGCCCTCGCGGAGTCGTATGCCACCGCGGTGAGGGTGGTGGCCGCTGACCGGGTCGGCCTCCTCTACGACATCGCGCGGGCCTTCGCGGACGGGCAGCTCGACATCCACTGGGCTCGCGCGATCACCCAGGACGGCGTCGCGCACGACGTCTTCCACGTCACCGATGCGCAGGGAGAACCCGTCACCGACCCGGGGGTGCTCGGACATCTCGCCATGCGGATACGCGAGCGGGTCTGACCCGGCGCGCCGACCTGCGGGTACCATGTGTCGTGACGACGATGACACCGCAGGGAGCCCGCATGCCGATCTACACCCGCACCGGCGACGACGGTACGACCTCGCTCGCCGACGGCTCCCGGCTCTCCAAGGACTCACCGCGCGTGGAGTTGCTGGGCACTTTGGACGAGGCGACGAGCCACATCGGCCTCGCGCGAGTCCATGTGGTCGACAGCGATCTGGACGAGGTGCTGGCCTTCGTGCAGCACCGCCTTCTCAACTGCGGTGCGTGCGTGGCGTCGCTGGCGCCCATCCAGGACGTCCCCGGCGTCGACGACGCCGACGTCGCGTCACTGGAGCGGGCGACGGACAGGTACGCCACGCGGATCGCGCACCTTCCCGGGTTCATGCTCCCGGGATGCGACGAGGCGTCCTCGAGGCTGCACGTCGCACGCACCGTCATGCGCCGCGCCGAGCGGCGAGCGGTCACGCTGGCGAGCCACGAGCCGGTCTCGCCTGAGGTACTCGCGTTCCTGAACCGCGCCGCTGACCTGCTGTATGTCGCCGCGCGCTACGTGGGCGGCGGCGGCGAGTGCCCGTGGCGACCCGACCAGCCTCGGCCATGAACCGCCAGGCACCACTCGACGACCGCCTCGACCCATGGGAGCGCCCGTGACCGACGCCTCACGCAAGTACGACCTGCTGCTCGAGCGCCTGGGAGCTCTCGGAAGCGTCCTTGTCGCCTACTCCGGCGGCGTCGATTCCACGCTGCTCGCGGTGGCTGCGCATTCGGTCCTCGGTGACCGGACCCTGGCTGTGCACGCGGTTTCCGACACCTGCGCGCCCGGCGAGACCGATTCCGCCCGTCGCACCGCCGCCGAGCTGGGCCTCCATCTGGAGGAGGTCGAGACCAACGAACTCGCGGATCCTCGTTTCCGCGCCAATCCGCCCGACCGCTGCTACTACTGCAAGCAGGAGCTGTTCGACATGCTCAGGACGATCGGCGACGCCCGCGGACTGCGCTATGTCGCCGACGGGAGCAACGCGGACGACGAGGGCGACCATCGCCCGGGGCGTCGCGCGGCGGCGGAGTTCGGTGTGGTGAGCCCGCTGTTGGAGGTGGGGATGACGAAGGAGGACATCCGTGACGTGTCCCGGATCCTCGGCCTCCCCAACTGGGACAAGGCAGCTATGGCATGTCTCGCGTCACGATTCCCCTACGGCACGGCCATCGATGAGGCGGGGCTCACTCGCGTGGCTCGCGCGGAGGAGGCCCTGCGAGGACTCGGGCTCATGCGAGCGCGGGTGAGGAGCCACGGCGACGTGGGTCGACTCGAGGTGGACCCGGCGGACATGGACCGCGCGTGGGCGGCACGCATCCAGGTCGCTTCGGCGTTGCACGTCGCGGGCTTCTCCTACTCGGCCCTCGACCTCGACGGATACCGGACCGGCTCGCTCAACGAGGTGCTGCCGCCCAGTGAGTGATGGCCGGCGGCGACAGGGGCGGGCGGCCGCGATGGACTGTGGCGCGGAGTCCGGTCCGCGAAGGGAGGACGCGTGACGGCTCTGCCGAGCATCGCCCTTGCCGGAGTCTTCCTTGCCGGCGCGGCCGCCACGTGGATCGCCGGCGCCTACCTGTCCAACGCCACCGACGCCCTCGACTTCCGCTGGCACCTGGGTGATGCGTTCGGCGGCATGGTGCTGCTCGCGATCTCTGGAAGCCTCCCCGAGGTGGCCATCACGGTCTCCGCGGTCCTCGCCCACCGGCTCGACATCGCCGCCGGGAACCTCCTGGGAGGGATCGCTGTCCAGACGGGCGTCCTCGTGATCTGCGACTACTTCGTCACGGAGGAGAAGCCCCTCAGCTACCTCGTGGGCTCGCTCATGCCCGTGCTCGAGGCCTCACTGGTGATCGGCGTCACGGCGGTGGCGATGCTCGGGGCGCTGCTCCCCGCTCGTGAGACCGTGCTCGGCGTGAGTCCCGCGTCCATCGCGATAGTCGTCGTGTGGGCTGCCGGCCTCTACATCATCGAGCGCGTCCGCAAGGCGCCGAGATGGAAGGTCGTCATGCCGGGCAGCCTGCCGGGCCGGCCGCACCGCAGGGTGCCCCACCCCACCGTGAAGCACCCGTTCACGGACGTGCCCACCCCCGCAGTCGCGCTGATCTTCCTCGGTGGGTCCGCGGTCACCCTGCTGGCGGGCGTGGCGCTCACCGTGACAGGCGGCGCGCTTGCGGACAGGGCGGGCATCAACGGAGTCATCTTCGGCGCGACAGTCCTGGCGGTGGCGAGCGCGCTACCGGAGATCGCCACCGGCATCTCGGCCGCGAGGCTCGGCGACAACCAACTCGTCATGGGCGACATCTTCGGAGGCAACGCGTTCCAGGTCTGCCTCTTCCTGCTCGCGGATCTCATCGCCGGGAGGTCGGTCCTCTCGCAGGCGGGCGCGGCAAACAGCTGGCTCGCCGGCCTGGGCATCCTTGTCACGCTGGTCTACGCGGCGGGCATCATCGTGAGACCGCAGAAGAACGTCCTGCGCGTCGGCATCGACTCGATCGTCGTCCTCCTGCTGATCGTGATCGGGATCATCGGTCTCACTCGGATCCCTGTCTGATCCCCTACGCGGTCAGCTCACGCATCGCAGCGCGCCACGCAAGCGGGAGGCGCTCCTTGAGGAGGTCCCACGAGCCGATGCTCGTGCCGATCATCCGGGTCACGAAGGGTCGGGCGGTCTCCATGATGTCGATGTCGGGGTACAGGCGCCGGGCCACGCCCTCCACCGTCGCCAGGGACTTCACGAGCAGCCCGTAGCCCGGCGGCACCGCGATGGAGTGCCTCCTCAGCAGCCGCAGGAACCCGAGACCGAAGTGGCGGAAGTCGCCGTTCGGACCGGCGGGCGTCACATCGAGGAGTTCGCCGAGCTCTCGGCGAAGCACCGGCACCTTGCGCGATGGGACGCGCACCCCCAGGCGCGCCGAGTAGCGCAGCGCGCGATCGGCGTCCCGATAGACGAACGCCGCGAGGACCTGAGCGATGTCACCCCGTTGCGTGTCGGTGAGATGGCCGACGATACCGAAGTCGAGATACGCGATGCGCGAATCCGGGGTCACGAAGAGGTTCGAGGGGTGCAGGTCGGCGTGATAGCGCCCGTGGACCATCACCTGCCGCATGAAGGCCGTCGCACCGTGGACCGCGAGCCCATGGGCGTCGATGCCGGCGAGCTCGGCGTCGTCCAGCTCGGACAGCCGCCAGCCGTACATGCGCTCCATGGTCAGAACGCGCGACGAGGTCCGGCTCCAGACGATACGCGGCACCGCGATCATCGGGTCGTCGCGGAAGTCGAAAGCGAAGCGGTCGGCGACGCGCCCCTCGACCCTCAGGTCGAGCTCCCGGCGTATCGAGGCCTCGAACTCGTCGAGCAGGGCAAGAAGATCGATGCCGCGCGTGAGAGCGCGCACGGCGCGCCCCCCTGCGATCGAGCGGGCCTCCGCCACATCTCCCAGCAGAGCATCCGCCGCGCCCGGCCGGATGACCTTGACCGCGACCTTGCTGCCCGCCGGCAACTCCGCGCCCCATACCGGCCGGCACGGTTCGGCGAGCACCGCCGCGTGCACCTGCGCGACCGAGGCGGAGGCGAGCGGCTGCTCCTCGAAGGAGTCGAACAGCGCAGAGGGTGGGCGGGCGAAGGTCTGCTCGATCACCGCGGCGATGTCGGAGTACGGGGCGGGAGCGACCTCGTCGCGCAGCCGGGACATCTCCGAGGCGAGCTCGTCGCCGAACTCGTCCGGACGCACCGAGATGAGCTGGCCGAGCTTCAGGAACGCGCCACCGAGCTCGTCGAACGCCTCGCGCCACTCCACCGCGAACGCCTGCAGGCGAGCGCCCTTCGCGAGCCCCGCGCGCACTGACCGCGCGGATGCGCGGCGCAGGTGCCGACCGAGGGTCGTGGCGATACGCCGGGACCGCACCGACATCCGGATGCGGCCTCCCTACGCCTGGGACGCGCCGAGGTGCAGCGCGATCGCGTCGAGGCTCGCCTGCATCTGATCCAGCCGGCCCCGCAGTTCGCCCACCTCGAACCGCAACTCCTCGAGGCGCCCGTCCTGCGCCTCGGGGGCCAGTGCGGCCCCGCCTGCGAGCCCGGCCTTCAGGCGGTCCTTCTCCTCCGCGATCATGGCCATGAGGCCGTCGGTGAAGGCGTCCGGGCCGCTCGTCATGCCTTCACGCGCCGCATCCGCCCCACGGGCGACCGCGGCCTTCATGAGCTCGTCGGCCTGTTCGTGCGCCAGCATCCACATGGCGAACAGGCGCATCACGTCGACATCCGACATCCTTGTGCCTCCTTGCGGCCGCCCGACGGTGGCCGCACCCGGGACGCGGCCACCCCGCCATCGTAGCGCGACGTGCTGTCACGCACTCTTCAGGCGGCATGAGCACGCAGCAGGCGCAGTCCGTTCAGCGTCACGAGCAGCGAGACGCCCGTGTCTGCGAACACGGCGAGCCACAGCGGGGCGATGCCGATCGCCGCGAGCACCAGCACCACCGCCTTCGTCGCGACGGAGAACGCGACGTTGGCGCGGATCGTCGACACCGTTCGGCGGCCGAGGTCGAGAAGGCCCGGCAGCGCGCTGATCTCCGGCGTCATGAGTGCCACGTCCGCGGTCTCCAGCGCGGTGTCGGAACCGGCGGCGCCCATCGCGATCCCCAGCGAGGCCGCCGCCAGCGCCGGCGCGTCGTTCACGCCGTCGCCGACCATCGCGACGGTCCCGTACTCGACCGCGAGCTCGCGCACCGCTCCGACCTTGTCGGCTGGCAACAAGCGCGACCTGTGCTCGCGGACGCCGGCGAAGGCCGCGACTGCCGCGGCGGTGCGTTCGTTGTCTCCTGTGAGCATGACCACATGCCTGACCCCGCCGCGCCGCAGCGCGTCCACCACTGACGCGGCTTCGGGACGCACCTCGTCAGAGAGCGCGATGAGCCCGAGCGTGGTGGAATCCGCGACGAGCGCCATCACGGTGGCGCCCCGCTCCTCGATGCGGCCGATGTCGGCCTCCACTTCGGGCGTGACCGCCCCCAAGCGGCTCGCGAAGTCGGGGCTCCCGATCGCGTACTCCCGCCCCGAGATCGTCCCTCTGACGCCTCGCCCCGCGCTCTCGATCAGACCCGTCACGGCGCCCGCGGTCGGGAGCCCGTGGTTGGCCCGCACCACAGCCAGCGCGAGCGGATGCGTCGAACCGATCTCGAGCGCCGCCGCAAGGCCCAGCACGCGGTCCGCATCGGGCTCCGCGAGGGGCACGACCTCCACAACGACGGGCCTGCCGAAAGTGAGCGTGCCGGTCTTGTCGAACGCGACAGCCCGGACCTCGGCCGCCACCTCGAGGTAGGTGCCGCCCTTGATGAGGACGCCGTCGCGCGCGGCACGGGTGATCGCCGAGACGATCGCCACCGGGGTCGAGATCACGAGCGCGCACGGACACGCCACGACGAGCATCACGAGCCCGCGATAGACCCAGGTCGACAGCGCGCCGAGCCCCAGCACCGGCGGCCCGAGCGCGACCGCGACCGCCCCGGCTATCACGACCGGCGTGTAGTAGCGCGTGAACCGGTCGACCGTCCGCTGGAGAGGCGCCCTCTGCGCCTGCGCCTCCTCGACAAGGAAGATCACGCGGGCGAGCGTCGAGTCCGCCGCCAACCGGGTGACCTCGATCTCCAGAAGCCCACTCGTGTTGAGCGATCCCGCGAACACCTCGTCACCGGGCTGCTTGTCGGCCGGCACCGACTCCCCCGTGATCGGCGACTCGTCGACAGCGGACGCTCCAGCGCGGACGAGGCCGTCCAGGGCGATGCGCTCGCCCGGTCGGACAACGAGCGTGTCTCCGGCGACGACCTCCGCCGCCTGCAGCTCGACCTCGCCGCCATCGCGCCTGACCAGGGCAGAAGGCGGCGTCAGATCCATCAGGTCCCTGATCGAGCGGCGGGTCCGGGCGAGCGCTCTGCTCTCGAGCGCCTGGCCGATCGAGAAGAGGAACATCACCGTGGCCGCCTCGGCGAAGTCGCCGAGCCCGATGGCTCCCACCACAGCAAGGGTCATGAGCACGTTCATGTCGAGGCTGCGCGCGCGCACCGACGCCCATGCCCGGCGAGCGGTGAGCGCTCCGCCCACCAGGGCGGCGATCACGAAGGCCGCTGACGGAGCGCCGGCGGACGCGGGGAACACCCTCGCGATCTCGAGAACGTAGCCGACCGCGATCAGGACGCCGCTGACGATGAGGCTCGCCTCGTGTCCATGAAGGAGCCACCAACTCGCGGGAGGGAGCGGCGGCTCCTCGAAACGGGGATCGACTTCGGCGTCGTAGCCGGCCTCACGGATCGCCTGCGCGAGCTTCCTCGTGTCGGTGACCGCGGGGTCGTAGCCCACGCGAAGGGTGGCGGTGCCGAAGTCCGCCTCGGCCGTCTCCACGCCATCGAGCCGTCCGAGGCCTCGGGCCAGCTTCGTCGCGCACTCGGCGCAGTCGAGCCCCTTGAGCCGGAACCGCGCGATGCACCCCGACTCGGCCGTCTCCAGCGACTCGACCCCGTGGCCGGCGGCGCGCACCACGTCCAGGACCGCCCCGCGGGCGTCGTCGGCAGGGTCGTACTCCATCATCAGCACACCGGTGGCGAAGTTCAGGTCCGCGGAGATGACACCGGGGATCTGCCTGGCGGACTTCTCGACTGTGCGGGCGCAGTCGGGGCAGTCCAGCCCGATGACCCGCCACGCGGCGTGGGCGACACCCTTGCCAAGGTCCATCCCGAGCCTGCGGACCTCGGCCTCGATCGCCGCCTCCGGAAGCCGGGACGTGTCGTGCACGACCGTGAGCGTCGCCGCGCGCGCATCCAGTCGGGCGGAGACGACCCCGTCTATCGACTCCACGCCCGCCCGCAGCTTCTCGACACACCGCGCGCAGTTGACCTGGGACGGGACGATGAGTCCCAGACGCAGGGAATGTGTGTGCCGCGACGCGCTCTCGGACGGTTCGATTGCATCCTTCGTGTGATCGTCCATGCTCCCGGTGTACCCCGCGGGACCGCTCCAAGACAAGACGGTGTCGTCCGACAGGTCTAGAATCTGGTCGCGGCGGGAGGCGTCGGGACTCCCGCTCTACTGCAGGGGGCGCATCGAGATGAGCGACGAGTCGACACGAGGAACCGTCGTGATGGAGCCGCAGGGCGCGGGGCGTGCTCCGTCGCCGCCCGCGACCGCAAGCGCCGTGGGACCCCCGCCCCGTCGAGGCGTGCCGGTCTGGCTCGTCGTCGTCCTGATCCTGCTCGCCGTCCTGATCGCGGGGGGTGCTGCCTGGCTGCTGCGGGGCTCCTCGTCCGCTCCCGCGTCCGGCACCGCGGTGACGACGTCGACTGAACCGGCGACAGGGACCGCGAATACGACGCCGAACGTTGCTGTGGCGACCGCCGCGCCCAAGCCTGTCGTGAAGCCGAGTGTCAAAGTGCCGACCTCGGTGCGCGAGGCGGCGATCGTGAAGAAGGTGACCGGGAACACGTCGACGGGCTATCACCTCACGGTCGACTACGTGCAGTGGCTCACCGGCAAGGCGGCGGCGGCAGCGGCCAAAGCCCACGGCGACGAGTCCCCTCCGCCGAACGACTACTACATCGTCAACGACAGCCCCAAGCTGCGGACGTTCGTTCTCCCCCCCTCCGCGACGATCAGCGTACTGGGCTGGAAGGGCGACGGAACGGACACGCTCAAGCCCAGACTCATCACCCCGGCGCAGTTCCAGAGCGTGCTCACCGGCGGATCCCACCCTCGGACCGAGTATACGGACGGGACTTTCTGGCTCACTGTGGTCGACGGCGCCAAGGTGACCAGGATCGTTCAGCAGTTCAGACCGTAGCCAGCGCCGGACGCGCACGACCGGCGGCCGGGCCGCGCGGACAGTGTCCGACCCCGTACGAAGGGACGAGCGGATGAGCGACCTCTCACAGTCTGATGACTCCAGGCGCGTCGGGCGGACCGCTCCGCTGTGGGCGGTGATCGTGATCGGCATCGCCGCGCTGCTGGTCGGCCTGCTCGGCGGCGCCCTGTTGCTGCAGGCCCTCCAGGCGGGAACGAGCGCGAAGCTCGCCGAGGTGGAGAGCCAGAACGCGACCCTCACCGCGCGCGTCGATGCGCTGACAGCAAGCCTCACGGTGGCGGCCAGCCAGGTGGCGACGACTCCGACACCCGCCGCCTCCGTGGCGGTCGTACCGAAGCCGCCGGCGACCGTGAAGGTCTACACGTACATCAAGAGCGCATCGGTCAGCGGCGGCACGCTCACCATCGTCGCGGACTACGTGCAGTACCTCACAGGGAGCGCCGCCACCCACGCCGCGGCCGTCCACGGCGGCTCGGTCGGCTACGGAGGCTCGTACGTCCTGAACGAGAGCTCGACTCTCCGACACCTGCACCTGCTGTCCTCGGCGAAGGTGCTGCTCATCGAATGGTTCGAGACGGGCACGGCGGGATCGAGCATCAAGACCGGACAGGTCACGTCCAAGGACTTCGTCGACGCGGTGCGGGGCGTGCTCACATCGCCATCGGGTGTCTGGTCACCTGCGCACCACGTCTTCGCCATGACGGTGACCGGCGACGACGTGAGCAGGATCGAGCAGCTGCCGGGCTACTAGAGACGGGCCCCGGCCGCGGGTCACCGCCGCTTGCGGTGCCCGTAGGTGGAGCCTTTTCGAGCGCCCTTCTTCAGCCGCGCGAGCGCCTCGTCCTCGCTTGAACGATCCACCTGCGAACGAAGCTTCACCACCTGATCGCGGAGCCGCACGGCGGACTCGAAGTCCAGGGCCTCGGCCGCGCTCGTCATGTCCTCCTCCAGGGAGGCGATCAGGCGGAGCACCTCGTCGTGAGGCAGCCCGGCGAGTTCCCTTGCGACCTCCTCGGCGGCCATCCCTTCTCCGCCCTCCGACTTCGCATAGCTCACGATCGCGTGGATCGCCTTGCGGATGGTCTGGGGCTCGATCCCGTGCTCCGTGTTGTAGGCGACCTGCTTCTCGCGGCGACGATTGGTCTCGTCGATCGCAAGGCGCATGGAGTCCGTCACGGCGTCCGCGTACATGATCACCGAGCCGGAGACGTTGCGCGCCGCCCTCCCGATGGTCTGGATGAGCGAGCGGAAGTTGCGGAGGAAGCCGGCCTTGTCGGCGTCGAGGATCGCCACGAGTGACACCTCGGGCAGGTCCAGACCCTCGCGCAGGAGGTTGATGCCGACGAGGCAGTCGAACTCGCCCGCGCGCAGGTCGCGCAGGATCTCGATGCGCTCGAGCGTCGCGATGTCCGAGTGCAGGTACCTCACGCGCAGGCCCTGGTCCGCCAGGTAGTCCGTGAGGTCCTCGGCCATCTTCTTGGTGAGCGTGGTGACCAGGACGCGCTCGTTCTTCTCGGCGTGCTCGCGCACCTCGTGCACGAGGTCGTCGATCTGCCCCTTGGTGGAGCGCACGGAGATGACGGGGTCGACGAGGCCCGTCGGGCGGATGATCTGCTCCACGATCCGAGGCCGGGAGATGTCGAGCTCGTAGTCGCCGGGTGTGGCGGAGACGTAGACGACCTGAGGGACGCGCTGCTCGAACTCGTCGAAACGCAGAGGCCGGTTGTCGAGCGCGCTGGGCAGGCGGAACCCGTGCTCCACGAGCGTGAGCTTGCGGCTGCGGTCGCCTTCGTACATGCCGCGGATCTGCGGGACCGTCACGTGACTCTCATCGATGATGGTGAGGAAGTCCGGCGGGAAGTAGTCGATCAGGCAGTGCGGCGGCTCCCCCGGCCCGCGCCCGTCAAGGTGACGCGAGTAGTTCTCGATCCCCGAGCAGAACCCGATCGTCTCCAACATCTCGAGGTCGTAGTTCGTCCGCATCTCCAGCCTCTGCGCCTCGAGCAGCTTGCCCTCGGAGCGGAAGAAGGCCAGCCGCTCGTTCAGCTCGTCTCGGATGGACACGAGAGCCGCCTGCAGTCGTTCCGGGACGGTGACGTAGTGTGTGGCGGGCCAGACGGGCACGGACTCGAGCCGCGCGACGACCTCGCCGCTCACCTGGTCGACCTCGACGACCGACTCCACCTCGTCGCCGAAGAACTCGACGCGCAGGGGCCGCTCGGAGTAGGGCGGGAAGATGTCGAGCACGTCGCCGCGCACCCTGAAGGTCCCGCGAGCGAGGTCGTAGTCGTTGCGGTCGTACTGGATGTCGATGAGACCGCGGATCAGCACGTCGCGGTCCAGGTCGCTGCCCACTTTGAGGAAGACCGCACGGCCCGCGTAGTCCTCCGGCGACCCGATGCCGTAGATGCAGCTCACGGACGCGACCACGACGACGTCACGACGAGAGAGCAGCGCCGCCGTGGCGGCGTGGCGAAGCCGCTCGACCTCCTCGTTGATCGAGGAGTCCTTCTCGATGAACGTGTCGGTGGAGGGGACGTAGGCCTCGGGCTGGTAGTAGTCGTAGTAGGAGACGAAATATACGACCGCGTTGCCCGGCATCAGGTCCTGGAGCTCGGACGCGAGCTGGGCCGCGAGCGTCTTGTTCGGCGCCATCACCAGCGCCGGCCTCTGCACCGTCTCGATGGTCTTGGCCATCGTGAACGTCTTGCCCGAGCCGGTGACCCCGAGGAGCGTCTGATGGGCCGCGCCGGCGCTGACGCCCTCGGAGAGTCGCGCGATGGCGGCGGGCTGGTCGCCGGCGGGCTCGTACGCGGCCTCGACTCTGAACCGGTTGCTCAACTGCCCAACGCCCCCTCTCGCTGCCGATCCCTGGTCGGTCACTTGCCGTCGAACGCGTGCGGGTAGAGCCTGCGGTACACGGCAGCCTGGGCAACGACTTCGCCGACGTAGTGTCGCGTCGCGGGGAATGCGATCGAGTCGTTGAACGACGTGCCGGCCGCGTGTGCCCGCACGGACCAGCGGTCCGCATTCTTCATGCCCGCGTTGTAGGCGGCAAGTGCAAGCTCGCGGTTCCCTCCGTAGCGCCGGACCAGGTAGCCGAGATAGCGCGTGCCCACACGTATGTTCGTCCCCGGTCGTAGCAGCGTCGTCGCATCGACGTGCTCCGGCAGATCGGCCTGGGCCGCGACGGCCCGGGCGGTCGACGGCTTGATCTGCATCAGGCCCACGGCGCCCGCATCCGAGACGGCGCCGGACCGGAACCCCGATTCGACGTTGATCACGGCTGCCACCAGGTAGGGGTCAAGCCCCGCGGAGCCGGCCTCCGCCCCGATCGTCGGCGCGTAGTCGAGGGGATGGTACAGGCGCTGATACCAGTCAGGCCCGCGGAGGGCGAGCAGTGCCACAACCGCCAGCCCGACGAGTACCACGACCGGGAAGAGGCGGTGCCACGACAGCGCGTGCTCACGCGCCACGAGTCTCCACCACTCTCTCCCACAGGACCCGAAGGTCGGACTCGAACTGCTCCAGAGTGCCGTCGTTCTCGACGACGTATTCAGCGATGTCGCGACGCTCCACGTCGCTCGCCTGTACCGCGATCCGCGCCCGGACGTCGGAGGCATCCCACCCGTTGGCGACCAGGCGCGAAACGCGGGTATCCTCGTCCGCGGAGATCGCCAGCACCGCATCGAGCAGGTCGAAGAACATCGGCGCCTCGACCAGCAGCGGGATGTCGATGACCACCACCTCCGGGGGCTCCGGAAGCTGCACGAGAGCATCGAGCGCCCCGGCGCAGGCGGCGAACACAGCCGGGTGCACCAGCGCGTCGAGGCGGCGGGCATCCCCTGCAGAGGCGAAGGCACGAGCCGCCAGGGCGCGCGGGTCGACGCCGCCGTCACGTGCAACGATCCCGCTGCCGAAAGCCGCCGCCACCGCTTCCACGAGAGGACCACCCTTGGCGAGCAGAGGCTTCGCAAGGTCGTCGAGATCGATGACGACTGCGCCGAGAGAGCGGAACAGGCGGGCGGCCGCCGACTTGCCGGAACCGATGCCGCCCGTCACGCCCAGA
>CAIKZH010000070.1 GCA_903831865.1 uncultured Coriobacteriia bacterium
ACCTACACCGCAGGCTCGGGCGGCACGATCTCCGGCACGAGTCCGCAGACGGTTGCCTCCGGCGGCTCCGGCACCGCGGTCACCGCCGTTCCCAACTCCGGCTACCACTTCGTGAACTGGTCGGATGCCTCCACGGCCAACTCGCGCACCGACACGAACGTCAACGGCAACATCTCGGTGACCGCGAACTTCGCGGCGAACACGATACCGACGTCTCTCACGATCGCGAGTACCGCCACGAGTGTCACCAGAGGCAGGCAGTTCATCTTGTCCGGGCTGATCACGCCGACGCCCGGCACGATCGGCTTCAACGTGATCGTGTGGGTGAAGAAGCCCGGGAGGAGCTACTATTCCTACTCGTCCAACAGGACGGTCTATGCCGGCGTGGGCGGCTCGGCGTCGTGGCAGTACAAGTACAACACCTTGAAGACGCAGGCTAAGGGGACCTACGTGTTCTACGTGCAGTACGTCGGCAGCGGGACCTACTTGCCCTCGATCTCTGTGAAGAAGAGCGTGGTCTTCAGGTAGGTGTCGGTGAGACGCTGCACCAAGAGAGGGTCCCTGCGAGATCTGACGGACCGATTTCCAAGTTGGGCACCGATAGGCCGCTGTGGTGTATTTCCGAGCGGTCAGTCAGATTGACATTGTTGCGCAGCCTCTTGCGCATAGAACGCTTCAAGGACACAGGCGTCACATGTGTCGGGCACGCCGCGCTCGCCGCGGTTGAGCCGCACCGCCGTGTAATACGCGCCCTTCATGGAGCATCCGCTCCCGTAGCGGTGCCCGTCGTGGAGCGAGTTCCATTTGGCGGCCAAGGCATTCCAGGATTCTGTCGGATTCGCCATATGCTCCGTTGTTACGAACTGAACCATGTCTTCCACGAATGGCCGGGCCTTGCGGTGTCGCAGTCCTTTGGCGCGACAGTCCGGGCTCCGGTGGTCGTGATGACCGCTGCCACTCAATGGACGACCACGGGCAAAGGGGCACGGTGCTATCGAGGCGAGCGTGCGGACGGCGGATGACAACACTGAAACGCCCCGGGTTCGGCGTCGGCTCGTTCATTTGGAAGCCACGGTCTCCCGGGCGACTTCCTGATTGTAGCGGTCGAGCATCTCAAGCGGCGCGAGCCGCCTGATCCTCCCGCCCTCGATCACCTTCAGCGAGCGGTGCTTGCGACGGGCGTTGTACCAGCCGACGTAGCTCACGATGGCGAGCTCGAGGTCCAGTCGCGTCCTCCGTGTGTGACGTTTGGTGAGTTCGCGCTTCAGCGTCGACATGATGGACTCGGCCATGGCGTTGTCCAAGGCGGTGCCTGTGCGACCTCTGCTCGGGGCGATGCCGGCCCTCTTGAGCCGTTCGGTGTACTCATATGATGTGTACTGCCCGGGTTCAAGGGGTCGTCGCAACGCTGGCTTGTATTGCGGAGCGTAGCAGGTCATCGAATGCTTCTGCCGGCGTTCTCCAGCTGAGGGTCTTGCGGGGCCGGCTATTGAGAGTGGCAGCGACGGCGGCGAG
>CAIKZH010000071.1 GCA_903831865.1 uncultured Coriobacteriia bacterium
GGGATCGGCGCGCTGAGCAACAGGGTCGTCCAGGGCTAACCCTCCGCGTCGGCCTTCGGGTCCGGCGTGAGCAGGTCGGGCCGCGCTATCAGGAACAGGGCCCAGAGCGCAAGGACGATCGCACCTCCTGCGATGGCTCGGGACGGTCCGATCATCTGGGCGATGGGACCGAACACCGCAGCGGACAGGGGCATGACTCCCAAGAAGCACATGATGTAGACGGACATCACGCGTCCACGCAGTTTGTGAGGTACGTTCGCCTGGACGGACGTGTTCGCAAGGGAGTTGGTGGTCAGCAGACACGCGCCGGCGACCGCCGACAGGGCGATGGACAGCCACAGCCAGGGCGTGAACGCGAAGGCGATGAGGACCACCGCCGTGGCGAGTATCGTCCAGCGCATGAGACGCTCGCGCCGTACTCGGTGCGGGAGGCTCGCGACTATGAGCGCGCCGGCGAGGGCGCCCAAGCCGTTGAAGGTGAACAGTATCGTGTAGATGCTCGTGTACGCGGCCCTGCTGTGGAAGCCCAGCACCTTGTCAGCGACCGACGGCAAGAGGAACACGTAGGGCATGCCCACGAACGTGATGATCGCCGTGCTCAGGATGACGATGCCGATGATGCGGTTCGTGGCCGCGTAACGTACACCCTGGGTGAGGGTCTTCCACGTCCCATCCCGACCTGCCGCCCCGCGCGTTTCCACCGCACGCGGTGCGACTCGCACCGCCCGGAGGGCGGCGATGACGAACAGGAAGCTTATCGCGTTGATCCAGAAGACGTCGGCGATGCCGGCGGTCTGTCCGGCCAGGGAGATGACGCCGAGTGCGACCGCGCCGCCGAGCATGCGCGCCGACTGGAACTGCGCGGAGTTGAGTGCGATCGCGTTCAGAAGGTTCTCACGCGGTACGAGGTCAGGGATTATCGCCTGCCAAGCCGGGAACGACAGGGCCGTCAGCACCCCCGCGAGCAATCCGAGCGATGCCACGAGCACGAGGGACGCGACAGGGGTGGCCGCGCTCAGGTTCCCGGTCACGTAGAGTATCCCGAATGCGATGGCCTGGAACATGAGCAGGACCTGGGCCCAGATGATGAGCTTGCGCTTGTCGACGCGGTCGGCGAGCACACCGCCCGGCAGCGCGAGGAACAGGTTCGGGATCTGTGAGGCGAAGGTGATGAGGCCCAGGTCGGCCTCTGAACGGCGGAAGCCGTAGGCGATGAGTGCGACCACCGTCGCCTGCATCCACGTCCCGACGTTGCTGACCAGCGCTCCGCTCCAGAACAGCAGGTACGCGCGGTGCCGGAAGGACTCGAACGTGCCTCCTCGGGCCACGACGGCCGAAGTGGGGCTGCTCGCGTCGGATTCCGCCTCGGCGATGGAACCGGGCAGGTGGGGGGCGTCCGAGGCTTCGGTCCGGCCACTGTCGTCGGGTCGCGGCATGAGGTCTCGCTTCGAAAAGGGACGGATGTGATGGGGGACGTGCGCTGGTGGCGGGATGCGGTGCGCTCGATCATAACGTACCAGTGGCGGCGGCCCGACCCGGGGCGCGAGGATCAATTGACTTCCGTCATGTACGGCCTCCAC
>CAIKZH010000072.1 GCA_903831865.1 uncultured Coriobacteriia bacterium
CCCGTCGCGATCTCGCTCTCGAACGCCGAGAGAGAAACGGCGATCACCTTGTCGCAGCCCATCTCGACCAGTTCGCTGAGCGAGTCGGCGATGTAGGGTTCCCAGTAGCGCATGCCCACACGAACAGGCACGTCGTTGCCGTCAAGAGCAAGCCGGACATGCAGTGCCGATGCGATCTCCTCGGCTATGCCGAGCAGCGGTGAGCCGCCGCCGATCGCCTCGTAGTTCGCGCAGATTCGGGCGACGAGCTCCTCGGAGGGCACTCGACCTGTGAGGTTGCACATGAACGGGCGCACGTCGTCGACCGTCGCCGGCCCGCCGTACCCCTGAAGAAGCACTCCGGCGCGCGTCACGGCGACTAGGCCCCCGCACCCGAGCGGATTCGGTTGGAGTGCTCGTGGACGATGTGGATCATCGTGCGGGCCTTCTCCGGATCGCTCGTCTTATGGATGCCGTGGCCGAGGTTGAAGATGTGGCCCGGGCGGGTGCCTACTGCCTCGAGGATCTCGACGACCATGGCCTCGAGTTCGTCGTCAGGCGCGAAGAGCGCCACCGGGTCGATGTTGCCCTGGATCGCGAACTTCGGCGATATCTGCTCAACCGCACTGCGCATGTCAATCCGCCAGTCGACACCGATCACGTCGCCGCCGGCCTTCTGTGCCAGATCGAGCATCGATGTTGCGCCGTTGGGGAAGTGGATCACCGGCACACCGCCATTTGGGACCACCTTGTTACCGTGGGTCTTGACCGCGTCGATCACGCGCTTGGTGTGAGGAAGAACGGAGCGCTCGTAGTCGCGCGGCGCCACATACCCCACCCAGCTGTCGAAGAGCTGCACGGCCTGCACCCCTGCATCGATCTGGGCGCAGAGGTAGGCGATCGTCGTGTCGGCGAACTTGGTGAGCAGCGCGTCCCACGCCGCCGGCTCGCTCCACATCAGGGCCTTGCAGTTCTCGTAGTCCCGCGTGCCTCGACCCTCGATCGCGTAGCTCGCAAGGGTGAATGGTGCGCCGGCAAAGCCGATGAGCGGCACCTTGTGCTCGAGTTCGCGGCGAAGGATCTTCACGGTCTCCATCACGAAGCCGGTGTCATCGAGGGGGTCGGCGACGCCTATCCGCGCCACGTCGGCAGCAGTGCGAACCGGGTTGTGGATGATCGGGCCCTCGCCCTTGGCGAACTCGAGATCCAATCCCATGCCCGGGAAGCCGACGAGGATGTCGGAGAACATGATCGCGGCGTCCACTCCGACCAGATCTACCGGCTGCATCGAGACAGCGACGGCCAGCTCCGGCGTGCGGCACATCTCAAGAAAGCCGTGCTTGGCTCGGATATCGCGGTACTCCTGCATGTAGCGACCCGCCTGGCGCATCATCCACACAGGGGTGCGCTCTGTGGGTTCGCACCGGGCAGCGCGCAGGAAGAGGTCGTTATACGCCATAGCGAATGGTTCCTCTCAAGCGGATTCTTCAGCCAGCGTGTAGGGCCGACGGCGATTCTATCACGCTCACCAGCCTGAACGTGGTTGGTGACTCCTGTTACGTCGATTGTTCCCGACCGAGACGAACGGGCCTCGGTCCGCTGAGCGAACCGAGGCCCTTGACGTTGGAAAGACGTGCC
>CAIKZH010000073.1 GCA_903831865.1 uncultured Coriobacteriia bacterium
CACGCCACCAGCCGGCCACACAGAACCCGAAGCCGAGGCTTAGATCCAAGATCCGCTCGGCCGGTCGGCCGAGCGGACTCGGCCTCATCGGTAGCCTCTCCTCAAACCTCGGCGCCACGTTCCGACGCTCTTCGCGACGTGTGCTGCGGCGTGTGAACGACCAAATTAGTAAGACCATCGTATGCATTCTTGCTAGAGCAACGCGCTTGATCGGACGAGTAGCGTCAGCTCACACACCTGCCGACGGAAACGCGGTGTCCACATCGTGGCGGAGGCGTGTGACCTGCCGTGTCTTCGGATTCGACGCACTCTGTGCGACACGAAGGAGGAACCTTGGAGGAGAAGTCTCTCACGGTCCCGGGCATGTGGGCCGACCACCACGTGATCAAAGTGCGCGACGTGCTCTGCGCCATCACGGGAGTCGCGGACGTCGAGGCAGAAGCAATGCCGCGCACGGTGAAGGTTCGTTTCGATCCGGCCCGGACCAACGTCGCCGCATTGGCTCAAGAGCTGGAGGCGGCAGGCTACTCAGTCGGCGACTTGCTCCAACCCGACAAGCATCCGAGAAACAAGCCCGAGTGGGCTTCGAACGGGTCCAGGGTCACTCTCACGGACCAGCTCGACCTCGCCATGTCCGGCGACCACAGGAAGTACTGAAATGGGCGCCCGTGAACCGGCAGACGTTCTTCGCGGCAATCACGCGTTCATGACGGATCACCGAAGGAGTCGTTGATGGCAGACAAGAGGAGCATCGACCCGGCCGCGATCGAGATGCTCGATGATGCAGCGTCAAAGGGTATCCCGACCGCGTTCTCGCGCGCCGAGGAGATGAAGCCCTGTCCGATCGGCGAGAGTGGCGCCTGCTGCCGCATCTGCAGCATGGGCCCGTGCCGCCTGGTCGGTAAGGACGCCGGGGAGAAGACGGGCGTCTGTGGCGCGGATCAGGGGACCATCGCCGCCCGCCACTTCGCGCGCCAGGTAGCGGGCGGCACGGCCGCCCACTCCGACCACGGCCGAGACATGGCGCTCACCTTGCTCTCCGCCGCCACGGGAGAGGCGGGCGACTACAAGATCAAGGACGAGCAGAAACTGATGATCGTGGCGGACTATCTGGACGTTCCGACCGCGGGCCGCACCGTCATGGAGGTCGCCGCCGACGTCGCTGAGACTGCACTGACGCAGTTCGGTCAGCAGCACGGTGAGATCCTCTACACCAAGCGCGCCACGCCGAAGCGCCAGCAGCTGTGGCACAAGCTCGGGATCACGCCGCGCGCGGTGGACCGGGAGATCGCCGAAGTGATGCACCGCACGCACGAGGGCGTCGACCTCGACGCCGAGAACATCCTCAAGAGCTCGCTGCGCTGCTCGCTGGCCGACGGCTGGGGCGGCGCCATGCTGAGCACCGACATCAGCGACATCCTCTTCGGTACTCCTTCGCCGCTCTCGTCCGAGGTCAACCTCGGCGTGCTCAAGAGCGACCAGGTCAACGTGATCGTGCACGGGCACGAGCCCACGCTGTCGGCGATGCTCGTAGAGGCCTCGCGCGACCCCGAGCTCATCGCCGAGGCCAAGGCCGCCGGCGCGGAAGGCATCAACCTCGCCGGCATCTGCTGCACCAGCAACGAGATCCTCATGCGCTACGGCATCCCGGCGGCCGGCAACTTCCTTCACCAGGAGCTCGCCGTGCTCACCGGCGCCGTCGAGACGATGGTCGTCGACGTGCAGTGCATCATGCAGGCCCTCGGCCCGCTGGCGCAGCGCTTCCACACGCAGCTCGTCACGACCTCGCCCAAGGCCAAGATCCCCGGCGCGGTGCACGTGGAGTTCGACGAGCACCGCGCCCCCGAGACGGCGCGCGAGATCGTGCGCATGGCGATCGCCAACTACCCCAACCGCGGCCCGATCCACATCCCGGATTACCACGAGCCGCTGGTCGCCGGCTTCAGCCACGAGTACCTCAACTACATGCAGGGCGGCTTCTACCGCGGCTCGTTCCGGCCGCTCAACGACGCCATCATCGCC
>CAIKZH010000074.1 GCA_903831865.1 uncultured Coriobacteriia bacterium
AGACCGATTCCGGCTGCGCGCCATCACATCGCGGCATTTCCATCGCGCCCGTCCTGGTCATGCGTTCTTGCGTCCGCGCGAAGCGAAGAGCCCGAGAGCGGCCGCGGAGATGATTCCAGCAAACCCGAAGGCGTAGCTCGGGTTGACCTTCCACAGCGCTCCCGCGATGATCGACGCGGGAAGGTAAACGAGACCCGTGAAGAAGCTATAGGCGCCGATGGCCGTGCCTCTTCTGGTCTGTTCCATGTCGGTGATGTAGGCCTTGCTCTGACTTTCATCGATGGCGTAGAAGACGCCGAAGACGAGAAACATCGCCACTACCTGCCATTTCGCGGAGGCGAAAATGAAGCCCACGCACATCAAGGTATATAGGACGTACCCGAGGCCGAGGATCTTGCGCCGGCCAACGCGGTCGCCCAGCTTTCCCAGGAGCGGCGCCGCGATCACGAAGGACACGTTGTATAGCGCGTAGAGCAGGGTGACGCTCTGAATGGCGAAGCCCAGGCTGTAGGCCTTGAGCAGCAGGAAGCCGAAGCTGAAATAGGCCAGGGAAAAGAGGCCAGAGGTGAGGAGGTAGTGCTTGAAATCGGGGCCGAACGTTCTATATGCCCTGAAGATGTTCTCTCTCTCGGCCGGTATGGCCGGCTTCTCACTGATGAAGAAGAGGAGCAGCACCGCCATGACGGCGGGTACGAGGGCCACCAGGAATAGGACCTTGAATGCCGAAGCGGTCTCGCCCAGACGGTCCAGGATGAAGTAGGCGGCAATCGGGCCGAGGATCGCCCCCGACTTGTCCATGGCCTTGTGGACCCCAAAAGAGAAGCCGGCATCCTTCTGGGCTGCCATGGATGAGATCCAGGCATCACGCGGAGCTCCGCGAAAGGACTTCCCGAAGCGCTCGATCACGCGGAACGCGGCGGCCGAGAACAGAGTGCTCTGGAGCGCGATGATCGTCTTGGCCAGCGTCGAGAACGCGTAGCCCAGGATGGTGAGAGTCTTCCGCTTGCCGGTTCGATCGGAGACGAAGCCGGCCACGTAGTCGAGGGAGGAGGCGGCGAAGTCCGCCATCCCCTCGATGATTCCTAGAAGTGCCGCCGAGGCACCCAGAATCGCGGTCAGGAAGACAGAGAAGACCGAGAAGATCATCTCCGAGCTGAGGTCAGTCAGGAAGCTGACGAGGCCCAGCATGAAGATGCCGCGGTGCACGCCGAGGACGGTCTGCTCCGATGAGGGGTCGTCGCGATTGGGCATGATCGTCCGTCCTTTCACTGTCTCCGCGATGGCCGTTCCGGACCGGGCGCGCTCCCGGTCGTTGGTATTCCCGGATGTGTGGGAAGGACTCGATCCACTCTGGCTCCTGCACCGACTCGACCTGCTGTATCCGCGATCGGCGAACCTTGTCGGCTTGTTCGGGAAGGCGGGCGGCAGCCCAGCGCCTTGTCTCCCGCGATATGAGGAGGTACACGGCCTGTCCGGGTATCGCCGCCTCCGTCTCGATGGCACGGACACGGCACCCGACGAACCCGAGTCGGTTGACCGTCGCCGGGTCCGACGCGGTGCCGACCAGACGAGGGGTCAGACGTGTCATCAGCTCATTGTCGCGCGCTTACGAGTATGCGGCGCGGGCGAGCCACCTCGACCGCCACGGCGCGCCCGCGCCAAGCGTCCTGTGCCCGGCAACGCGGGCCCATGCGCCGACGCCGAGAGGGCAAACGCGTCGTAGCGGGCAAGGCGTGGCGGGTCGTCGTGAGCATCGATGGACGGAGACAACGGAGCTCGGACCGGCGCCAAGGACCTCTCGGGTATAGGACAGGCCTCTCGCAGCGATATTCCGGAGTGCCGGCATCTTCTCGAGATGTCCTCCGTGGCATCGTGGCGACGACGTTGGCAACGTCCTTCCCGGGGCACCGGTGAGCCACGGAGAGAATCGTCCTTACGGTCTGCGGAGGCTCGGACGCCGCCTGGATCGCCCGCCGCCAGGGACCGGGATCGATCGGCTGCGGCGCCACGGCGACTCGCTCGATCGGCACGTGGCAGCTGTCCGCGATTCGGCCCGGCGCGGAGGAGCGCGGCAATTCCGGAACGCGCTCTACAGATGCCGTGACCGCCGCGGCGAAGGGGAGGGCTTGCTCCCACCCGCCTGGACAGCGGCCGCCGTGGCCAGATCCTGCTTGGCGCGGCGTGGGAGAGCGTCGACTTGCTAAGATCCATCGGTCCCGACGGCATCATGGAAGTCATTCTCGACCGACCGCCAGACGACGGCAGTCCGAGCGGCGTGACTTGGGCCGCGCCGGCCGCGATGGCGGCCGTCGCCCTCGGTGCCGCCCTCGCCCTGTGGCTGCGCTACCTGCCGTCGTGGCGCCACCTCTGGACCGACCTGATCCACGACCGGAACGCACACCTGGAATTCGGACTCGGTCTGGCGGGCGACCTGCGGCACCTGCGCTGGTACGAGCTCGCGCGCGACGTGGACTCCGCCCGCACGTGGCCCCCGCTTCACGACGGAGCGATGGTCGGGCTGGCCATGCTCCTGAGCGGCTTCGACGTGAGGATGGCCGTCCTGCCGAGCCTGCTGTCTTACGCCGGCACCGCGGTGCTCGCGTTCCTGCTCGCGCGCCGGCTGGTGGTGCGAGGCGGCTCCGTCGCGGGAGTCGTCGCTGCGCTCTTCGTGCTCGTGAGCCCCGCGGGGCGTGCCTTCGCCACGGACGTGATGATCGAAGGGCCGGGCGCCTGCCTCACGCTGCTGGCGCTTTACGCGGCCATACAGGTCGAGCAGCGCGGCGCGCCGCGGGAGTGGACCGTTCTGGCCCTTTCTCTTTCGGCTCTCTTCTTCGTCAAGTACAACTACTGGCTGCTGGTGGCCGCGTCGCTGGCGCCGCTTCTGTGGCGCGCGTGGCCGTTGCCACGGCCAGCCCGCAGGGCCCTGCTATGGTGGCACTTGCTCCCCGCCGCCGTCTGGCTCGCCATGCCGGGCAAGCTCGGCCGCTTCGCTTGGGTGCTGTGGCCCGGCACGAACGGAGGCGAGTTCCCCACGTCGGACCGGTTGGCGGGATTCCGGTATTACGCGCGGGCCGCGGCGCAGGACTACCACCTCGGTGTCTGGAGCGCGATCGCGGTGGCCGTGATGGTCCTCGGCGCCGTCGCCGGGTGGGCGTCGGGACGGCTGCGCGCCGGGTCCGGGACACTCCTGCTGTTCCTCGTGCTGGCCGCGATGGCGACCGTCCCTCACCCCAACCGGAAGAGCCGGTTCCTGCACTCGTGGATGCCGGTGGTGTGGGTGCTGGCGGGGGCTGGCCTCGGATGGCTCGTGGGCGAGCGACGCCGCGAGGCGCGGTGGACCGCGGCTCTCGTGGGAGCGCTGCTGGTCGGAGCGGAGGCGCCCGGGCTTCTGGCTCCTCCCCACGCGCCGGAGGGCGGTGTCCGTCTCGACGTGCCGAGCACGCTGGATCTGACCGATGCGTACCTGCCATACCTGGCCAACGCCCGCCATCCCGCGGTGCTGGGCGCAGTCCCCTTACGCTACCTCGCTGGCTGGACCTACCTGGAAAGATACGGTCGGGCCGAGCGGGTCTCGCCGGGTCCGAGGGGATTCGACGTCGCGGAGACGAACGAACGGAACGCCGCGGTGTTCGGGGAATGGCTGGCCTCCGGACCGGTGGACGTCATCGTGTACGTCGATGTGCCTGCCTCGTCGGGTTGGCATCAGCGGGTTCCCGACACGGCGGGCCTTCTCCAGATGGGCCGCCTGATGGAGCGGCAGACGGCGCTGCACGAGGTCGCGCGGTTCCGCGTTCCGGCTGGCGACGGCACGATCGTCACGGTATGGCGGCGATAGCCGGGCGAGGGCCAGGCCTGCTTCGTTCCAATATGAAATCGCGCCGTTTCCGTGACGGCCCGGCTCGAGCCTGGAGGGGGGCCATTCTCCGGAATGGCCGGGATTATCTAGAATCGTAGCCGCTCCGGCCACGATGCCGACGCGCATGCGCGACGGAGCGGGACACCTTGAATAGCCCGAACGCGGCCCGCCCGCTTCCCCCCGTCAGCGTCATCACCGTCACGCACGACGGTCTGTTCGTCTCCCGTCTCCTCGTCGAGAAGGTGCGCGAGTTCGTCGGGTCGCGCGACTACGAGCTCCTCGTGGTCGATCGAGGGAGCCGGGACGGTACGCGCGAGTGGATGTCGAGGCAGCCGGACGTCCGGCTCGTCCGGTTCGGGCAGTGGCGGACCTTCGGTCACGGGCACGCCGAGGCCGCCGAGAGGGCGCTCCGCCTCGCCCTCCACGAACGCGTCGTCCTCCTGGACTCCGACGCCCACCCGGTGAGCTCCGACTGGCTCGAGGGTACCGTCGACAAGCTCGACGAGCGGGTCCGCCTGGCAGGCGCGGCCTTCGTCGACAAGCACAAGGGGAATCCGCACGGATGGTACGTTCACCCTCACTTCATGGCCTTCTTCAAGCGGGACTACGGAACGCTGGTCACGCTGCGAAAGCTGCGGGGCGACGACACCGACACGGGCGAGGAAGCCACGATCCGGGTGCTGGCCGCCGGGCTCGACGTGGTCCGGCACCGCATCGACCTCGCGGCCGAGTTCGCCGTCGGGAACCCCCACGTGCCGACGATCGCCGGCGGCGTCTTTCACGCCTGGTACGTGACGCGCCTCGAGCACCACGAGGCGCACGTCCTGCGCGAGACGGAAGGGCGCGTCTCGGTCGCCTCGTACAAGGCGCCCCTCGAGGCACGCCTCCGCGAGCGCTACGGCCTCACCTACTGAACGCGAGAGCCTCGCGGAGGGATGCCCGGAAGGCGTTCCGTCCGGGCTCCCGGCTCGTTCAGGGCAAAGGGGCGGAGGCCTCGGCGAGAAGGCGGACGTACCCGTCGCCCATGTGTCGTGACCTGTACGGGCTCGCGCGCAGGGTCTCCGCGGCGGCGCGGCGCATCGCGGAGCGCCGCGACGGATCGCAGGCGAAGCGGCGAACGTGGTGGGAGAGACTCGCGACCGCGTCGACCTTCACCAGATACCCGTTCACCTCGTGCTGGACGACCCGCGCCACGTCCCCCGCCTCCGTCGCCGCGACCGGGCATCCCGTGGCGAGCGCTTCCAGCACGACGAGCGGCATCCCCTCCACGGACGAGGTGAGCACCAGCAGGTCCGCGGCCGAATAGGCACGGGGCATCTCGGCTCGCGGGACGCCCGGCCGCCGCTCGACGCGGACGTGCGGGGGAAGGCGGCCGATCGCCGCGTCCACCGCGCCGGAGAGCGGCCCGTCGCCGAACATCACCCCCGTCACGCGGACCTCCTCGGCAAGCGTCTCGACGAGCGCGAGGAACGCCAAGGGTCGCTTCTCCTCGCCCATCCTCCCCGCCCACAGCAGGACGCAGGTGTCTCCGTCCACTCCGAGCGCCCGGCGTGCCTCGACGCGGTCGAACCGGCCCCCGTCGAACAGCCCCTCGTCCACGCCGTTCGGGATCGCGACGACCCGGGCGGCCGGCACGCCCGCCCGGACCAGTCCCGATGCGGTCGCCGCGCTCACGGCCACGTGCCGGTCGATCGCGCCGCTATTGCGAATCGCGGCGCGGAACGTGCTCGTCGGCACGTGGTTGTGCGAGATGTCGTAGAGCCGCAGCTCCGGGTGAGCGCGCCGCACGTCGGTCACGTGCTCCAGATACCAGAGGCTGTCGCTGCTGAGGATCGCCTTCGCCCCGCGGGAGGCCACGACATGGGTGAGAAACGGCAGCCACCACGACTCCTCCAGGAAGCCCGGGAGATGAACGATGTCCGGGGTCAGCTCCCGGAAGCCCGGCTCGAGCGGGTGGGCGACCTCGCCCGTGGTGACGATCGCGAGGCGCCAGGACTTCGCCAGCGCACCGAGGACGTCCCGAAGAAGCGAGTGCGCGCCCCCTTCCATCAGGCCGCTGACGACGACGACCAGCCCCGGGCGCGGGTAGATC